>CAMHEL010000048.1 GCA_946184125.1 uncultured Prevotellaceae bacterium
GAGTTCAACTCGATGAGCAAGAGCCACAACATGCCCGGATGGCGTGTGGGCCTGTGTGCCACCAACGCCCAGTGGATATCTTGGATTCTCAAGGTGAAGAGCAACATCGACAGCGGCACGTTCCGTGGCATCCAGCTCGCCGCCGCATCGGCCTATGACAACAGCGCCGAGTGGCACCATGAGGCCAACATCGCGACCTATGCCCGCCGCCGTGCCATCGCCGAGGAAATCATGCGCACCTTAGGCTGTTTCTACGACCCGAAACAGGTGGGCATGTTCGTGTGGGGCAAGATTCCCGACAGCTACGACGATGTGGAGCAGCTTACCGAGCGAGTGCTCCACGAGGCTCGTGTGTTCATCACTCCGGGCTTCATCTTCGGCGCCAATGGTGCCCGTTACATCCGCATTTCTCTGTGTGCCAAGGAGGAGAAGATGCGCCAGGCCCTTGAGCGCATCAAGCAGATGCTGGCCCAGCCCCATCCGTCAAACCCCTAAATCCTGGCATCTCCAATCAGGAAAGGAATGTCCTATTCATTCTGACAATATGTGACCCCATCCAAAGCATAAGAAATCAATAAAGCATAAGAAAATGGAAATCAAGTTACAACCATTGCATTTACCGAGCGACAATGAGCGCCCCATCGTCATTGCCGGCCCCTGCTCAGCCGAGAGCGAGGAGCAAGTGATGACCACCGCCCTTCAGTTGGCCCACAAGGGCTGCCACATGTTCCGTGCCGGTGCGTGGAAGCCGCGCACGAAGCCCGGCGGCTTCGAGGGGCACGGCGAGAAAGCCATGCCCTGGCTCAAGCGCGTGAAGGAGGAGACAGGCATGCTTGTTGCCACCGAGGTGGCGACGCCCGAACATGTTGAGATAGCCATGCGTTATGGCATCGACATCCTTTGGATAGGTGCCCGCACCACTGCGAATCCCTTCGCCATGCAGGCCCTTGCCGACGCGATGCGCGGCATCGAGTGCCCCGTGCTGGTAAAGAACCCCGTCAACCCCGACCTTGAGTTGTGGATTGGAGCCCTGGAGCGCATCAACCAGGCCGGCGTCACCCGTCTTGCCGCCATCCACCGCGGCTTCTCCAGCTACGACAAGAAAATCTACCGCAATCTTCCGATGTGGCAGATACCTATCGAGCTTCGCCGCCGCATCCCGTCCTTGCCCATCATCTGCGACCCGAGCCACATCGGTGGTCGCCGCGAGCTCATCGCCCCGCTCTGCCAGCAGTCGATGGACCTCGGTTTCGACGGTCTTCTCGTCGAGTCGCACTGCGACCCCGACAGCGCTTGGAGCGACGCCAAGCAGCAAGTCACTCCCGACGTGCTCGACTACATCCTCTCGTTGCTGGTCATCCGCGACGAGAAAGTCACCACAGAGGGCATCCATGAGCTCCGCCAGCAGATTGACGAGCTCGACAACCAGCTGATGAACCTTCTTGCCAAACGAATGCGCGTGTGCCGTGAGATAGGACAATACAAGAAGGAGCACAACATGACCGTTCTCCAGCCTACCCGTTACGGCGAGATACTCGACAAGCGCGGTGCCCAGGGCTCCCTCTGCGGCATGGACAGCGAATTCGTGAAAAAAGTCTTCGAGAGCGTTCATGAGGAGAGTGTGCGCCAGCAGATGGAAATACTCAATCAGTGATGCGAGTATTAGAAGCTGAAGCTGCTAAAAACGAATGGTAAAAAATCATACATAACGGCTGTATGAGGCCGCATAAAAGACGACAGACAAGACAGGAATATGAGAATACTTGTAATGGGAGCAGGCAAGATGGGTAGTTTCTTCCTCGACCTGCTGAGTTTCGACCATGAGATGGCGGTATATGAGAAAGACCCCCGCCGCCTTCGCTTCACGTACAACACGCAGCGCTTCACCACGCTCGAGGAAATCGAGTCATTCAAGCCCGAGCTTGTGATTAACGCAGTAACGGTGAAATACACCATCCCCGCATTCGACGAGGTGCTTCCTCACCTCCCCTCCGACTGCATCATCAGCGACATCGCATCGGTGAAGACAGGGCTCAAGGAGTATTATGAGCACTGTGGTCACCGATACGTCTCCACCCACCCGATGTTTGGCCCCACATTCGCCAACCTTCAGCAGTTGCATGAGGAGAACGCCATCATCATCAGCGAGGGCGACTACATGGGGCGCATCTTTTTCAAGGATCTCTACAGCCGTTTAGGGCTCAACATCTATGAATACACGTTTGAGGAGCACGACCGCACGGTGGCCTACTCGCTGAGCATCCCCTTCGTGAGCACCTTCGTCTTTGCAGCCGTGATGAAGCACCAGGATGCCCCTGGCACCACCTTCAAGCGTCACATGCGCATCGCCAAAGGTGTTCTCACCGAGGACGACTACCTATTGCAGGAAATCCTCTTCAATCCTTACACCAGCGACCAGGTGGCGCAAATCAGAACTGAACTGAAGGAACTGCTTCAGATTATCGACAACAAAGATGCCGATGGCATGAAAGCCTACCTGACCAAAATCCGGAACAATGTGGGCAGAGACATCGGATTGTAGGAATCCGATGTATTAAAAAACCTTAAATATGCCGATTTTGTAAAATTTTGGGGTAAAACTAAAAAAAAACGCGAAAAAAAATGGTGGAAGCAAAAAAAATTGCTATATTTGCACCGTAAGAATAGCCAGGGGTTACCCGCCTCCAGCTTAAAACCTATCAATATCCTAAAAAAATCGAGAAAAAAGTATAAAAGTGTTGACCATAAAACATTAAAATCAAATGATATGAAACAAAAATTATTACTTATCACACTATTGGTTCTTGGCTGTGCAGGCATGGCCAAGGCACAAACGCCCGTATGGTCAAGCGATGCAGGCTACTTTGAGCTTCCTAACGACAAGTTCATCCTTGAAGCAGAACCCTTCGAGCGTGGTATGACGGGAAGAATTTCCATCTATTACACTTCCGTCGACAGAGAGTACCGTGCCATGCAGTTCGAATGCACTCAGGCTTCCCTTCCTGGCTTGATTTTTAAAGGCAACAAGGATGATGATGTTGAAAACGTGATGCCGTGGCGCGATGACCTTGAAGAGCCGGAAATTAAAGTGAGCACAGGTGCCAAGGATGAAGATGGCACGGGAGTTCCCATTGTCACTTTAGCAGTATGGAACCTTCAGGACATAGCCCTGCCACAGGGTGAGAAGGTTCACTTGATTGACCTCTATTTTACAGTTGCTGAGGATGCAGAGCTTGGTAAGCATAAGATGGAAATCACCCATCTGGAGTTTTCAGAGACCAATCCCGATCATCCTATGCCTATTCACTTCTGCGGCAACAAGAGTGAGATTCGCCCAATGGATCCCATGTATTTCGAATATGAGGTTGTAGACAAGGGTGCTACCCGTATCCTTGACGAGAACGACGAGGGTGATCCTATCGATTCTTACAATGGCGAGGAGCAAGACCTGATTGTGAAGCGCACCATCAAGGCTGGTCAGTGGTCGACCATCTGCTTGCCGTTCGACATTCCTGAGGAGGACATTGAGAATGCTTTCGGCACTACTGTTGAGATTGCAGCAGACCCGACCTACGAATATTCAAAAGATGATAATTCTGTTGATTTGAACTTCGAGACCGACGTTGAACTCTATGCCAATTCACCTGCCATCATCCGTGTAGCCGATGACGTGACAGAAATTCATTACAAAGCTGCTGTCATTGCCTCTGAAAATGAGAGAGTTAAATTCGGAAAGAAGAAGAACACGGGTTACTTCTATGGTGTATATTCCAAGCATTTAATTCCTGAGAACGGCATCTTCTTGAGTGGCAACAAGTTCTGGTATTCCACCGGTGTCAGCAACATCAAGGGTTACAGGGCTTACTTCACCTTGGATAACAATATCGACTTCTCAAGTGGCATTAATATCAACGTTAACATTGACGGCGACGCCACAGCAGTCGAAGGCCTTACCACTTCCACAAGAATTGACGACAACGTGTATACCATCAGCGGTGTCAACCTGGGCAAGAATGTTGATACCAAGAAGCTGCAGCCCGGCATGTACATTGTGAACAACAAGAAGGTAATTGTGAAATAACTTAAACAAGCACACTATTATGAAAAAAATATATTCTGTTCCCACTTGCGAATTGTTAGGCTCAATTACCTTAGAGGTTTTTGCAGGTACAATGACGTTAAGCCTTGACGACGAACTCGATGATAGTTTTGGCGGTCTTGGCGGTCAGGACAAGGAAGGCAAAGATGCAGATGCCAACATAACCACTTGGGATCGTCTCGACACGAAATACTAAGATGTTATCATTCCCTCAATAAGAAGACTCCTCTGGCGCTTGGCGTCAGGGGAGTTTTTTATCAATCATTATGCTGACCCTGCTGTTGTCCACCCTGTTCACCTTCGTAGAGCTGAACTGTGAGAATCTGTTTGATTTCAGCCACGACGAGGGTTTCAACGACTATGAGTACCTGCCCACGTCGGACCGCAAATGGAGCAAGGGCCGTTACTGGGAGAAGCTGAACAACGTTTCTCGTGCACTCATTGCCTGCGGTGGCGAGAGTGCCACGTGGTCGCTTCCCGACATGCTTGCCCTCACCGAGGTGGAGAACGACTCCGTGATGTTCGACCTACTCCGTCGCTCGCCTCTCCGTGGTGCCGGTTATGAGTATGTGATGACCCATAGTGCCGACGAGCGGGGCATCGACGTAGCCCTTGTCTGGTCACCCTTCAGTTTCCGAATGCTGAGCCACTACTCCCTCCGTGTGGAGCCCGATGCCGGTCATCATGCCACCCGCGACATTCTCTATGCCAGCGGTCTCACCCTCGGCGACGACACGCTCCATGTTCTGGTGGTCCATTCCCCGAGCCGCGCATCCGGTGCGCAAGCCACACGTGGCTACCGTCTACGTGTGGCCGAGCGTGTGAGCGCCGCCATCGACTCCATCCGTGCTTCTGGTGGCGACAGGATAGTCGTGGCAGGCGACTTCAACGACTACGCCACCGACAGCGCCCTCGTCTTCCTTGGGCAGAAGGGCATGACCAACGTCACCCGTGAAGCCCGTGGCAACCATGGCGCGGGAGGCACCTACAAGCACCAAGGGCGCTGGCGGAGCCTCGACCATGTGCTGCTCAGCGAGACGCTCGCCACTAAGGTTGCCCATGCCATGGTCATCGATGCCCCGTTCCTCACCGAGGAAGACGAGAAATATGGCGGCATACAGCCACGCCGCACCTACATTGGTCGGCGATACCACAAAGGATGCAGCGACCACCTACCACTGGTTGTGCAATGGACGAATGACACACAGGCAAATTCATCAACACCATGAAAGGACTCGTGCCAGTGAACACACATAGCCAAAAAAGTTATTTTTTATCTGCTTTTCACTCCGTTAAGCAGATTTTTTACTATATTTGCACCTTCTAAGACAAAACAACGACAGAACAACAAGAAGATAACAGATGTTTGAGAATTTAAGCGAGAGACTTGAGCGCTCGTTCAAGATCCTCAAGGGTGAGGGTAAAATCACCGAAATTAATGTAGCCCAGACCCTTAAAGACGTGCGGAAGGCCCTTATCGAGGCCGATGTGAGCTATAAGGTGGCGAAGTCCTTCACCGACGAGGTGAAGCGTAAAGCCATGGGTATGAATGTGATTACCGCCGTGAAGCCCGGCCAGTTGATGGTGAAGTTGGTTCACGACGAGATGGCCGAACTGATGGGTGGCGAGACCGTTGGTCTGAGCCTCACCAGCAAGCCCTCAGTGATACTGATGTCCGGCCTTCAGGGTTCGGGTAAGACCACCTTCAGTGGCAAGTTGGCCAATCTTTTGAAGACCCGCCAGCACAAGAAGCCCTTACTGGTGGCCTGCGACGTCTACCGCCCCGCCGCCATTGAGCAGTTGCGCGTGGTGGCATCCCAGATAGACGTACCTGTCTATACCGAGGAAGGCAACAAGAACGTAGTTGAGATAGCCCTCAATGCCATCAAGGAGGCGAAGTCGAAGGGCTACGACGTGGTGATAATCGACACCGCCGGCCGCCTGGCCATCGACGAGGACATGATGCGCGAGATAGAAGCTGTGAAGCGTGCAGTGTCGCCCGACGAGACCCTCTTCGTGGTTGATGCCATGACGGGTCAGGATGCCGTCAACACCGCCAAGACCTTCAACGAACGCCTCGACTTCGACGGTGTGGTTCTCACGAAGCTCGACGGCGACACCCGTGGTGGTGCAGCCCTCTCTATCCGCACCGTTGTCACGAAACCCATCAAATTCATCGGCACAGGCGAGAAGATGGAAGCCATCGACGCGTTCCACCCCACTCGCATGGCCGACCGCATCCTCGGCATGGGCGATGTGGTGAGCCTTGTTGAGCGTGCGCAGGCCCTCATCGACGAGGAGGAAGCCAAGAAGATGATGGAGAAGATGAAGAAGAACAAGTTCGACTTCGACGACTTCATGGCCCAGATTCAGCAAGTGAAGAAGATGGGCAACCTGAAGGAGCTTGCCTCGATGATTCCCGGTGTTGGCAAGGCCATCAAGGACATCGACATCGACGATGACGCCTTCAAGAGCATCGAAGCCATCATCAGCAGCATGACCCCTAAGGAGCGCTCCAACCCCCAGATTCTCAACCAGAGCCGCCGCATCCGCATTGCCCGTGGTTCTGGCACAAGCATCCAGGAGGTGAACAAGCTTCTGAAGCAGTTTGACCAGATGCGCAAGATGATGCAGGCGATGACCAACACCTCTAAGATGAACATGATGATGAACGCCATGCGCGGCAAGATGCCGCCAATGCCCAAATAGCCAATGACACTGATAGACGGAAAATCCACGGCAGCTGCCATCAAGCAGGAGATAGCCGAAGAAGTACGCGCCATCGTCGCCGGCGGTGGCAAGCAGCCCCACCTTGCCGCCATCCTCGTAGGACATGACGGCGGTTCGGAGACCTATGTCCGCAACAAGGTTCTTGCCTGCGAGGCCTGCGGTTTCAAGTCCACCCTTGTTCGTTTCGAGGACGACGTGACCGAGGCTGAACTGCTCGCCAAGGTTGCGGCGCTCAACACAGACAGCGATATCGACGGTTTCATCGTTCAGCTGCCCCTTCCCCGCCACATCGATGAGCAGAAAGTGATCATGGCCATCGACCCCCGCAAGGATGTGGATGGTTTCCACCCCATCAATGTTGGCCGTATGTCGATCGGTCTTCCCTGTTTCATCTCCGCCACGCCCTTGGGCATTCTCACGCTTCTCCGCCGCTACGGCGTCGCGACGTCGGGCAAGAAGTGCGTCGTGCTTGGCCGCAGCAACATTGTGGGCAAGCCCATGGCACAGCTCATGATGCAGAAGCAGTATGGCGACTCGACAGTGACGGTGTGCCACAGCCACTCCACCACGCTCCGTGAGGAATGCCGCCAAGCCGACATCCTCATCGCCGCCATCGGCCAGCCCGACTTTGTGACAGCCGACATGGTGAAAGAAGGCGCCGTGGTCATCGACGTGGGCACCACCCGCGTGGCCGACCCCACCCGCAAGAGCGGCTATCGCCTCAACGGCGACGTGAAGTTCGACGAGGTAGCGCCCAAATGCTCGATGATCACCCCCGTTCCTGGCGGTGTTGGCCCAATGACCATTTGCTCGCTGATGACCAACACCTTGGCAGCAGCCAAGAAGGCCTATTACCAATAATCCCTGTCATGACAGCCGAGGAATATTACCAGAAAGGCAATGAGTACCGCCGCGAGGGCAATTGGCAGATGGCCATCTGCAATTACCTGGAGGCCATAGCCTTAGACCCCAACAGTCCGGCCGTAGAAGCGAAGGCGATGCTCGACGACATCCTTCAGTTCTACCATAAGGACTACTACAATCCCTGACGGCGGTCTTTGCGTCAGGGTATTCCGGTTCATCACAGAACATATCCATGGGTGTGCGAACCACCCCATTAAAATCACAATACAACTATGGCAAAAATCAAAGGTCAAATCGTGGTAAACACGAACAGATGCAAAGGTTGCTCACTGTGCATCGTGGCTTGTCCGAAAGGAGTGATAGCATTAGCCGACAAGAAAGTGAACGTGTCGGGCTATCCCTACATCGAGCCCATTCACAGCGAGGAGTGCACCGGTTGCGCCTCATGCGCCATTGTGTGCCCCGACGGTTGCATTACAGTTTACCGCAAAAAAATGGAGGATTAAGAGATGGCAGAGCAAGAAGCAACACTGATGAAAGGCAATGAGGCCATTGCCCATGCCGCTATCCGTTGTGGAACCGACGGTTATTTCGGCTATCCCATCACTCCTCAGAGTGAAGTAATCGAGACGCTGTGCGCCCTGAAGCCCTGGGAGACCACCGGCATGGTGGTTGTTCAGGCCGAGAGCGAGGTGGCGTCCATCAACATGGTTTATGGTGCTGCCGGTGCCGGCAAGCGAGCCATGACCTCCTCATCGAGCCCCGGCGTGGCGCTCATGCAAGAAGGTATCGCCTATCTTGCCGGTGCCGAGCTGCCAGGCATTTTTGTCAACGTCCAGCGTGGCGGTCCCGGCTTGGGCACCATCCAGCCCTCTCAGAGCGACTATTTCCAGGCCACCCGTGGCGGCGGCAACGGCGACTACTATGTCATCACCCTTGCCCCGTCGTCGGTGCAGGAGATGGCCGACTTCGTCGACCTCGCCTTCGAACTTGCCTTCAAATACCGTAACCCCGCCATGATTCTGAGCGACGGCATCATCGGCCAGATGATGGAGAAGATTGTCCTTCCTCCCTTCAAGCCCCGCCGCACCGACGAGGAAGTCATCGCCCAGTGCCCCTGGGCCTCCACCGGCAAGCCCCGCACCCGTGGTGTCAACGTCATCACCTCGCTTGAGCTGAAGCCCGAGATTATGGAGCAGCGCAACCTGCATCTCCAGGCCAAATACCAGGAGATTCGCGAGAAGGAGGTACGCTATGAGACCCTTCACTGCGAAGATGCCGAGTATCTGATTGTGGCATTCGGCAGTGCTGCACGCATTTCGGAGAAAGCCATAGAGATAGCCCGTGGAGAAGGCATCAAGGTGGGACTTCTCCGCCCCATCACCGTCTGGCCGTTCCCCTCTAAGGAAGTGTTGGCGAACTCCCGCGGCAAGAAAGGTGTTCTCGTAGTAGAGATCAATGCCGGCATGATGGTTGAAGACGTACGCCTTGCCATCAACGGCAGTGTCGCTGTGGAGCATTTCGGCAGGCTTGGCGGCATCGTCCCCGAGCCGGAAGAGATAGTAGAGGCATTGAAAACTAAATTGATGAAATGATGGAAGCAAATGATATCATCAGCCCGGAGAACTTGGTATACAAGAAACCGACCCTCCTGAACGACAATCCCATGCACTACTGCCCCGGTTGCTCGCACGGTGTGGTGCACAAGCTCATCGCCGAGGTGATAGAGGAGATGGGTATGGAGGAGAAGACCATCGGCATCTCACCTGTGGGTTGCGGTGTCTTCGCCTACCGTTACATCGACATCGACTGGCAGGAAGCCGCCCATGGCCGCGCCCCCGCCATAGCCACCGGCATCAAGCGTCTTTGGCCCGACCGCCTCGTGTTCACCTATCAGGGCGACGGCGACCTAGCGTGCATCGGCACCTGCGAGACCATTCACGCGCTGAACCGTGGTGAGAACATCGTCATCATCTTCATCAACAACGCCATTTACGGCATGACGGGCGGTCAGATGGCCCCCACCACGCTGTTGGGTCAGAAGACGTCGACATGCCCCTTCGGCCGCACGCCCGAGCTCCACGGTTATCCCTTGAAAATCACCGAGATAGCCGCCACACTTGAAGGCACATGCTACGTGACCCGCCAGAGCGTGGAGAGCGTAGCCTCCATCCGCAAGGCGAAGAAAGCCCTCCGCAAGGCTTTCGAGGCCTCGATGGCCGGCAAGGGCTCCAGCCTTGTCGAGTTCGTCAGCACATGCAGCAGCGGTTGGAAACTCACGCCCCATCAGGCCAACGAGTGGATGAAGGAGAACATGTTCAAGTTCTATCCCAAAGGCGACCTGAAAGACACCACAGGCGAATAACCTCAAAAATGAAGAAACAATGAAAACAGAAATCATCATATCAGGTTTTGGCGGTCAGGGTGTGCTCTCGATGGGCAAGATTCTGGCCTATTCCGGACTGATGGAGGGCAAGGAAGTGACCTGGATGCCCGCCTACGGCCCCGAGCAACGCGGCGGCACAGCCAATGTGACCGTCATCGTGAGCGACGAGCGCATCTCTTCGCCCATTCTGAGCCGCTACGACATAGCCATTGTGCTCAACCAGCCCTCACTCGACAAGTTTGAGCCGAAAGTGAAGCCCGGCGGCATCCTCATCTACGACAGCTACGGCATTCTGAACCCTCCCACTCGCACCGACATCGATGTCTACAGCATTAATGCGATGGACAAGGCAGCGGAGATGAAGAACGCGAAAATATTCAATATGATAGTGCTCGGCGGTCTGCTGCACGTCTGCCCTGTGGTGACGAGCGACGGTTTGGAAAAAGCCCTTCACAAGACCCTCCCCGAGCGGCATCATTCCCTCATTCCCCTCAACATGGAGGCCCTCCGTGTGGGTGGTGAGATTATGGAGAAGCGCGGCTGAGCCACGCTCTCACCATAACGGGAAGCCCCAACCGATGCGCTCCTGCTGCATAAAGACAGTAGGAGCGCATCATTGTATAAAGGCATCAATACCACATGAAAAGCACCCAAATGCGTATTCTTTTAAAAATAACGACAATTCTTTTTCAATTTTATGTTATTTTGTCACGAATCATAAAATATAGGTTACAGAAAGTAAAGTCGATTTCAACAAAATATCGTAATTTTGCCGCAGTAGTTTGAATGTTTCTTATAAGCAGTTTTACAGCAGTTTAATTTTAGTATATCAACCTTTAAAAAAAGATGACCTATGAAAAAAATCATTACTCTAATCGCAACGATGATGTTGACGACAGGTCTCTTCGCTCAGCCCAAGTATGTTGACATGGTTGAGAACGGCCACATGGAAGAAGAGCAGTCAGAAGACTGGTCGTGCTTCTGGGTACATGAGTGGCGCACCATGGACGAGCAGACCCAAGGCTTCGCCAACATCGTGGAGGACCCTCTGGATTCGAAGAACCACTGTGCCAAAGTTGTTGTCCGTACCGAAGCTGAGGCCGATGCGGCAGAAAACAAGATCAAGCCCGACGGCCAGGAAAGCCTTGCCAGTTGGGACTCCCAGTTCTTCATCTATGTTAGGCAAAAAATCGAGAGTGGCAAGATGCTGAGGCTCACCATGCGTGTCAGGGCCGACAAGAATGCCTCTATAGAGACCCAGGCCCATTGGGAGCCAGGCAACTACAACCACTATCAGCTCTTCGGCAACATCGATGTGAGCACCGAGTGGACAAAGGTGGAAAAGGAAGTGGTCATCAGCACCGACATGACTCAGGAGAACAATGAGAAGGAGATGCACACCGTCGCTTTCAACCTTGCTACGATGACCGACGGCAATGTGTTCTATTTTGATGACGTGAAACTGGAAATCAAAGACCAGAAGCAGTCAGAGTTCTTGGGTTGGTTCAATATGCTTCGGAACACCGACCTGACCAGTGAGACCATCAACGACAAAGTAGTCAACGGCTTCAGTTACTTCACCGGCCGTGATGCCGCGCTCAACCAAGACCTGCCCGCACGTATCGTAACCGATCCTGTGGACGGTCAGCCCGCTCTCAACGTGACCTCTCTTGAGCCATGCCGGCAAGGTACCAGACCTGTGATAGACGAAGAAACCGGCGACACCATAGGCACTGAACCTAACGGTACCTACTACCAATATGTGGAAAGAGCCATCTTGGACGAGAACAACCAACCAACCGGCGAGACGGAGTGGAAAGAAGAGGAAATCACCGACTGGTCGACCCAGTTCTTCGTCTCACAGCCCCACAAGTTCCAGCTCAACGAGAAGGTACGCTTCGTGATGTGGGCCCGTGCCGATAAACCTGCCCAGATAGACTCCCAGATTCACAGGGCTCCTGGCGACTATAAACACTATGTCTTCCTCGGCAGTTTCGACCTGACGCCCGAGTGGCAGAGATTTGAGGTAGAGACCACCATCAGCGACCAAGCCCAGATTGGTGGCTGGACCGTTGCATTCAACAGCAACAAACTGCGTGAAGCAAACAACTACTACTTCCGCATCGAGGAATTCAGCATCAACGAGGCCGACTTGGTAGACGCCGACCGCACCTTGGGCGAGGAGGAGATCACCCTGCCCGTTCCCGCCCCCAACGAATCGATTCCAGTGGAGGTAGACTTCTCCACTATGAAGAATGTTCTTAGTGTGGACAACCTTCGTGAGCTCATCGTTGGCGACAACATGCTGATAGCCGACGAAGAAGGCGAATTCGGTCTCAGCACATTCTCTGCCGTGTACGAGGGTGCCATCTTCAACCTGAATGGCGCTTACGATGAGAACGGCACCATCACCATTGAGTTGGACGAGAGTGTTTCCGACGACAACAAGGTGACCTTCATCATCAGCAACTTCGGCGAAGCACTCGGAGAGCAGACCGTGGATTCGAAGATTGGTTTCGAGAAAGAAAAGTGGTGCTATGCCTACAAAGTGAAGTTCGTCGATGCCACCCTTTACGACGACGGCATCAATGAGCTGAACACCTCCACCCGGACCAGCAAAGCGATTTACGACCTCTCAGGCCGCCGCGTGAGCACCCCCACCAAGGGCATCTTCATCGTCGATGGCAAGAAATTTGTCAAATAAGCCCTAAGGTAGCTCCGTCACCCCAAAAACATCTGCCCGCCAAGTTCTCACTTGGCGGGCTTTTTTCGATACAATTTCACCTCAAATCCACCTATTTGGTGAAACAGCAACCCCATTCGATGCGTTTTTTATTCTTTTAGAATAAAATCTGCATTATTTTTACTACTTTTGCAAAGTTCAACCAACTACTTCAAATCAAAAGAGCCATGTCAACAAGAAAATCCTTTGTCATCTTGGCTATGCTGTTTGCCGCCCTCACCTTGCCGGCCCAGCAGGCTCCCGACTACGACATCACCAGTTTCTACCTCAACAACTCCGGTTTCGACAGCGACTTCGACTACACTATCGACGACACGGGCAACGTAGCCCAGGAAATACTCGATGTCAAAGGCTGGGTGAAAGACATCACCGTAGACTACACCATCACCGGTGTGTATCAGATAGGCACCCGCAAGACGTTCAACGGAGCCCCCGTTCCCTCTACCGGCTACGACGGCACCACCGACGGCGGTGTCCTCGCCCTGAGCACCGGCTGGAGCCAGTCGATGCTCTTCTATCAGACGGTGGAGCTACCCGCCGGGCGCTACGCCCTTGTCACCACCTTCTGGAATGGCGGCGAGAACACAGCAGGTCGGAGCCGTGTGGCCTGGCTTCCCACCGGCGGCACGATGCTGTTCTCCGAACTGAGCAGTTTCCCCACTGGAAAATGGGTTGCCGACACCATCCATTTCGAGCTTACAGAGAGCAAGAAGGGCAAGATACAGATAGGTTTTCAAGCCAACGCCTCGAAAGCCTCATCCAACTTCGCGAAGCCCTGCCTCGACTTTGTCAAGTTGCTTCGCGACACCCCCATTGGCAAGTCCGACCTCGACATTTACAAGCACCAGCTTCAGAGCACCCTTGACGAGGCCCGCAAACTATATGGCGACGGTGGCGGCAACGGCGCCTCCGACCTCTTGGCCGCCATCGATGCAGCACAAGGCGTGATGGACGACGACAATGCCACCAAGGAGCAAGTAGACAACAGTCTGTCCGCCCTCGAGGAGGCCATGGACACCTATCTCTGGGCGAATCCCACCGGAGACACTCCCACTGTCACTACCGACAGCCGCTACGCCCGCGGTGCCACCATGGCCTTTGGCCGCATGCGCTATAGCGGCATCGCCGCCAACCAGGTACAGGAGGTCGGTTTCTGCTGGAGCGAGACCCCCGAGCCCACCATCAACGACCACCGCACCACCCGTCACCTGAGTAACAACGGCAACATCTACTGGCTCGACGAGCTGACCCCCGCCACGCGCTACTACATGCGTGCCTACGTCATCACCAAGGGCCGTCAGGTGGGCTACGGCGATGTCATCCGTTTCTACACCATCCCCAAGGGCCAGATTCGCCTGAACATGCGTAGCAGCAATGACGCCGCCGCCGACAGCCGCATCCGTTCCGCCGCCGAGACCGCCATCAACTGGTGGAACAACCTCACCGAGATGAAAGGCTTCACCCCCAATATCGGCTACAACCCCGGTGTTCCCACAGCCGAATGCTCCTACGGAGGCTATATGAGCGTAGGTTCCAACCAGTCGTACCAGCGCGCCGGCACCATCATGCACGAGATGCTCCACGGCGTGGGCGTCATTCCATGGGCCGATACCGAGTGGAGCCGTTTCAACCTCCGTTCCGGCACCTCCAACGCCGCCGGCTACGCCACCGGCTCTGGTCTGTGGCTTGGCGACCGCGTCACCGAGGTGCTCCGCTTCTGGGACAACAGCACCACCGAGCAGCTCAACGGCGACTACCAGCACATGTGGCCCTACGGCATCAACGGTGCTTCTGAGGACAACGGGTCCGACCTGCTTTACATCGGCAACTCCCTCGTCTGCCAGGCCCTCGGCGAGGATGGCCTTCAGCACACCGGCAGTCTCTTTGCCGAGCCCTACCATGCCTTCGACCACGACGATGACGTGAAATACTATCTCAAGAACGAGGACAGCGAGCGCGGCCTCCACACCTCTCTCCTCATGCCCGACGAGGCCGGCAGGCTCGTCTGGCGCGCCATGAGCCCCGAGGAGGCAGCCTCCAACGACAGTTGCGCATGGTACATCACCTTCACCCCCTCCAACCAGTACTACCAGTTGCGCAACGCCGCCACAGGCCAGTACATGAGCACCAGCGGCTCCACCATCCGCACCATCGCCCATACAGCCGCCACTGCCAACGACAATTTCCAGTTCATGCGCAGCCGCATCAACGTAGGCGACACCCAGCTCCGCGGCTACTGGCTCATCCATCCCAGTTCCAGCTGGACCCCCTATTGCCTCCAGGCCAATGCCAAAGGCGCCACCGCCGCCGCCATCTTCGACATCGCCAATGCCGCCACTACACAACGGTGGCTCATCCTCACCGCCGACGAGCTGACCACCCTCAGCGCGAGCATGCTTGCCGAGATGCGCAGCAAAGTCCTCAGTGAGCTGGAGCAGGTGGAAGCCCTCTCCGCCGTTCCCCACAGCGAAGACAGCGAAGGCACCGACGCCACGCTCAGCAGCACCCTCGATGGCATCCGTCAGCGCATCGATGCCGCCTCCTCCACCAGCGACCTGCAAGCCCTGCTCGATGAGCTCGGTGCCGCCGCCTTCCAGTTCCTCGCCAATGCCACACCCACCGATGCCGCACAGCCCTTCGACCTCACCTACATGATACAAAATCCCACGATGGACTCCACCGACGGATGGTCGGACAGCCCCACGCTGAACTACTCATGCGCCGAATACTACGAGCGCACGTTCGACTTCCATCAAATCGTCTCTGGTCTTCCCGCCGGCACCTACCAGGTTCGTGTCCAGGGCTTCCAGCGCCCCGGCCGTGCCGAGGAATGCTCCAGCCGTCAGACTACAGCCTATGTCTATGGCGGAGCCAAGAGCCAGCGTCTCGCACACATCACCACCGATGCCCAATCGACGAAACAAGGCGGCAACGAGTCGTCGGTGGGCGGCAAATACTTCCCCAACAACATGCAGGCAGCGAGCATCTACTTCACTCGCGGCTATTACGACAACAGCGTCACCACCTCGGTAGGCATGGACGGCGGTGAGCTGAAATTAGGCATCCGTTGCAGCAGCATGCCCAGTTACTACTGGTGCATCTTCGACAATTTCCGCCTCTGCTACTACGGTTCGCTCACCCCGTCCGAGGTCGACGGCATCATCACCCCCACCACCATTGGGCGCACCATCCCCCGCCCGGGCATCTTCACCCTTGACGGTCGCAAGATAGACGACAATATCCACCTTGAGCAGTTGCCCGCCGGCATCTACATCGTCGATGGGCAGAAGACCGTCGTCAGTGGCAGATAAACAGGTTATCACCATCAAGAACAGGTTATCACCATCAAGAAAAAAGAAAAAACATCACTTATGACCCCAAGTCTTTCATTAAGGACCATTCTGGCCGTCGTCTCCTCCTTCATGTTCGGAGCCGCAAACGCCCAGACCGATTTCACCAGTCAAGTAGGGGGCGCCGCCTGCGATGACGCTTCATGGTGGTATCTGCTCGAACAAGATGCCTCCGACCATGATGTCTCGCTTCAGTGCGACACCTGGTCGTCGCGCGGCAGCCGCGACGGCTCCGGGATGACGACCCCATTCATGGAATACTGGCAGAGCAAGGACTACACCACCACAGCAGCCCATCTGCCCTCCGCGAAGATCCGGCACCAGACCATCAGTGGTCTGCCCAAAGGGCAATATGAGGTGACGATGCGCGTGCGGTGCTACTGCGAGACCTACAACGGCTACACCCAGCCATCGGGCATCACCCTCTACGCCAATGGGCAACACTCCTCCGATGTCTGCGAGGGAGCCGCATCGGGCACCTACAGCGGCGGCCTCTACACCGTCAGCAGCCCGACGGTGACCTGTGAGGTGGGCGACGAGGGGACCCTCGACCTGGGCCTTGATGTCGACTGCTACGACACCGAGGTGAGCTGGGTGGCGTGGAAAGACGTGACACTCACCTGTCTCAGCACCATCGCCACGCCCCTTGCCGACGGTTCCTACGCCCTTCGCCACAAGTCCACGGGCCTCTATCTCAACGCCGGCGGCAACTGGGGCACTGAAGCCGTCCTCGGCATCCACCCCCTGCTGGTCGACATCCAGTCGACAGGCGACGATGACCAATATTTCATCGACACCCCCTATGACAATGAGCACGACGGCTTCCTCGGTTTGTCCGACAGGCTATTCGTCGACCATGAGTTCCAAACCTTCGAGATTGTTGGCGGCAACAATGGCTACACCATCAAGAGCAGCACAGGCTACTTAGGCTATGAAGGCACCGGCAGCCAAAGCATCAAGCGGATATCCCCCAACCTCGCCGACGGCACCTCCGCCAGTGCACAGTGGGAACTGGTCAGCTACAAGCAACTCGTCGAGGCCCTCCTCGCCTCCCCTGCCGGCAGCACAGCCGACGCCACGTTCCTCATCTCCAACCCACGCTACGACCGCAACCACAACAACAATGCCTGGCAAGGCACCTCATTCAACACAGGCGGCAACGATGGTTCAAACGACGGTCTCGGCAACTTCTGCGCCGAGGTGTGGAACACCAACTTTGACGTCTACCAGACCCTCGTCAACATCCCCAACGGCACCTACCGCCTCCGTGCGCAAGGTTTCTACCGCTACAACAACAACGGAGCGAACCAAAACGACGTGGCAGCCGAGACCCATGCCAACGGCAGCGAGAAGCTCTATGCCCAGCTTTACGCCAACAATGTGAGCACGCCCCTTCAGAGCATCGCCAGCGAGAGCGGCCGCATGTCCTCCCTCGGTCTTTCTGGCAGCAGTGCCGGCCTTCCCTACTCCATGCAAGAGTCGGCCAATGCCTTCACCGCCGGTCTCTACAGCGACAACCAGTTGGAAGTGACCGTAACCGACCATAACCTCACCATAGGTGTCCGCAAGACCATGAAAGACGGCTGCGACTGGACCATCTGGGACAACTTCGAGCTCACCCTTCTCACCACCGGCGACAACAGCGACTACGACATCAACGGCGGCAACACACCCAGCGACGACCCAGCCGACCTCACCCAGCTCATCCAGAATGCCAGCTGCGATAATGCCAGGGGCTGGACCGGTTCTCCCACCATCGGCGGAGCATGGAACAACCGCAACGCCGAGAAATACAACACCACATTCGATGTGTACCAGACCCTCAAAGGTCTGAACAACGGATGGTACCGCCTCTCCGTGCAAGGCTTCTACCGCTACGGCGACTACCACGAAGAGCAGCACAAGTCGTACTACGGCGGGGGCTACGAGGAGAACGACGCCAACAACATGTACGCCATGTACACCATCCCCTATGCCGTCATCAGCCGGAAGCTGGGCCTGGAGCGCCCCCTTGCCACCCTCTATGCCAACAATGTGGAGGCCGGTCTGTGCTCCCCCTTCGACTATGCGCAGAGCAGCACCGACCGCTCCGGCTACGAAGAGACCGAGCTGGGCTTTGTACCCAACACGCAGGATGCCGCCTCCCAGGCCTTCTCCGCCGGCGAATACCCCGTGGAGCTCCTCGTCCCTGTCACCGATGGCACGCTGCGCTTAGGCATCCACAAGTCCTTCGGCTACAAATACGACTGGACGTGCTGGGACAACTTCCAGCTCCATTACCTCGGCACCAGCAATCTCATCTATGCCACGGGGATTGACCTGGAGTCGACCTCGCTGAGCTTGGCCCTCCATGAGAAGCGGCAGCTCAACTGCCAAGCCACGCCGTCCGACGCCTCCGACAAGACGCTCACCTGGCGCTCGTCGGACAGCGGTGTGGTAAGCATCGACGACCAGGGCCTCGCCACTGCCACCGGCACCGGCACCGCCACCCTGTATGTCACCGCCAAAGGCTCTAACGGCGGAACGCTCACCCGCAGCATCACCGTGAGCGTAAGCTCCGCGACCGCCAGTTCCTCCAATCTCATCATCAACGAAATCCTCGTGTCGAACATCGACCAGTTCGTCGACCCCTCCAACAACTACGGCGGCTATGTGGAGCTCTACAACCCCACCTCCACCGGTGTCAGCCTCCGCAACCTCTACGTGAGCGACGACCCCACCAACCTGTTGAAGAGCCGCCTCAACACCAACAGCGGCGCAGTGCCTGCCCAGGGCTTCGGCCTCATCTGGTTCGACCACAACGACGTCAACAGCAGTCAGGCGAACTTCAAGCTCGACATGGACGGCGGCACCATCTACCTCAGCGACGAGGGCGGCAACATCCTTGCCAGCCAGACCTATCCACCAGCCCTTAGCCGCACCGCCTATGCCCGCACCACCGACGGGGGCACCACCTGGAACTTCACCGCCTACCCCACCCCGGGAGCCAGCAACAGCGGAAGCCGCGAGTGGGTCAGCGCCACCGCCTACACCCGTCTGGCACTCCCCGAGGTGAGCCACGATTCACAGCTCTTCAGCTCGCCATTCACCCTCTCCGTCACCATCCCCGCCGGCGCCACCCTATACTACACCACCGACGGCAGCACGCCCACCGACAGCCACGGCGAGGTGAGCAGCGACGGCCTCATCGCCATCGACGGCACCACCATCCTCCGATTGCGCCTCTATCAGAGCGGTGCCCTTCCCAGTGCCGTGCGCACCTGTTCGTACATCCTTCGCGACAAGGACTATATGCTCCCCGTGCTCTCCGTGGTGTCCGACCCCGTCAATTTCTTCGACGACAAGCTTGGCGTCTTCGTCACCGGCACCAATGGCTCCGAAGGCTCAGGCATCAGTTTCCGGTGCAACTGGAACATGGAGTGGGACCGCCCTGTCGCCGTGGCCTACATCCCCACCGACGGCAGCGCCCCCTTCCACCAGGAAGCCTCGCTCAAGCGCTTCGGCGGTTGGAGCCGCTCATGGTATCCCTACAACTTCAAGCTCAATGCCGAGAAGCAATATGAGGGCCTCAACTACTTCGCCTACCAGCCCTTCCCAATGAAGGGCCACCTCAAGCACAAAGTATGGCAAGCCCGCAATGGCGGCAACGACCTTCTCTGCCGCATCAAGGATGTCGCCGTTCAGCAAATCATCATGACCAGTGGCTTCCACCTCGACTGCCAGGACTACCAGCCCGTCCACAGCTTCATCAACGGCCAGTACATCGGCATGCTCAACCTTCGTGAGCCCAGCAACAAGCACTTCGCTCTCGCCAACTACGGCATCGATGCCGACGAGCAAGACCAGTTGGAGCTTGGCGGCGGCATCAGCGTCAATGCCGGCACCGACGAAGCCTTCAACCAATGGCTCTCGCTCTCCTATTCCGCCAACGACGAGGAGACCTACCAGCAGATATGCGACATGGTAGATATCGACGAGTTCATCAACTACATGGCCGCCCAGATATTCCTCGGCGGCGACGACTGGCCCGGCAACAACTGCAAGGCGTTCAAGGGCAACGACGGCAAGTGGCACATCGTGCTCTTCGACGTAGACCAGGCCCTGCGCTTCAATGCCTACGCCTTCAACCATATCGACGGCAGCACCAACTGCCCACTGGTGCGCATCTTCACCAACATGCTTTCCAACGCCACCTTCCGCAAGCAGTTCATCGACACTTTCTGCCTGGTGGGCGGCAGCGTCTTCGAGCCCACACGCAGCAGCGCCATCATCGACCGCCTGAGCAGTGAGATGGACCCCGCCCTCGCCTTTGAGGGACTGTCCACCAACCCCACAGCCAACTACATGAAGGCCGCCCTCACCGCCAGCCGCCGCGACACCATGATGGAGGGACTCGCCAACTGGAGCCGCATGCAAATCAGCAGCAGCGCACAGCGGGTGAAACTCTCCGCGAACATCGACGATGCCACGCTTCAGCTCAACGGGCTCGACATCCCCACCGCCCGTTTCGACGGCACCGTCTTCGCCCCAGCCGTCATCAAGGCGACAGCCCCCGAAGGCTACACCTTCAAGGGATGGGTGAACGACCGCGGACGTGTGGTGTCCACCACCGAGGAGTACGACCTTTCGGGCCTTGGCGCCCTCACCCTCACCGCCACCTATGAGCCCATGACCTCGGATGCCGACCTTCTGGCAGCCATCGCCATGCCCATCAAGGTCAACGAAGTGAGTGCTGGCAACAGCGTCAATGTGAGCGACTGGTGGAAGAAGAGCGACTGGATAGAGCTTTACAACAACACCGACAGCGATATTGACGCCGCCGGCCTCTACCTGAGCGACGACCCCGAGCAGCCCATGAAATACCAAATCGGCAGCGACAACAGCGTGGCCAACACCGTCATCCCCGCACGTGGGCATCTCGTGGTGTGGGCCGACGGCCAGGAGAGCCTCACCGAGCTTCACGCCGACTTCAAGTTGTCGAACACCGACGGATGCATGGTGCTCGTGAGCAGCAGCGACGACTTCGTGAGCCGCAACAGCGACTACTTCGCCGCCCATCCCGACCTCAGCGCCTTCGTCGACGGCATGACCTATATGTCGCACCGCGGCGACCAGACCGTGGTACGCTATCCCGACGGCGGCACCACTTTCTACCGCACGTGGCGCCCCACCTTCAGCAGCCGCAACACGTTGCTGAGCAGCGACGAGGCCGTGGGTACCGACCGCAACCTGATGGTTTCCGACGAAGCCTTCACCCTCGCCCTTTCCGCCGGCTGGAACTGGGTGTCGCACCCCCTGTCCACCTCTGTGGGCACCGGCAGCCTCTCGCCCTACGTCCAGCGCATCGTCGCTTCCACGCATGAAGCCTACAACGACAGCCACTACGGCATGACCGGCACGCTGAAATCGATGGAGGCCGGCCAGCTCTACAAGGTAGAGATGCGCTCCGCCGACACCTTCACCAGCACCGCACCCCACTGCCGCGGCAATATGGCCATCAACCTCAAACCCGGCTGGAACTGGGTGGGCTACACCGCCGACGGCTCACAGTCGTTGACAGCCGCCCTCGCCGACTACCTTGCCGAGGAAGGTGAGATGCTCCTCAGCCAAGACGGTTTCGCCACCTACAGCGGCGGTGCATGGAGCGGCTCACTCACCACCTTGTCGGCCGGCAAGGGCTACCTGCTCCACGCCAACAACGCCAAGACGCTCCGCTTCCGCACCCCCAACGTGAGAGTGAACATCAAGTCGAAGGCCCACGCCACCCTCGCCCAGCGCTACGGAGCCGACAGCCACGCCTATCCCAATGTGATGGGAGTCATCGCCGAACTGCGTAGTGCCGACGGCACACCAGCCTGCGACGAGCGCCTCACCCTCGTGGCCTACAGCGGCGGTGAATGCCGCGGCGTGTCGGCCTGGGTTGGCGACCTTGCCTACCTCACCCTCTACGGCGACGGCGGCGAGCCCCTCACCTACCGTGCCATCGACAGTGCCGGCACCCAGTACGCCATCGTCGAGAGCGACCGCTTCGCACAAGGTGTGGAAGGCACCCCCAGCCAACCCCGGCAGCTCACCCTCGGCGACGTCATCAGCGAGAGTCCCGCAACCGACCAGATAGCCACCGGCTGCAGCCGCCATGGCGCTCCCGCCGGCTACTACAGCCTCAGCGGCATGCTCCTCAGCCACCATGCCGCCACGCTGCCCGCCGGCATCTATATCGTGAAACACGATGACGGCACTTACCAGAAAATCCACATCAAACCCTAATGCCACAGACATGAAACGTAAGTTCCAAATCCTCCTTGTCCTCATCCTCGCCTATTGCGGGGCATCCGCCCAGAACACGATAGACATCGTCTTCAACGGCTCCAGCGCCACCGTCGACATCCCCACGAGTGTCACCGGCGTGACCTCCTACATCAACGGTGCCAACGTCATCCTCACCTCGACCACCCAGGTCAACGAGTACACCTACCGCGTATCAGGCACCTCGACCGACGGTTCGCTCACCATCAACGGCAGCTACAAGCTCACCCTCAGGCTGGCAGGCCTCACCCTGACCAACGCCCATGGCGGTTCGGCCATCGACATCGAGTGTGGCAAGCGCATCGCCGTGATACTGGAGGCAGGCAGCGTCAACACCCTCGCCGACGCGCCCTTCGGCAGTCAGAAAGCCGCCTTCTACTTCAAAGGCCATCCTGAGTTCGAGGGAGGAGGCACGCTCAACGTCACTGGCAACCTCAAGCATGCCATCAGCGCCAAGGAATATTTAGAGCTCAAGAGCACCACGGGCATCATCAACATCCTCGGTGCCGTGAGCGACGGCATCCACTGCGGCAAGGGTGCCGCCGGCAATGAGAACAACTATTTCGAGATGAACGGCGGTACGGTGAACATCACCAATGTGGGTAGCGACGGCATCGACTCCGATGACTTCGGCGTGGTGAAAATCAAGGGCGGTGCGCTGAGCATCAACGTGAAAGACGGTGGCTCAGGCATCAAGGCCGACAGCACCCTGACCATCAAGGGCGGCAGCATCAACATCGCCGTTCCGGGCTCCGATGCCGACGGCATCCGCTCCAACTACGCCATCAACATCTCCGGGGGCAACACCGACATCTTCGTCGGCGGCGACGGTTCGAAAGGCATCAAGAGCAAGATGCAGACCGGCTCGACCGTCAATGGCGGCGGCGACATTCTCATCAGCGGCGGAACCATCAACATCGAGCACTCCGGCGACACCTTCACCGACACAGCAGGCGAGACCAGCAGTTGCGTGGGCATCACCGCCGACAAGTCGCTCACCCAGACTGCCGGTGCCGTGAGCATCCTCGCCATGGGCACCGACTGCCAGGCCTACCGCGGCAAGGAGGGCGAGAGCCTCGACGGAGGAACCATGAAAGTCACCCGCATCCCCTGGAAGATTGCCACCCGCGACTATGAGTACGACATGACGGTCTATGGCGTTGTGAAATCAGGCGACAGCAACCTCGCCGACTACAGCAATGTGGCCATAGGCGCATTCTTAGGCGACACATGCGTGGGCTACGGCGACTTCGAGAGTGCCGACTACGGCATCCTTCGCGTAAGAAGCCACAGCACCACCGGCGATGAAGTGGCCTTCAAGTACTACGACTGGGAAGACGGCAGCGAGAGCGAGCTCACGCCCGACCGCACCATCACCTTCGAAACCTCCTCGGCATATGGTTCACCCTCCGAGCCCGTTGTGCTGTTTCTCAAACCGAAAGTGAAACTCGGCGATGTCAATGGCGACGGCGATGTCAACGTCACCGACGTGATGATGACAGTGGGCTACATCCTTGGCAATGTCTCATCGGGCTTCATCAGAGCAGCCGGCGACCTCAACGGCGACAGAGATATCAACGTCACCGACGTGATGATGATTGTCAACATCATCCTGGGATTGCACTAAGCGCATGTGAAAAAACGGTCATTTCCGAATCAGACTAATGATATCCCAACAAAACAACGCATTTTTTTTCAAATCAGAATGAATAGTTGTACCTTTGCACACGGAGGTGAAAAACCAACACAAACCAACATATTCCTTCTATTTTAAAGAATGCGTAAAGGTCTCGGCGATGCCGGGACCTTTTTCATTTAGGCATAGTTTTTGTCCTGAATGCCCATTGTCGTGATGGCTGTAATCGCTAAATCAGAATCCACTTTAGACATATTCATTTTCTGGCAAAAAGAGGCATTCTAACTCACAAAAGAGAGAAGTTATACCGTTTCGCTTAGTCATTGGTTACGATTTATTATAGTTTCCTAATTGAGACAGAGAGGTTCACGCCAACCGGTTAGCAGAGAGAGGTTCGCACCAACTGGTTAACAGAGAGAGGATAAAAAACCGTATAGCTTAGGCATTGATTACCTACATACCTATTTAAAAGGGCGTTTGTTTGGTATATTCGCATATTATTGCTATATTTGCATCAAGAAAAACGTTCTTCAACATGAGCAAATATCTTGACCCCAAAGCCGACCTGACTTTCAAGAAGATTTTCGGCGAGCATCCCGACCTGGTCATCAGTTTCCTCAACGCCCTGCTGCCCCTTG
>CAMHEL010000049.1 GCA_946184125.1 uncultured Prevotellaceae bacterium
AAGCCTATGCAGTGCTTAGCGGCTCGACGCTGACGTTCTCCTACGGCACGAAGCCGTCGGGAGCGTACTCCATGAACTCGGGCACCAACGGTCCCGGTTGGTATTCGAAAGCCTCTTCGGTGACGAAAGTGGTGTTCAACTCCTCCTTTGCCAGCGCCCGCCCCGTGTCGTGCCGGCAGTGGTTCTACAACATGACCAACCTGACGACCATCACCGGTTCCGACTACCTGAACACGAGCGAGACGACCGACATGTACTCCATGTTCTACAACTGCTCCAACCTGACCGCCGTCAGCGTGGGCAAGTGGAACACTGCGAAGGTGACCAACATGCAGTCGATGTTCTACAACTGCGGCAAGCTGTCGACGCTCGCCATAAGTGGCTGGAACACCGCCAATGTGACGACGATGGCCAACATGTTCTATGGCTGCGCAGGCCTGAAGAGCCTCGACCTGAGCGGGTGGTACACCTCCAAAGTGACCACGATGGTTAACATGTTCTCGGGCTGCACCAGCCTTTCCACGCTCAAAGTGAATGGTTGGAACACCGCGAAGGTGACCGACATGTCGTACATGTTCTACAACCTACCGTTGACGAGCCTCGACCTCTCCACGTTCAGCATCACATCCACTTCGGTCAATACGACGACGATGCTCTACCTGAAGAGCCTGACGAGCCTCTCCATCTCGTCGAGCTTCAAGAACATTAACGCGACCGCCTGCCAGGGCATCGGCTCGAAGACGGCCCCCTGCGCCCTCACCTACCCCTCGGGCTTCACTCCGGAGAAGACCTCGTCGGGCACCGGCTGGTACATGTGGAAGGGCGGATATTTCAAGGATGGCGGCACCACCCCCTCTGGCACAACGAAGGCTTATGCCGTCATCAACGGCACAGCAATGACATTCTATTATGATGACCAGAGCAGTTCACGGTCCGGAAAAGTATTCAATCTGAATACAGGTTCCAATATACCTGATTGGTATTACAAGAATTACAATGAAGGGGCTAATGTCAAGACAGTGACATTCAACAGCAGTTTCGCCAACTACAGCCCCACGAGTTGCTATTATTGGTTTGCAGATATGAATTTTCTTACCACCTTCAATGGTCTCAACTACTTCAACACTAGCAAGGTGACAAACATGGGTGATATGTTCCTCCGCACTATGTCTTTGAAAAGCCTTGATGTGAGTAAATTCAACACGGCAAATGTGACGGACATGGGCGGCATGTTTTGTGGCTGTGCAGCTACCAGCCTTAATTTAAGCAATTTCAACACGGCGAAAGTGACAGATATGTCATCTATGTTTGATAGTAGCTCAATAGAAGATTTGGACTTGAGCAGTTTCAACACTTCGAAAGTCACCGATATGAGTAGTATGTTTTATGATAGTGGTTTGACCAGCATCGATTTGAGCAGTTTCAACACGTCGAATGTGACGGATTTCAATAGAATGTTTGCGTTATGCACAAATCTTACGACTCTCGACTTGAGTAATTTCACTTTCAAATCGACGGCTAATACCAATTATCTGATGGAAGATTGTTCTGGTCTTAATACACTTATCGTCCCATATGACGCTTTCTATTGGAACAAAAATGCCTGCTCGGGCGTGGGCACAAAGACCAAGCCATGCACCCTCGTCCATTATGAGGATTTTGACTACGTCCCAGAAAATTGGGATCCTCAATGGGGTTATGATATATGGAAGAGCGGCTATTTCACATACGGAGGCATGATAGAACCGAGCCAGCCTGCCACAACGAAGGCTTATGCCGTCATCAACGGCACAACGATGACATTCTATTATGATGATCAGAGCAGTTCACGGTCCGGAAAAGTATTCAATCTGAATACAGGGTCCAATGAACCTGATTGGCATTTCAAAGAGGGTGTTAATGTCAAGACAGTGACGTTCAACAGCAGTTTCGCCAACTACAAACCCACAAGTTGCTATCAGTGGTTTGCAGACATGCCAGTTACAACCTTCAATGGTCTCAGTTACCTCAACACCAGTCAGGTGACAAACATGGGTGGTATGTTCTCCATGACTTTGGAATTGAAGAGCCTTGATGTGAGTAAATTCAACACGGCAAATGTGACGGACATGAGTGGCATGTTTTATGGCTGTGCAGCTACCAACCTTAATTTAAGCAATTTCAACACGGCGAAAGTGACAGATATGTCATTTATGTTTGATGGTTGCGCAATGAAAAATTTGGACTTGAGCAACTTCAACACTTCGAAAGTCACCAATATGAGTGGTATGTTTTATGATAGTAATTTGTCCAGCATCGATTTGAGCAGTTTCAACACGTCGAATGTGACGAATTTCGAAGACATGTTTTATTCATGCACAAATCTTACGACTCTCGACTTGAGTAATTTCTCTTTCAAATCAACGGCTAACACCTCAAGCCTGCTGGAAAATTGCTCTGGTCTTAATACACTTATCGTCCCATATGACGCTTTCTATTGGAACAAAAATGCCTGCTCGGGCGTGGGCACAAAGACCAAGCCATGCACCCTCGTCCATTATGAGGATTTTGACTACGTCCCAGAAAATTGGGATCCTCAATGGGGTTATGATATATGGAAGAGCGGCTATTTCACATACGGAGGCATGATAGAACCGAGCCAGCCAGCCGAGGAGAAGGCCTATGCCGTGTTGTCGGGCAGCACATTGACGTTCTACATGGACAACATGTACGGCAGCCGCTCCGGCACGGTATATGATTTGAACACCGGTAGCAACAAACCCGCCTGGAACGCGAAGGCCTCGACCGTGACGAAGGTGGTGTTCAACAGCAGTTTTGACAAGGCATCCCCGACGACCTGCTACGCCTGGTTCTACCAGATGAGCAACCTTGCCAGTGTCACGAACATTAAGTATCTTCATACCGACAATGTGACCAACATGGCATACATGTTCTCCGGGTGTTCGAGTCTTTCGACTCTCGATTTGGGTACATTTAAGACGCCGAAGGTGACCAACATGTCGTATATGTTCAATGGTTGTTCCAAGCTTAGCAGTCTCTCGCTGTTCCATTCCGTAAGCGAAAGCCCCTATGGTTTTGAAACTTACTACTCCTACTTCAGCACAACATCTGCGACGAACTTGCGCAACATGTTCTCGGGCTGCAGCAGTCTGACGGATCTTGCCCTGCCAGGTTTCCAAATTACCTCTTCCAAGACCACGACTGAGATGCTCAAGGGTTGCTCAGGTCTGAAGTCATTGTATATCGACACCAATCTGAACGGCCTCAACGCCACTGCCCTCTCGGGCGTGGGTACCGCCAAGTCGCCCTGCAAAGTGTATTATAATGACTGGTCAACGCGTCCCGAGCCCTCGAGCATCACTCCGACTTACTTTGTATGGAAAGGCGGCTATTTCACCAACGATCGCGTAGGCTTTGCCGAGCTGTCGAAAGACAAAAAGACGCTGACCTTCAGATATACAATATACGATGACCTGTCCTGGGGCGGTGAGGAAGTGGCCCTCGACCTCTATCATCTCAACGAGGAATATGATTTCCCTGGATGGACAGACAAAATCTCTGGTGTCACCAAGGTGGTGTTTGAGGAAAGTTTCAAGTATGTTCGTCCTACGTCCCTCTACAGTTGGTTTGGCAGGATGGTCAACCTAACCACCATCCAGGGTTTGAGCTACCTCAACACCGAATATGTGACAACGATGCGCGAGACATTCTTCAATTGTGCCAAACTGAAGACGCTCGACCTCAGCACTTTCGACACATCGAAAGTAGGCGATATGAATTCTATGTTTTTAAGTTGCTCCAGCCTCACCAGTTTGAATGTGAGCAGTTTCAACACATCGCATGTGGGAGATATGGCAAACATGTTTTGCCAATGTTCGAGCCTCACGAGTATAGACGTGAAGAATTTCGACACCTCAAATGTAGATTTCTACATTGATTTATACTTTGGTCCTTCAGGATTTCTGACACACATGTTCGCTGATTGTACCAGCCTGACCTCCTTGGATTTGTCCAGTTTCACATTCAATCCATTCAGCGGTGGTCCTGCAGATTATGATAGTTCGACAGAAGGTTTGTTATCGGGTTGTAAGAATCTCAAGAAGCTCACCATCCCTATGACGGCCAACATCTTGCTGGATGATGCCTGTATGGGTGTGGGCACCAAGACCTCTCCCTGCGAGCTCGTCTATCCTTCTGGCTTCAAACTCGTCAAGACTTCCTCAGGCAGCGGTTGGTACCAGTGGAAGAGCGGTTATTTCAAGGATGCTAACACGTCAACAGAGACCAAGGCCTACGCAGTGCTCAACGGCACGACGCTGACGTTCTACAACGACGCCAATAGTGGCAGCCGTACCGGAACCGTGTATACCTTGAACACCGGGAGCAACAAGCCCGCCTGGAACGAGAAGGCCTCGACCGTGACGAAGGTGGAGTTCAACAGCAGTTTTAGCAAGGCATCTCCCACGACCTGCTACGCTTGGTTCTACCAGATGAGCAACCTCGCCAGTGTCACGAACATTAAGTATCTGCATACCGACAAGGTGACCAACATGGCGTATATGTTTGCCGGCTGCTCGAAGCTGAAGTCGCTCAACCTCAACACGTTCGACACGAAGAATGTCACCACGATGTACCGGATGTTCTACAACTGTTCGGCCCTGAATGAGCTGTATCTATATTCAGAGGGGGTTGGTATGGGCGAATTCACTGACTACAACACCACATTCGTCACCGACAAAGCCACCACTCTTCAGGAGATGTTCAGCGGTTGCAGCAGCCTGACCGACCTGGTACTTGCCGACTTCAATTTATCCTCCTCGGTGAACACCTCGAACATGCTGAAAGGCTGTACATCGCTCGAGTCATTGTCTTTCAACGGAGATATGAACGGCCTCAATGCCAATGCCTGCACCGGTGTGGGTACGGCATCGAAGCCCTGCAGTTTGATCAATCCTCACGACATAGCCGAGGCGACAAAGACCACCCCCACCTATATGGTATGGAAGAGCGGCTACTTCAAGGATGGTCTTCGTGACATCATCATCTATTATCAAGACAACGTGCTGACCTTCGATTATGGCATCCATTATTTATTGGGTTATGAATTCGAGACCAGTACATTGAACACCGGCACCGGCGCGCCCGACTGGTACGACAACGAGGACTTAACTATCAAGAGCGTGGTCTTCACCGAGAACTTCAAATACGTGCGCCCCACCAGCACCCACCTGTGGTTTGGCGGCATGTCGAGCCTCACGAAGATAGAGGGTCTCAAGTATCTCAACACGGAGTATGTGACCGACATGGCCTACATGTTCTCTGGTGCAAAGAAGCTGACCTCCCTCGACCTCTCTACGTTCACCATCGGCTCCTCCATCAGCAGCAAGCTGATGCTCAACGGCTGTTCCGGCCTGAAGACGCTCAGCGTGCCCTCAACAGCCGGCAACCTCTCGTCGGATGCCTGCAAGGGTGTGGGCACCACGTCCGCCCCCTGCCAGCTCAACTATCCCTCGGGGTTCACCCCAGAGAAGACCTCTTCGGGCACTGGCTGGTACCAGTGGAAGAGCGGTTACTTCAAGGACAGCGGAAGCACGCCGCCCACCCCGACGACGGGCACCGCCTACGCCGTGCTTAGCGGTTCGACGCTGACGTTCTACTACAACGACAACAAGCCTTCGGGTGCCTACGCGATGAACACCGGCACGAACGGTCCCGGCTGGTATTCGAAAGCCTCTTCGGTGACGAAGGTGGTGTTCGACGCCTCCTTCGCCAACGCCCGTCCCGTGTCGTGCCGCCAGTGGTTCTACGGCATGACCAACCTGACGACCATCACCGGTTCCGACTACCTGAACACGAGCGAGACGACCGACATGTACTCCATGTTCTACAACTGCCCCAACCTGACTGCCGTCAGCGTGGGCAAGTGGAACACCGCGAAGGTGACCAACATGCAGTCGATGTTCTACAACTGCAGCAAGCTGTCGGCCCTCTCCATTAGCGGTTGGGACACCTCAAACGTCACCACGATGGCCAACATGTTCTACAACTGCTCTGGCCTGAAGACCCTCGACCTGAGCGGATGGAACACCGCCAAGGTGACCAACATGGCAACGATGTTCTACAGCTGCAGCAGCCTGACCTCGCTCAACGTGAAGGGCTGGAACACCGCGAAGGTGACAGACATGTCGTACATGTTCTACAACCTTGCCGCCCTGACGAGCCTCAACCTCTCGACGTTCAGCATCACATCCACGTCGGTCAACACGACGACGATGCTCTACATCAAGGGTCTGAAGAACCTCTACATCTCGTCGAGCTTCAAGAACCTCAACGCTTCTGCCTGCCAGGGCATCGGCACTAAGACGGCCCCCTGCGCCCTCTCCTACCCCTCGGGCTTCACTCCCGAGAAGACCTCGTCGGGCACCGGTTGGTACATGTGGAAGGGCGGCTACTTCAAGGACGGCGCCCAGGAGACCTTCATCAAGGGTGACGTCAACCACGACGGCGAAGTGAACGTTGTCGACGTGATGCTCGTGGTGGACTACACCCTCCACAAGGACAATGCGCAGTTCCACTTCACCGAGGCCGACGTGAACGGCGACGGTGTAGCCAACGTCACCGACGTCATGCTGATTGTCGACATCACGCTTCACAAGAATGCCAACACCTCGTCGCAGTACATGTTCTCTGCCTCCGACCAGATGAGCCTCAGCGGTCAGGCCGGTTCCTGCACGCTTCGCCTCGACGGTCCTGGCGCCTATACCGCCTGCCAGTTCACGCTCACCCTGCCTCAGGGATGCGCCCTTCTCGACGCAGAGCTTGCCAACTTCGGCGGCAGCCACCAGGTGCAGACCTGCGACCTTGGCGACGGCCACTACAATGTGGTGGTGTTCTCGTCATCTGGCGAACTGCTCAGCCATGGCCAGCTGCTCCGCTTCAACATCGGCGGCAACTATGGCAAGGGGATTAGCGTGAGCGACATCCTGCTGTGCGACCCCGCATGCGAGGGCGTCACCATCGAAAGCGTATCGGGCGCTGCCACCGGCATCGACGGCATCAACGCCGATGGAACCTACGACAACCTGTACAACATACAGGGTATCGAGGTGAAGACCCCGCAAAGAGGAGTCTATATCCACAACGGACGGAAAGTGGTGGTGAAATAGGAACTTTCGCCATTATAACAATGAGAAAAGAGGGGGCACGGTGGTGCCCTCTCTTTTTTTGAGGGGCGCTTTTTTTTCCTTTTGGGGCGCTGCAACGAAATTGCAGCGAACAGTGGTTTTTTTTCTTTGGGGTGGCATTTAGCTTTGGGGTGCGTTTTTAGTTAAAAAAATCAAAAGCGGGTAGCGTTTCAGCAAAAAAATGCTATCTTTGCAAACCAGATAGAGGGCGCAACAAGCCCCTCGGCCTAAGTCACTGTTATTTCACTTTTTCTTTTCCTGGCCCACGCGCCAAATGTTTGATTTGTAGTTTCTTATGAAGAAAGCCTTCATTGTGGCTATATGCCTAACAGCCATTGTGTTCTCCTCATCTGCTCAGGTGAGGTGGAACGCAGAGTACCAAGCGTATATCGACCAGTATAAGGACATCGCCATCGAAGAGATGGCGCAATACCACATCCCTGCGAGCATCACCCTTGCCCAAGGTCTTTTGGAGAGTGGTGCCGGTAAGAGCTACCTCTCTCGCCAGGGCAACAACCACTTCGGCATCAAGAGCCACGGATGGTCGGGACGCACCATCCGGCATGACGACGACAAGAAGCAGGAGCTGTTTCGCGCCTACGACAATCCCCGCGAGAGCTACGAGGACCACAGTCGTTTTTTGGCCAACAGGGAACGTTACCAGCGTCTTTTCTCGCTTCATATCACCGACTACAAAGGATGGGCAAATGGTTTGAAAGCCTGTGGCTATGCCACCAACCCCAAATATGCCCAGCGGCTCATCAGCATCATCGAGACTTACAAGCTCTATGAGTATGACCAGATGAAGCCTCAGCGTCATGAGGTGGCCCAGCGCCGAGAAGAACCTGTGAGCACAAGGTCGCGTGCGACCTACACCGTTCACCCCATCAACGCCTACAACCAGAACTATTATGTGTATGCCCGTCGTGGCGACAGCTTTGAGTCCATCGGGCGCGAAATGGGTATATCAGCCTCCAATCTCGCCAAATACAATGAGCGCAATGTCTCAGAGCAGCTTCACGAGGGTGACGTCATCTACCTTGGAAAGAAACAGAAGAAGGCCGACAAACGTTTCAAGAAAGTGCTCCACACCGTCAAGCAAGGCGAGAGCATGTACTCCATCGCCCAAACCTACGGCATGCGCTTGTCAAGCCTATACAAACTCAACCATCTCGATCCCGACTACCAAATCCGCCAGGGCGACAAGTTGAGGGTATATTAGGGCTTTGTGGGAGTTTGGGAGTTTGGGAGTTTAGGAGTTTAGACATATGTTCGTTGGATTCGGGTTTTGCCATAGGTTTAGGAGTTTAGGAGTTTGGGAGTTTAGGAGTTTAGACATATGTTCGTTGGATTCGGGCTTTGCCATAGGTTTAGGAGTTTAGACATGTGTTCGTTGGATTCGGGTTTTGCCATAAGTTCCGAAAGCAACGGCGGCCCGAAGGGCCAACAAGCTCTCAGCCCAGGGCAACGCCCTGGGTACGTAAGATAAGCACAAACAATCGCCCTGAAAATCGCGATTAAGCGAGAGCAAAGCCAAGCTTGCTTGGGTTATGCCGAGTGAGAGCGATTTATGTAAAGGGCATAAGCTTTTGATTATAAGGCTTTTGCCCTTTCAGGGCGAATAGTTAGCACGCGAATAAAAACCCAGGGCGTTGCCCTGGGCTGAGAGCAGGTTGCCCCGTTGGGGCGCCCTTGGTACGGCGGGGCGGATTTCGATTTAAAGTCTTAGACGGTTATGTTTTACGGTTTTAGACGATTTCGTTTTACGGTTTTAGTTTTACGGTCTTAGACGATTTCGTTTTACGGTTTTAGTTTTTTCGGTCTTAGACGATTCGATTTACGGTTTTAGACGATTTCGTTTTACGGTCTTAGTTTTTTCGGTCTTAGACGATTCGATTTACGGTTTTAGACGATTTCGTTTTACGGTCTTAGACGGTTTCGTTTTACGGTTTTAGACGTATTCGATTTACGGTCTTAGATGACTTCGATTTACGGTCTTAGACGAGCTAAGACCCTACGGATGGTGCAGGGGGATGGATTTCGATTTACGGGGTTAGACGGTTTCGATTTACGGTTTTAGACAAATTCCTCCGTAGGGTCTTAGACAGCTAAGACCCTACGGAGGAACCTAAAACCACAAGGCTCAAACCTTAAAGGCTCAGACCTGCGAGGAATATTTCGGCTTTTTCGAGGTCTTCGGGTGTGTCGATGCCAATGGTTTCGAGGTGAGTGGTGGCGACCCTTATGCGGTATCCATTCTGCAGCCACCTCAGTTGCTCGAGGCTCTCTGCGATTTCCAGCGATGACTGCGGCAGGCGTGTCACCTCACGCAGCACATGAGTGCGGTACGCATACAGCCCGATGTGCTTGAGGAAAGGGAAATGGGAGAGCCATTGTTGCCGCTCCACTCCTCTTACGAAAGGAATGACGCTACGGCTGAAATAGAGCGCGAATCCCCGGTTGTCCACCACGATTTTTGGAGAGTTGACATTTTCCACCCCTTGCATACTGTCGAACGGGATGCCCAGTGTGGCAATCTGTGTCTCTTCGTCGTCGAAGCAATGGCATAGCGCCTCAATCTGCTCGGGCTGGATGAAAGGTTCGTCGCCCTGCACATTGATGACGATGTCGTATTGTCCTCCGATGATGTCGATGGCTTCAGCGATGCGGTCGGTACCGCTTCTATGTGATGCCGCCGTCATGACGCTTTTTCCTCCGAAGGCATTTACCGCCTCGGCGATGCGCTTGTCGTCGGTGGCCACCACACAGTCGTCGGTCACTCCCGCCACCTGCTCATAGACCCTCTGTATGACGGTCTTCCCGCCCAGCATCGCCAGAGGCTTCCCTGGGAAGCGTGTCGATGCATAGCGAGCAGGAATAATGGCTATTTTTCTCATGTATTAAGAAAAGACGTTGATGCCCTAAGCCCATACCGAGAGGTCTTTCTCGGCAATGAACTTCATGTCGTTGAGGATGATGGTTTCACGTGCTTTCTCGGCATCATCAGTTCGGAAGACGAGTATGCCCTTGCCTCGCAGGAGGAAGCTGTACAAATAAGTCAGTCCTATTCCAGCATTGCTGAGCACTTCTACGGCGTCGGCCGCGCGTCCGGGCTGGTCGTCGAGTTCGAGTGCGAAGACATCGGAAAGAGCGACCGGCACTCCCGCCTTTTTCAGTCCTTCGTAGGCACGGAGAGGTTCACTGCAGATGACACGGTAGATACCGTTTTCTGCGGTGTCGGGTATGGTTGAAGCGATGATTTGCACGCCGAACCGGCGCAGCAGGTCGAGCACCTTCACCAGCGAGCCCGACTTGTTCTCGATGAAAATGGATAATTGATGGATAGTCATAGTTATTGAGGTTAAGGTATCAGAAGAGTTTTCGCAGGTCTTTCACGCGCACCGCCTTGCCCTCGTCAGAGGCATGTATGCCGCCTTTAGGCAAGAGTCTCACCTTTGGTGTGACCAAGATTTCGTCTTTCAGCAGACGTGTGATTTCCTTGGTGAGCCGCTGCAGTCGCTGGTAGTCGTCGGTGAACAACTCACGCAGCTCCACATCGACGGTCATGGTGTCGTTGCCATCAACCGTCTGGAGAGTGATGAGATAGTCGGTGCTCAGTTCCTTGAACTTCAGGAGTATTTTCTCTATTTGTATGGGGAAGATATTGACCCCCTTGAGGATCATCATGTCGTCGCTTCTGCCCTGGAGACGTGCGAGGCGCTTGTGCGTACGGCCACAGGGGCATTTCCCGCTTATGATGCTGGTGAGGTCGCGTGTGCGGTATCGCAGCAGTGGCATGGCCTCCCGGTTGATGGTGGTGAGTACGAGTTCTCCCAGTTGTCCGTCCTCCACCGGTTCGAGTGTCTCGGGGTTGATGATTTCAACGATAAAATAGTCCTCCCAGATGTGTATGCCGTTCTGCTCCGGGCATTCGAAAGCCACTCCCGGTCCCATCATCTCAGAAATGCCATAAGAGTTGTATGCCTTCACCCCGAGGTTCTGCTCGATTCGCTTTCTCTGTTCCTCGCTGTGCGGTTCTGCTCCGATACAGAGCACCCTCAGTTTGGTGTCGCGCCGTGGGTCGACGCCCTCTTCGCGCATCACCTCATAGATACGTGAGGCATAGCTTGGAATGGCATGGAGGACTGTTGTTCCGAAGTCCTTGATGAACTTAATCTGTCGTGTGGTGTTTCCGGCAGCAGCGGGCACGGTGAGCATACCCACCTTCTCGGCACCATACTGGAATCCGAGTCCGGCAGTGAACATACCGTATCCAGCGGAATTCTGGAAGACATCCTCGGGCCGGCTTCCCACCATCCAGAGGCATCGTGCGACGGCTTTAGCCCATTCATCGAGGTCTTTCTGCGTGTGTAGCACCACAGTGGGGTTGCCAGTAGTGCCGCTCGACGAATGAAGTCGTGTGCAGTCGCGCAGGGGTACGCAGGCAAGTCCGAAGGGGTAATGCTCTCTCAGGTCGTCCTTGGTGGTGAACGGCAGTTTTTTCAGGTCGTCGAGACTCTTGATGTCATCGGGAGTAATGCCAAGTTCAGCGAATTTCTCCTGATAGAAAGGAGAGTACATGCAGTGTCGAACAGTCTGCTGGAGACGCTCAAGCTGGAGCTTACGCAGCTGCTCTTCGGGCATGGTCTCCAATTCGGGATGTAGATAGTTTGAGTATTCCATTGATAATATTTAGATGATGTTTTGTTGCATCAAGCATTGAACAGTTTGCAAAATTACACATTCTTTTTCATTTTGGAGTCTTTTTGGTAGGATTCTTATCGTAAGTAGGTAATAATTATTCATGTGAAACCTCAATTTTTTTTTGGAAAGAACAAAATAATTTGTACTTTTGTAACCTATCATACAAGGATCTAAAATATCAGTCATCATGAAAAGAATTATAACAATCGCAGCAAGCCTTCTGTGCTGCATGGCATTGTCGGCACAGAGCATGAAAATGGTAGTCGACAAAGAAGGGAACGTGGTGGGAAGGCTTCATGCCATCAAGGCCAACGCCTACACCGTAGACGTTCAGGACACGTACGACGTGCCCAAGGAGGGTAACCATGTGGAAACCTTCAGTGCCGTCAAAGGCCAGGGCATCGTCTACCGCGACCAGAATCGAGTGGGGAACATCAACGTGCGGAAGGGTCCCTCGACCAAAACAGCCATTGTTGCCAAGATAGCCGACAGCAGAGGTTACGTACCAGAATGCTATCCCTGTCTGGGAAAAGAGAAAGGCTGGTATAAGATAGAGATTGACGGCAAAGTGGGCTATGTGCGTGGAGACCTGGCGGAATGGGATGGCATGTGCACCTTCTGACCGTTCAATCTATTCAAAGCATTCATAAAACAACCATCAATAATAACACAACGATGAAAAGGCTATCGATTGACGCCTTGGCAACCGCCACGACCGGCGAGAGCCAAAGCCATCAGATCTATGACCTGCAAGGCCGCCAGTTGAAGGAATACCCCACCCATCATGGGGTGTATATCGTCAATGGAAAGAAAACCATCATCAAATAGCATATCATGAAAAAACTGTATTATCAAACAGCCATATTCATGGCGGCAGCCGCCATGAGCACCTCGTGTGGTTCGATGGATGCCAACACCATCTACAACATCTTCAACACGGTCGACCAACTCGGAGGCTACTCCAGCGTCGCAGGCACTTCCACCGGTTCATCCACCCCTTCAACGGGCAGCACGACCACCAGGAATACCGGCACATCATCATCAACCAACAGACGTAGTTCCACAGGGGTCACCACCTCGACCATCAGTGGTCCGAAGAGCACATCGTCGAGCACGACGACCAAGCCATCGACCGTCTCGAGCACCTCAACGACAAAAAGCACGGTCAGCAGCAGTTCCCAAAGAGATATGGAACTATACTACCGTGGTTCGCAAATCGGCACTATCCGCTCCAATGGAGATGTCTATATCCGAGGCAGGAACGTGGGTACCATCCGCTCTGATGGCGACATCTATGTCGGCGGCAGCAGGAAAGGACAAATCCGCTCCGATGGCGAGGTGTATAAGGATGGACGCAAGGTGGGCGATATCCGCTCCAACGGTGAGCTGTATGAGAATGGGCGAAAGGTGGGCGACATCCGCTCCAACGGCGACATCTACAAGAACGGCAGCAACATCGGCAATGTGAGGGACATGAACAACATGAGATGGGTGGCAGTCATCTATTTCTTTGACTTCTTCGCTTTTTAAGAGTTAACAGAGGGGACAGAGGGGACAGAGTTGAGATTCAGAGATTCAGAGATTCAGAGATTCAACACAGAGGCACAGAGACACAGAGAAACACAGAGAGTTTATTCTTAGGAGTATAGAAGATTTTGAGAGGAAAATGGATTTCTGAGAGACAAATGGATTTCTGAGAGACAAATAGATTTCTGAAAGGAAAATAGATTTCTGAAAGGAAAATAGATTTCTGAAAGGAAAATGGATTTCTGAGAGGAAAATAGATTTTGAGAGAAGGAAAAAAGAAGGTGTTTTTGGAAAAAGCCTCCTCTTCCTGATGTGGGAGAGGAGGCTTTTTCCATATTGTCCAAATCTTATGAAGCGGAGGAGATATTTTCCCCTCCGCTATTGGTGAGACATCACTCAGACTTTTTGGTCAGTCCGATGAAGAAGAGGTTGCCAGGTTTTTCCTTGGTGAGTTCGTGGGCACCTGCCTCAAGGTCGACAGTGAGGGTGCCATAATCACCAGTCTTGGTTCCGGTTTCGACCACACCATCAACCTTGATGTTGAAAGCAGTGTCATCAGGACCGAAGACCAATGTCATGGTCATTGGCTCAGTGATGGTGAACTTCACGGATGTTTTGCTTTCGATTTTGAGGCAAGTAGTGTAGGTGGTGCCGTTGATGGTGACTTCTCCTTTGTCTTTGGAATAATTTCCATTGACTTCGAAAAGGTTGCTCGATGGTGCATTCCCCTCGAAGGTGCAGGTCACATCGGCCGAGATGCCAGTACCTGGGTCGGGGTCATCGGGGTTGTCGGGGTTGTCGGGGTTATCGGGATCGGGGTCATCGCCGCCTTCATTTCCTCCACCTGAGCTGATGGTCTCTCCTCCGAAGATGCCTTTGAGCGAGGTGTTGTAGGCGATAACGGCATCGCGGAGTTCTTCGATGATCTCTGAATTGGAGTCCTCGGTGCTGTTGTCGAAGGACCACTGGAAGTCGCCATGGCCCATGCGGCCTGCGCCATACCACCCCTCGACGATGGAGGGCACATCGGCAGCAGCGTCGGGTGTATAGGTGTACATGAGGCTGGCATTGGTGTCGAAGTTGTCGTAGGAAGTACCGCCTTGCTTGGTCTTCACCGACGCGGGCACCTGGTCGCTGCGCGAAGCAGCCTCCCAAGCGTCGAACTCAGTGCCATTCTGCTGGTAAGTGACATACTTGAAGTTGCTGCTCTTCTCTGCGAACACGTTGCCGAAACTCTTGATGATACCACCATTCTCACCCGAGAAAGTGCCTTTGCCACCGGCAATGTCAGTTCCCTGCATGGAGATGAGCATGGGTTTATTGGTATTGCGGAAGTAGTTGTTCTCGACGAAGACGCTCGAGCCAGTGGTAGAACCGGCACCGTATTTGGCGACGCCATCGAAATAGTTGTTCCAGATATGTACCGACATGGTACGCACGCGTGCGTGACGTGAGTCAGAGTGGTCGAACCAGTTGTGGTGGTATGTGATGTAGTTAGGCCCGCTCTCGCTCTTCATTCCGCAAAGCGATGCTTTTCCCGAATCCCAGAAGTGGCAGTTATCGACGGTGACGTATTTGGAATTGGTTTTGATGTCAATGGAGCCATCACCTTTCACCTGGTCAGCAGCACTTCCTTTTTGTCCGTAGAAGATATCTATGTTGTGAATCCAGATATTTGAGTTGTTGGTATCGAGTGAGATACCATCGACCATGAAGTACATGACAGCGAAGTTGCGAAGTTCAATGCTTTTGCAGTTGCGTATGTTCATTCCGAAGCCATGAATGGTGGCATCCTCTCCAATACCTTCAATAGTCATATTGATTTCAGAGTCAGCCTTCCTTCCTTTGATCTGCAGCCCTTCTGCAGAGCTACCGAAATAGTCCATATCCTCTGCGGACAGTTTGCCAATGATGCGGAAGGTGATGGGTGTGGTGTCACGTCCTTTTTCATAAGCTGCGATGATGGCTTGCATTCCCTTGCATGAGGTTTTGCCCCCGTTGTCTTCTGTCACCACGTCACAAGTAATGTTCTTGGCCGTGTTTTTGGTGACATAGAACACCCTTGCTCCATTTTTGAGTGTTCCGTCGTTGTTGTAAGCTCCCACTCCATTGGTCCATGTCTTGTGAGCGAATCCATCGCGTGAGTAGTTGACCACTTTGATGTTTTGTGCGTAGCTGGCCTTGCTCTCGTCCTCGGCATCGTTGATGACTGGCACGACTTTGAGTGCGTAGTTGGTGTCGGCTTTGAGTCCCACCATGTCGGCCCGTCCGTAAGAGCCGTAGTCCCGCACGAGCATGTTGTCGATTTTGGTGTAAGCGTCGAACTGTCCGCCCTTGACATAAACCACGTATGATGTGGCCCCGCTGTAGGGTTCCCATTTCACGTATGCCGACTCATTCCATCCTTTAGCCTCTGTGATGACCACACCTCCATTGACGATATCGCCATTGTCGCCCTGGCTGACGCCCTTAGCGAATGAGATGTTGCGTACGGAGCCGTAATAGACATCATTCTCACCTGCTTTAGGTGTGATGGTGACGGAGTAATGGTCGGGGTCGACATCTACAGCGCTGAGGTCAGCAGTATTGTAGTAATTGATATCGCCCTTTGTGGTCTCCACATACATTTGGTTGTTCTTGGAGTTTCGCATGACGTTGTTGGCCACCACATCCTCGAGCAGTTGAGCATTTGCGCCCGGTATGATGACGGCACTACCGTCGGGCTCCGCACTGACCTCAATGCTATAGACATAGAGTGCTCCGGTAGGTGTCAGCACCACATCGCCATCCTCCTCCACGGTACCGGTGCCAGTCTGGCTGCCAGTCGTCATGGAGAAGCCGGAAGTTCCTGTGAGGTTGGTGGGTGTGATGGTGCGCTCCGTCGTGTTGCTGGAAGTCATGAAACTGATGGTGACGGTCTGTCCACGCTTCAGTCCTGGTATGGTGATGGGTGTGCTTGTTCCCCCCACCCACATGCGCTTCTTAGGCGGGTCGATGCGTATGGCCCCACTCTCGGAAGCGTTGCACGAGAAAAGGAGTCCCTCGGCGTAGGTGAGTTCATGCCCGCTGGCGACGAGCGGCTGTTTGTCGAGGCTGTTGAGATAGAGCCACCTTCCATCGGAATTTTTCGTCCAGTTGCCCGTATTGTCATTAGCCAGCAGTGTGGCATCGGCATTGCTGAGTGTGGTGAAGTCCCACGAAGTCTGAGCCATTGCACCTTTAGCGGCGAAGGCCATGATGACGGTGATGATCAGCCAATTGATTTTTTTCATCTTTATGTCCTCCCTATTCATTCGTTGTTGTCAAGCGTGGCGGCATTGGCATCAGCATCCAAGCCACTGCCTCTTCCACCGAACAAGATGCCCGTTTCCTCGCCATCGACGAAGACACGGAAATTGTCGTAGTCACTCTCAGCGCTGTGCAGAATCATCCACACGATACTCATGACATCGGTGACATCGATGCTCCCATCGCCATTGATATCAGCCTGCGAGAACACAATCTCGGTGACATTTCCGATAATGTATCCCACGACAATCATGACATCGACCACGGAAACAGCCTTATCGCCATTGATATCGCCTTTTATCAATCCGGTATTCTCACTCTGCTGAGCGATATAGGCATGCAAGGGAATGATGGTTCCGTTGGCGAGCAATTTCAACTTGCTGTCATCGCTCAGGTAAAAAGCCCTGCCCTGTGGACTGACCTCAGAGAGTGTGCCCACGAAGCTGGCGCCATCGGCCATTGCCGTGCTTCCCTCCGCCATTGTCCCCACGAGCACGCCTTCCACAGTGAATGGCGCGGTCTCGAGTGCAGGCTTGATGAGATAAGGCACTCCAGCCTTGATGCTCTCTGTCGAGGTGAAATAGAACGCCTTTTCGGCAAAATTGTTGAATTTAGCCACAGCGGTGCCTTGTCCGAAGATGTCGGCAATCTGTGCCTGGCTCATGTCGAAAGGCAGACAAATGGTAGCCCATTGTCCGGCCTGAAACGAGCGGTTGACCTTGGCAGTGACATTCTTACCGCCGAAGGTATTGATAGAGCATAGGTTTTCGTCGGCATCATCGCCGAAGACAGCCACATAGTCGAAAGCGACGTTGACGCTCTCCATGTCGGCCGTCTGACTTGTGCCGTCGGAGAATGTCAGCGTGACGTTGTCGCCATCGAAAACCATCCTTGTTGCCTGCTGGCTGAGCGCAGTACCATTAATGGTCACCGTCTCCTTGGTATCGGCCACGGCGCATAGAGCAACCATCGCCAATGCGGAGACAAGCATTGCAATTCTTCTCATTTGTTTAAGATGTTGTTAGTCATTTAAATAGATTTCTTTGCAAAATTAAAAAAAAAACTCAAACGATGCATCATTTTTTCATGCAAACCTTTCATAGATTACGGAAACGTTTACATCTGAGTCTTTTTTTACCAATCTTTACTTTTTTTCCTCAAATTTAAGAGAGTATGTTTATCAAATAATCAATATTTTTTCATACTTTTGCCAAACGAATAGGCGAAGAGCGCCCTAAGCCAGAATCAACGTGTGCCTACCGCACCTTCAACACAGACAAAAAGCGTTATGAAAAGACCCATATTTTGCATAATGTTGTTTATCGCATTCATGCAACCCGCATTCTGCCAGCCCTCAGAGACGAAGAAATGGTCATTGCAGGAGTGCATCGACTACGCGCTGACCCACAACATCCAGCTGAAGAAGAGTCAGCTTCAGCGACTTTCCGCTGAAGAGGATGTGGAACAGGCTCGTGCCCAACTCCTTCCATCCTTGGGCGCCTCAACGAGTCAGAACGTCGTCTACCGCCCCCTCATCACAACGGGAAAGAACACCGTTGCCAACGGCTATGTTCAGTCGAGCATCGACAAAGTGTACTACAGCGGCAGCTACAGTGTGAATGCCAACTGGACGGTGTGGAACGGCAACCGCAACAAGAACACCATCAAGCTGAACCAGCTGACTGCTCGCCAGGCCCAAGCCGACTCGGTGACAGCAGCGCGCAACATCGAGGAGCGCATCGTTCAGCTCTACGTCCAGATACTCTACACCAGCGAGGCCATAGCCGTCAGCAGGCAGAGCCTTGAGACCAGCAAGCTCAACGAGCAGCGGGGCATCACCATGGTCGAGGTGGGGAAGATGAGCCGTGCCGACCTCTCGCAGCTCACCGCCCAGCGTGCTCAGGACGAGTACAACATCGTAGCAGCCGAAAGCAACGTGAGGAACTACAAGTTCCAGCTCAAACAGCTTCTGGAGCTCACCGATGCGACCGACTTCGACATCGAAATCCCCACGTTCACCGACGCCCAAGCCTTGGAGGAAATCCCTCCCCTCAACACGGTATACCTGTCGGCCCTCGACAACCGCCCCGAGATACGCAGCGCGCTCCTCGCCATTGAGAGCAGCGACGTGAGTCTTGACATCGCACGAGCCGGCAAGAGCCCCACGATAGGCATCTCGGGGGCTGTCGGCACCAACACCACCTCGATGAGCAACGACTCATGGGGCTACCAGTTGAAGACCAACCTCGACCTATCGGTAGGCGCCACCGTCAGCATTCCCATTTTTGACAACCGTCAGACGAAAACCGCCGTCAACAAGGCTCGTCTGCAGCGCGAGAGCAGTCTGCTCGACCTGAAGGACAAGCAAAAGACGCTCTACAACACCATAGAGACTTACTGGATAGACGCCACCACCAACCAGAGCAAGTTCAAAGCGGCAAAGGAGGCGACAGCACATCAGCAGGAGAGCTACACCCTCCTCAGCGAGCAATTCAGACTCGGACTGAAAAATATCGTAGAACTGATGACGGGAAAGACCAACTTGGTGCAAGCACAACAAAACGAACTTGAGAGCAAATATATGGCCATACTCAACATCAACATGCTCAAGTTCTTCCAAAAGCCGATGATTGAAAAGAAGTAGGTGCTTGAAAAGAAATAGGTGCTTGTTTATCAAACACCTATTTCTTTTGGGGAGTTTGGGAGTTTAGGAGTTTGGGAGTTTAGACAGATGATTTGTGGCACACGGGGCTGGCTCTGACTCTTGGCTCTGACTCTTGGCTCTGGCTCTTGGTTCTGGCTCTTGGTTCTTGAAACTCCTGGCGGGCGGCCTAACGGCACGCCCCACGGTGGCTTTTTTCTAAAGTCTAAAGCCTAGAGTCTAAAGCCTAAAGTCTAAAGTCTTACTTTCTTCCGAGGAAGACCTTTCGGGATGAGCCATCGGCACGTTTCTCGATGTAGAGGCCGCGTGGAGCAGCTATGCGGCGTCCCTGCAAGTCGAAATATTCGGTCCGTGTCGACTGGCTGTCATCGGTTTTCAGGTCACGGATGGCAGTCTCTTCCCTGTCAATCATGAAGATATAAGTGTTGAGACTACGGGCAGGCATTTCGACGGTAACGGTGCTGGTAGCTTCGTCAATGGTGATAGGCTTCTCCTGACAGAGGTTCTTGGCCTCATTGCCTGTGGAAAGTACATGCGTGCCGCTCTTCACCTTGTAGGGAAGCTGCAGCTTCAAGTCGTAAGAGGTCCCCACCGTATCGATGGCCATGACAATGAGCGAGTCGCCCTTGATGTAAGCCGAATTCTCGAGAGCCGCACCTTCACCCGTACTTTTGTCGCGTGAGGTTTTCAAACGTGTGGAGCCGGTGACATGCTTCGAGAAATGCGACATGACATAAGCGCGAGGCAACAAGGTGTTCTTGGTGTTGCCTGGATTGTACTTCGCCTCTCCCGTTCCCACGAAAGCCCAGTGAGCCCTCATATACCAGTAGATGTATCCTGTGCAGCCCGCGAGCATGCATTCATTGAGTTCTTCAGCGAAAATCAGCTGTTCGTGCCAGTTGGGCAGGTGGTCGATATTGTCGGTCACGGAGTGCTCGGTCATCCACACCTCCTTGCCGTACTTTGCCGCCAAGACAGCCGAAGCCTTCAGATTTCCCAATGGCGGATGTCCGTAGAGGTGCCCCGCGATGATGTCGATTTGTTCGCGAGCCACAGGGTCGTTCAGCAGCATATTGGAATAGTTAGGGTCGAAGCCGAGTGGTTCGGCACTGATGAGTCGGACACCGGGATAGGTCTCCCTGTCGAGCATAGATGCATAGTTTTTGACGAGCTTCAGCTGCTGCTGTGGCGAGTACAGACACCCCGAGTAATCGACCCACCAGTCGGGCTCGTTCTGGATGGAGACCGCATCAACGTCGACCCCCTTCGACTTCATATACGCCAGGAAGGTGTTCAGCCACGGGAAGAACTTCTCGTAGCAGTCCTCACGGAGTTGTCCGCGCTGTTTTCCCTGGCTATCACTATTACCTCCCTGAGCAGTGCCGTTGGTCTTGTATTCCCCCGGAGGCGACCATGGCGTGCCGAAGACGATGCCACCGACCTGTTTGACATATTTAGCCGACGGCACCGAACCTTGCCAGTCGTAAGGTGTGTCCCAGTTGCCCCATTCAGGCACTCTGACATCGCCCACGAAATTGGGTGAGATTTCCATTCGCATGATGTTAAGCCCGATTTTCGAAGTCGGTCCATAGAGCAGTTTCACGGGTTGGGTGTCGGTAGCAAAGGGGCACATGGCCCCATCGCAGGCAGCAGCACCGAACCCCGTCACGGTCTGATAACGTGTGGTGTCGACCTTGACTGTAACAACTACCGCCTGTGCTGCCGTGGCAAAAGCCAGTGCAGAGAACAATGTAAAGATTTGTTTCATTTATGAACTATTTAGTTGATAATATTGTTATGCGTCTAAAATGATTGCTGCCAGGCAGGTGTTCAAAAAGAGCCATGCCCGGACGAGCGATGCCAAGCGGAAGAATAGCCGGACGCCGTATTGTGGAGCGATGCGGGCAATGTCATTTCTGCAGCCGCCCTACATACTTCACCTGTTTTGCCTCCTGCTTCATCACTGAAGCAAACCGCTGCGGGCTGATGGTGACAGGGCCATGCATGAACTCTGGAATATTGTAGCATTTCAGGAACTGCCGATGGTAGTCGGGGTCGGCACAGGGAAGTTCAAACGGTTTGCTGGCCTTTCCATTGCTGTCGATATGTGCAAAGAAGGGGCGCGTGTAGTTGCCATCATACCTTCGGCTGCTGAAGACGACCCATCGGCCATTGCTCGACCAGGAGTGATATCCCTCGGTATCGGGCGAATTGATTTCCTCCATGTTGCGCACCTTTCCCGTCTGGAGGTCCATCATCCAGAGGTCGGCATCGTGGTGCCAGATGTGGAAGACGCCAGCCTTGGCAAGGGTGAACATCAGGTATCTGCCATCGGGCGAGATGCGCGGCAAAGTGGCACTCTTGTCGAGCGAATCGGCGGCAAAGACCAATTGACGAGGTCCGAACTGCATAGTCTCGGGGTTGAAACTCTTTTTGTAAAGATTGTATTTCACCTCTTCGGTACGTGTGGTGAACTCCTTTCCCTTATCGATGGTGTCCTTATACTCGAAGTGGGCGCTGCAATAATAGAGCGTCTTTCCATCGGGAGCCCAGAAGGGGAAACATTCCAGTTCGGTGGAATCGTTCTCGATATTGGTCACCTCATTTTTCTCCACATCATAGGCTATAAGGTCGCTTTCTGTATCGAACACCTCAATCTTGTTGGGGTCGACAGAGTGGAAGGTCTGACTTGTCTTATTGGTGGAATAGACGATAAGTTTCAGCCAAGGATGCCATGTGGGATAGACGCCAGCCGAGAGGATGGAGTCGTTGGTCATGTTGATTTTCTGGATGTTGCCGTCATAGGCGATGACCGTTCCCCCTAAGTTCTGGCGGGCATGAAACTGCATTCTGTCAGGGTTGTACTGCTGGTAGTTGTGGCAGTTGATGCACTGTCCGTTGGCCCCTTCCGAACAGAGCATATTGTCGTAGACAACGCTCTCGTCGTAGTTTTCCAGGCAGCGCTGGCTGATGGTCAGTTCCTCGTAGGTGACATAGGATGGCGAAATGAGTCGATAGCTGATGTACGGGTCGATGGAATCGGGCGAGACATAGATATTGAAAGGTTTGTAGAGCGTCCACTGCTCATCGTTCTCCACAAACACCTCCACCTTGATGGCATCCCCCTTGGCTTTTTCCGCCAGCCTGTTCCAGTCGTCAGCATCGGGCTGAACCTTCTTGCCCCCACAGACGACCTCTTCGCCTCCGGCAGACAACCTTGCCACCATCTCATCGGCCGGCCCATCCATCTCGAATGTCAGCGGCGTGATATTGACAGGCACGGTGACATTGACGTAGTCGGGGTATATGGCGGGCAGTTCGTCGGACTCGCTGAACGTCTGTGGAATTTTGCTGCCACAAGCCATGAGCATAGCCGCAGCCCCGACGAGTAAAAGGAATTTTTTCATATCAATAATAAGTGATGTTTCTAAGGAAGAAGAAATCGAAATAATAGGTGTCGCCATATCTTTCAGTCAGCAAGAGCTTTGCCTGTCCTTTAGGCATTTTTCCGCTTTGCTCCATCAGTTGCATAAACGAGGCGAAGCTTTCCTTCACGCCGTCCTGTAGGACCCATTCATCGAGTCCTTCCATGCCTCCAAGATTGGCGAATAGCCATGCTGCCTGCTGGAAGATGAGCGGCACCGGCCGTTCTCCGACCAATGCCATGTAATGTTCGAACCGCGGCCAGAAATAGTCGGGGTTTCTGGTCCACATGGCGCCGAGCACTGCCTGCTCCTGGAAATAGAGGTCGTCGGCATCGTGCTGTGCCAGGTTGGTCATCACGCATTTCTCGACCCATCCCTCCACGGCCTCCAGCTTGTCGTCGTAGTGCATCATGTGGGTGATGGGACCAGTCTCCTTGTCATTGGCCAGCAGTTTCGGGTCGTTCATCAGCTCCTCCATGTGGTCGGCCCACGCCCCGTAGTAGCAGGTTTTCCTGAGGATATCGAGGAACTTCCTCGCCGCCTGTTTCTCGTTGTTGAAAATGGCAGTCCGGGCCAAGTATTGCAACTGCTCCACATTCCATCCACATTCCACGCCATCCTCCATGCAAATACGGTGACATTCGTTCATCATGCCATACTGATAGAGCATCATACGTCCTGCGACATGGTACATATACACGGGCAATGGGGTGTGAATGGCACTGGACCCCTTTCTGAATCTGTACATTTCATTGCACTGACGCCCCAATCGGCTCAGCGCCAGGTTGTGCATCATCACGATAGACCTTGTGGGCTCGCAGTCTTGCTTTTCGCCCTCTTTTAAGACACCTTCCCAATCGGCCTGCTCGACACAACGCTGCATGCGCAGCTCATGATGGAAATTGGCATCCTTGTACCAGAAGTGGTAGACACAGGCTACGATGGCAGCCAGCACCACCCCCTGCTTGATCCATTGCACCACGGGACGCTTGGGAGTTTTCCACTGCCGGCAAGCGATATAAGTCAGCAGCAGATAGAAGGCCGCCAAGATATAATAGGGGTAGTAGTATTCAGGATAGTGGTCGCTGATGGTGAATTCGGGCAAAGCCGTCGTGTAGATGGCATTGAAGTTCGTCTCGTAATAGACGAAGCGGTAATAGAGCAACGGGATGGCGATGACACTCACCACCGCTAAAAGGCTCAGGATGATACGGGTGTTGCGGTCGGCGCCCTGCCTCCAAACCAGGAAAGCCATCAGCACCACCGCCGCCAATGCATAGACCCCCATCAGCGGATACCCGATGAGTGCCACCAGCACAATGAATGCTGCGCGCAGCCACAGTTTATCGGGCAATCGGCGGAACGCCCAGAACAAGGCAGTGGCTGCAGTCACGCCAAGAGTGGCGACATAGAAGAATCCACGTAGTTTGATGACATACACCCAGTAATCGAGCTGCATGTTCGCCATGAGCAGCACGGCTACGGGCACCAGCGTGAGCACTTTCCATTTCTCAGGAATGGCGAACGCCCGTTCGGTGAGCCACATGAGCAGCAGCCACCAAAGGCAAAGGAGCAGAACGCCGACCCAAGGATAATAGAAATGCTGGGTAAAGAATGCTCCCAGATACGAGAGCATGCCACCTGGCAGCACCATCATCTGCTTGAAGAACAGAGATGTGCTCAAGAAAACATTGTGCTGCTGCACCTTCCAAAGTAGGTCGGCTTCGTAAAACAGCAAAACCGCAGCGACCACGACGAGTGCAATTACCCACAGAGCAATAGATTTCAGTATTTTCATTCTGACAATCAGTAAACATCCAAAAATTTCCGCAAAGGTACGAAATCTTTTTGTAAGCTTGTGAAAATTGAAAATTAAAAATTGAAAATTGAAAATTAAAAATTGAAAATTGAAGATT
>CAMHEL010000050.1 GCA_946184125.1 uncultured Prevotellaceae bacterium
TTTTTCCCTTTTTGAATAGATTTTTTTGTTTTTTGAACGGTACTTCTACACAAATGCGCTATATTTTGTGTTATTTTGCACGCGTCTAATTCTAATTATCAACCTTCACAACTCCAAAATGATAGAGAAATGAAAAAGAAACACTTTGCGGTGGCGATACTGCTGTGCATAGTATGCCACATAAGTGCCCAGACCACCTCCAAGCCGACTTTCGCAGAGTCGATAGCAGCACCTGCCGACAACATCACCGTCAGCCGGCGACCGCCTGTCGCCGACCGCCTGTTCACCTCGGAAAGTATAGAGAAGAGGATAAAGGAAGTGAAAAAACTGCTCAAAGATGCGCCATACCTGGCATGGATGTTTGAGAATTGTTTTCCCAATACACTTGATACGACCGTACACTACAGCCAGACTGAGGATGGCGACGACGACACCTTTGTTTATACAGGCGACATTCACGCCATGTGGCTGCGCGATTCGGGTGCACAGGTATGGCCTTATGTGCAGTTTGCCAAAAAAGACGAGAAAATACGCCGCATGGTAAGGGGAACCATCCTTCGCCAATTGAAGTGCATCTGCCTGGACCCCTATGCCAATGCCTTCAACTTCGGCCCCACGGGCAGCGAGTGGAAGTCGGACATCACAGACATGAATCCCAACTTGCATGAGCGAAAATATGAGATAGACTCGCTCTGCTATCCCATCAGACTGGCATATTACTATTGGAAGGTGACCGGTGATGCGAGTATTTTCGGCGACCTCTGGCGCGACGCTGTGGCAAAGATTCTGAAAACATTCCGTGAGCAGCAGCGCAAGGAGAACAAGGGGCCCTACCGGTTCATGCGCAAAACCGAAAGACAATACGACACGGTGTGCAACGATGGTTATGGCAACCCTGTCAAACCCGTAGGATTGATTGCCTCGGTGTTTCGTCCGTCGGACGATGCCACCGTCTTCCTCTACCTCATACCCTCCAACTTCTTCGCAGTCAGTTCATTGCGAAAAATAGCAGAAGTGCTGACGAAAGTCAATCACGATGCCACCGCAGCAGCACAGTTCACGCTATTGGCCGACGAGGTGGAAACCGCCCTTCGTAAATACGCCATCCACGACCATGCCAAATATGGCAAAATCTATGCATTCGAGGTAGATGGCTTTGGCAACCAGTTGCTCATGGACGATGCCAATGTTCCCAGTCTGCTCGCCATGGCATATCTTGGCGACGTAGCTGTCGACGACCCCATCTATCAGAACACCCGCCGTTTCGTCTGGAGTGAGGACAACCCCTATTTCTTCCGTGGGAGCAAAGGCGAGGGCATCGGTGGCCCGCACATCGGCTACGACATGGTATGGCCGATGTCCATCATGATGAAGGCCTTCACCAGCCAGGATGACCGCGAAACCGCCCAATGCCTGCAAATGCTGGTAGACACCGACAATGGAACCGGCTTCATGCACGAGTCTTTCAACAAGGACAATCCTTCGCAATACACACGCTCGTGGTTTGCATGGCAAAACACGCTGTTCGGCGAGCTCATCCTCAAACTCATTGATGACGGGAAGGTGGACCTGCTCAAGAAAATACAAAAACATAGATAACGATAGAACGCAGACATGAGAAAACTGTTATTATTGTCGTTATTTGCTGTATCTTCGATGATGGCCAGCAGTGCCGTGCTGCCGGGGAAGACCTATCGCATCATGCCCGAAGAGAACACGGCGAAGTCGCTCTTTGTCAACAATTCATCGAAGGACGAGAATGCGCCCATCGTGCTGTGGACCGAGACCCATGTGCCTGCCCAGCAATGGACAGCCATAGAAGGTGAAGGCGGAGAACTGGCTTTCCGCAATGTCTATTCAGGCAAGTACCTCGGACTATCGGGCAAATTCCTTACCCAGACCTCAGAAAAGACCTGTTGGACACTGGTGGAGCAGGATGAGAGCCATAATGTGTATTACATCAAGAATGGCCAATATCTGCATGTCAGCAGCCGTTACGACGGCCGGCAGCCCTTTTTAGGAGCGGCTCAGACATGGCAATTTGAGGAAGTGGACCCTATGCCCGATTTCGACGCCACACTACGCAAGCGGATGGCGGATGCCTTTCTCCAGCAATATCTGCAAGACAAGGGCAACGGGCACAGCACCTTCAACAACGGGGGGTGGAATGAGGCCGAGACTTTGGAAACCATCCTCGACATGTATGAGATGACGAAAGACGCCGGGTATCTGTCGGTGTTTGAGTCGTGCTACAGATACATGAAATATCATGTAGGAAACAACTGGACCGGTGGCACTGTTGTGGCAGGATACGACTGGTTTGGCTATGATTTCAACGACGATGTGATGTGGATGATCATCGGAGCGGCACGCGCCTATCTGCTCACCGGAAAGCAAACATACATCAATGATGCCAAGAAAAACTTCGACCTGATATGGGAAAGAGCACACCTGAGATACATAGACATGCTGAGATGGGCAGAGCACTCAGGCGACCGCAACGGCACCAATTCCTGCATCAACGGTCCGGCTGAGGTGGCGGCATGCTACATCGCCATGGGCACAGGCGACGAATCCTACTACGACAAGGCTCGACGGCTATACGCCAACCAGCGGAAATACCTTTTCGAGCCCGAGACGGGGAAAGTGTACGACAGCATCGTTCTCAATCCCGACAACCTGACCGTGACAAGCACCAACAAATGGGCCTCCACCTACAATCAAGGCACCATGCTTGGAGCCGCGGTGCTGCTTTACCGACATTTTGGCGATGAGCAGTACAAGTCGGATGCCGACCAAATCATCTCGTTTGCCAAAAGAGAATTGTGCAACGATGCAGGCATCGTGAAGGTGTGCCAGAATGTGGACGGCGACTTCCAAGGTTTCAAAGGCATACTGATGCGCTATGCCGGCCTCTATGCCCGCGAATACGACGATGCCACCTACCTGTCGTGGTTGAAGGCGAATGCTTTTCATGCTTTCAACAATCTCAACTCCAAGTGGTTCGGTCATTCCGCATGGCTGACGAAAGCCTCCGAGGACATGACATACGACGGCAAGGACTACAGCAAGTCCAGTTCCTCGTTTGGTGCATCCACAGCACTCGCCGCAGCTTTTGCCGTCCCCCTGGATACACTCACATCTGTTTCCGAGGTTATCGGAACAGAAGGGAGGTATGGGCAAAAGGACAACAGCACACCTATGCAGCAATACTGGTACTCCCTGACGGGAATGAGACTGGCAGAAGCCCCAAAGGGCAGTATCTGCATCCGTGACAGGAAAAAATACCTACTGAAGTAGTGAGTCATTGTTATGAAAAAGCTATTCATTCTTATCGTTATATGCTGCGTGGCAGGATTCAGCCACGCACAGCACAAGAGAAGCCACAGCGGCAATCCGGTGTTTGAGGGATGGTATGCCGACCCCGAGGGCGTGGTACTCGACCACCGGTGCTGGATTTTTCCCACCTTCTCCGCTCCCTACGACCAGCAGTTGCATTTCGATGCTTTCTCCTCACGCGACTTGGTGAAGTGGAAGAAGCACCCCAACGTACTCACCAACAAGGAAGTGAAGTGGGCGAAAAGGGCCATGTGGGCACCGGCTGTCATACAGAACCACGGCATGTATTACCTATTCTTCTCCGCCAATGACGTGCACGAGGGTGAAATCGGAGGCATCGGCGTCGCAGTGAGCAAAAAGCCCCAGGGACCTTACAAGGACGCGCTGGGGAAGCCCCTGATACAGCACATCGTCAATGGCGCACAGCCAATCGACCAATTTGTGTTCCGCGATGACGACGGGACATGCTACATGTACTATGGCGGATGGGGGCACTGCAATGTGGTGAAACTGTCGGCCGACCTGCTCAGCCTCATCCCTTTCGACGACGGCGAGACCTACAAAGAGGTGACACCCGAAAAATATGTCGAAGGTCCGTTCATGCTGAAACGCAACGGTAAATACTATTTCATGTGGAGTGAGGGAGGATGGGGATTGCCCAACTACTGCGTCAGCTATGCCATCAGCGACAATCCGCTGGGACCCTTCGAGCGAATAGGGACGATTCTGGCACAAGACCCCAATGTGGCTACCAGCGCCGGGCATCATTCGGTCGTCAAAGGGAATGGAGACGACGAATGGTATATCGTCTACCACCGCCGCCCCTTAGGAGAGAAAGACGCCAATTACCGCGTGACCTGCATCGATAAACTGGAGTTTGACGAGAAAGGCCTCATACGCCCAGTGAAAATCACCCACGAAGGAGTGAAAAAGACCAAATTCTAATCGCAAAGCAGTAATAATTATCGACAAAATACCCAACAACAATGAGCACCAAAAAGACCCTTGCCCTCATCCTGATGGCCGGACTTAGCCTGCAGATGAGTGCACAGACTTTCAACGTAGACTATCAGATTGCGCTGAAACAGCCAGGCAACGCCGCTGTCACCTACCATCTGCGCAGTCGCGACGGACAGCTTCGCGCAGAGAAAGACCTTCCTGTGGAAGTGAGACAGCAAATCGACAAAGAAGGCGACGACAGCAGGCTGACCGTCACGCTGACCGCCAAGGCGACAGCCTATTTCAATCTCGCCATGTCTATTGGCACCGACTTTTCCACCGATGACAGCGACTTCTATTTGCCGGGGTTCTGGTACCACAAGAATCTGCGTTCGCCCGACTCAGCTCCCTCGTTCCACACCTCCAACAGTTGGAACTTCCGTGAAGACCGTCTGTCGTCACCCCTGACAGGAGTCTTCGACGCCGCCTCGGGGAAGAGCCTCACCGTTCTGCGGCTGAGCGACTGGCAAGCCGAGACATTGACCACCCATCAGGAAGGCGAGGTCATCCTCAGCGGAAAGACCTCGCTGGGATACTTGGGATTCGACAACAGCCGGGGGCGCGCTGCCCTGACCTTTGGCTACCCGTATGTGGAGACCCCGAAGCGGTACATCCGCAAGCTCACCCTCATCAACCCCATCACCACTTTTGCCAAACTGGAGCGGGGCGAGCGTCTCTCGCTGTCGTGGATGATCCATGAGGGAAAAGCCGATGACTATGGTCAGTTCATCGCCCAGACCTGGCGGCACTGCATCGACCTGCTCAACCCACAGCCCGTGAAGGCACTATACAGCCCCGACGAGATGAAATCCCAACTATCGAACTATTTCAAGAAAAGCTATGTCGACAAATATGACCTGAAATACAACTCGGGCATCAGCATCCGCTGCGACGACTGCCAGCCCACCGACCACGTTCAACTGGGCTTTTGCGGGCGAGTGCTGCTCAATGCGTTCAATGCGCTGGAATACGGTCAGCAGACCGGCGATGCGACACTCGTCGACATTGGCAACCAGATTTTCGACAGTTGGCTGAAATATGGGTTCACGGCGAAGGGCTATTTCAAGGAAGACATGCACATTGCAGGCGGCATACCCGCCGACAACGACATCGTGCACAGCATCCGCCAGCAGTCGGAGGCGGTCTATGCCGTGCTCCATTACCTGGCGTTTGAGAAGCACCTGGGCCGCAAACACCCGGAATGGGAAAACAAGATGCGGACGCTGCTCAACAGCATGCTGGAACTGCAGAAGAGCGACGGCCATTTCCCACGCAAGTACCGCGACGACCACAGCGACGTGGATGCGTCGGGAGGTTCCACCCCCAGCGCCACCTCGACACTGGTCATGGGCTACAAATACTTCGGCGACAAGAAATACCTGGCGGCAGCCAAGCGCACCGTGGTCTATCTGGAAGAGAACATCATCTCGAAGAGCGACTATTTCTCGTCAACCCTCGATGCCAACTGCGAGGACAAGGAGGCCGCCATCAGCGCCGTCACCGCCACCTACTACCTCGCCATGGTGACCAAAGGCAAGGAGCGCCAGCACTATGTCGGCCTATGCCAGCAGGCGGCCTACTTCGCACTGTCGTGGTATTATCTGTGGGATGTCCCGTTCGCACAAGGGCAGATGCTCGGCGACCTCGGCCTCAAAAGCCGTGGATGGAGCAATGTGTCGGTGGAGAACAACCACATCGATGTCTTTGTGTTCGAACTGCCCCATATCGTGAGCTGGCTCGCCGATGAGACAGGCGAAAGGCGTTTCCAGAGAATACACGATGTCATCTGCTCGTCGCTCAACCAACTGCTCCCCACCCCATCGCGCTTGTGCGGCATCGGCGTGCCAGGTTTCAACCCCGAGGTGGTGCAGCACACCCACTGGGACTACGGGAAAAACGGCAAAGGATTTTACAACGACATTTTCGCTCCGGGATGGACCATTGCTTCGCTTTGGGAACTATATTCCCCCCAGCGAACGGTGAATTTCTTGAAATAGGGCTGCGATGCAGCCCTATATTTTTGTTATACAAGCAAGGGGGTAAACGAGGCATAAGTATCTGATAATCAGATAGGGCATACAAAATATAATCCATTGGGCATTATACATTCACGATTTTTTTAGCCGTGTGGGGGAAAATATCATAATTTTGCGGAAAAATCAAAAATCAAATGTATTAATGAAATGATAATGGAAAAACAATTGATTAAGTTTTGCCGCAATCTGCTGCCGACAGGCATGATGATGCTCTGCACGATGACCCTGTTGGTTTCGGCACCTGTATTGCCCCAGGCCAGCGCTGCCGTTCAGCAGAATGAGAAAGAGACACAAGTGACGGGTATGGTAACCGACAACGAGAAGGTGCCGCTCATCGGAGCGACAGTGAGCGTTGTCGATGGAGATGCGAAAGCCATCACCGACATGGATGGCATGTTCCGCATCATGGTACCCAACAAGAACTCCACTGTTCTTGAGTTCACCTACATGGGTTTCAAGAAGAAACAGGTAAAAGTGAATGGCGCCAAGCTGCTCAATGTTCAGATGGAAGAGGAGACCAATGAGTTCACCGAGGTGGTGGTGACCGGCTACAGCAGCCAGAAGAAAGCATCCATCATCGGTTCGATTGAGACCATCCAGCCCACCGAGCTGCAGTTTGGCACTACGCGTACGTTATCCAATAACCTGGCTGGCAAGCTGAGTGGTGTGATAGGCATCCAGCGCTCGGGTGAGCCAGGCTACGACGACTCCGAGTTCTGGATCCGAGGCATGTCCACCTTCCATGGCAGCAACGCCCCCTTGGTGCTGATTGATGGTGTGGCCCGCGACCTGAACAATGTCGACATCGCAGAGATAGAGTCGTTCTCCATCCTGAAAGACGCCTCGGCGCAGGCCATGTATGGTGTCCGAGGCGCTAATGGTGTGATTGTCATCACCACCAAACGCGGAAAAATCGGTGCCCCGCAGGTGCGTTTCCACCTCGAGCATGCCATCAGCGAGCCCACGATGTTCCCGGAGTTTCTCAATGCCGCAGATTACATGACCTTGCTCAACGACCTTGCCGGCAAAGACGGTTCGCCGCTGCCCTTCACCCAGAAGCAGATCGACCGCACCCGTTCCGGCTATGACCCCGACCTCTATCCCGATGTCAACTGGATAGATGTCATCACCAAGGATTACGCTCACACCACACGCGGCAACCTTGAGGTCAGCGGCGGTTCCGACTTCCTCCGCTACTCCATCGTCGCCTCTTACTTCAAGGAGGGCGGCATCCTTGAGCAAGACAAGGACCTTCCCATCGACAATGCCACCAACAACCAGCAGTTCAACCTTCGCACGAACATCGACATGGACGTGACAAAGACCACCCTTCTGCGTGTGAACATCGGTGGCTACCTCAACCGTTTCAAGAAGCAGGGGGTGGATGTCAACACAGCTTTCGACCATGCTTTCATGACCCTGCCGTTCGCCCATCCCGCACGCTATAGCGACGGTGCCATCCCCCTTATTTCCAACCGTCACAATCCATGGCTGGAAGTGACACAAGGAGGCTACAATTTCCGCACCTCTTCAAAACTGCAGACACTCTTCTCGGTGGAGCAAGACCTGCGTCAGCTCACCAAAGGACTGAAAGCCAAGGTGCTCTTCAGCTTCGACCGCTGGAACCAAAGCGAGCGCGGCCGCACCACCAACGTGGGAACGGTGTTCCCCGCCACCGGACGCGACGCAGAGGGCAACCTCATCTACAGCCAGTTCCAGACCGGCGATGAATCGATGCCTCACTACAACAGGAGCGAATATGGAAACACCAACATCTATCTCGAGGCCGACGTGATGTACAACCAGCGCTTCGGCAAGATGGATGTCGACGCACTCTTCCTCTACAATCAGCAGGCATACGACAACGGCGACATCCAGGACTACCGCAAGCAAGGTATTGCCGGACGTCTCTCGGGCACCTACGACAACAGGTATGTGGCAGAGTTCAACTTCGGCTACAACGGTTCTGAGAATTTCGCCAAGGGCAAACGTTTCGGTTTCTTCCCCTCATTCGCACTGGGATGGCTGATGAGCGAGGAGCCCTGGATGGAGAGTCTGAAAACCAAATTCAACAAAATCAAGTTCAGAGCCAGCATCGGACGTGCGGGCGACGACAACATCGGAGGACGAAGGTTCGCCTACCTCACCACCCTGAAGACATCGGGCGACTACGGATACACCTGGGGAACGACCGGACAGCGCTATTTCGACGGCATCCTCGAGGGAGAGTATGGTGTCAGCAACCTCACCTGGGAGACCGTCACCAAGCAGAACCTTGGCGTGGAACTGGGACTGTTCAATGCCATCGACTTCACCTTCGACATCTTCTCTGAGAAACGTAAGGACATTTTCATGCGCCGCAGCAGCGTGCCCTCTCAGAGTGGTATCCCCTACGAGAGCCAGCCCTACGCCAACTACGGCAAGATGGAGAACCACGGTATCGAGTTCACCATCAACTTGCACAAGCAATGGAACAAAGACTTCTACACCTCAGCCTATGGCAACTTCACTTTTGCCAAGAACAAGGTGACCGAGTTTGATGAGCCCGAGGTGAAGAAAGGCACCCACCGCGCCCAGACCGGCAGGTCGTGGGGCGAGCTTTACGGCCTTACCGCCGAGCGCCTGTTCACTGCCGACGACTTCAATGCCGACGGAAGCCTGAAGGCAGGCATCCCCGAGCAGCGGGTAGGCGGAGCACAGCTCTTTCCCGGCGACATCAAATACAAGGACATGAACGGCGACGGTGTGATTACCGAGGAAGACGAAGGTTTCATCGGCGGCACGCTCGACCCCCGCATCGTGTACGGCTTCGGTGGTGTCATCAGCTACAAGCACATTGACGTCAACTTCTTCTTCCAGGGCGTAGGCGACGTGTACCGAGTCATTGGCGGCCAGCCCTATTTCCTTCCTGGTGGCGGAACCACTACCGAGGGCAATGCCTACTCCTACAACATCGACGACCGCTGGACCGAGAGCAACCCCGACCCCTATGCCTTCTGGCCCCGTCTCACCTATGGCCCGAACCAGAACAACTACCGCTCTTCCACCTGGTGGAAAAAGAACATGAGTTTCCTCCGCTGCAAGACAATAGAGGTGGGCTATACGCTGCCCAAGGCATGGGTGGAGCGTGTGTACGCCAAGAGCTGCAGGATATTCATCAGCGGCAACAACCTTTTCTGCCTGTCAGGCTTCAAACTGTGGGACCCCGAGCTCGGCACCAGCAATGGTCTTCAATACCCCCTCAACCGCTCCATCATGGCCGGTTTGGACATCAGTTTCTAAGGTAACAGAATAGATAGAACACTGCTTAACAACAACTTCAAGAAGAATAAAAACATGAAAACTTCAAAGTTCACAAGATACATGGTGGCCGGCCTGATGGCCCTGACGCTCACCACCTCGTGCTCCGACTTTCTCGACAAAGAGCCCGACCCCGAACTGACCACCGACATGGTGTTTGAGAACCGCGACAAAGTATACTCCTGGCTGGCAAGCATCTACAATGTCATACACAAGCCCGACAAATGGTCGCTGACCGCCGACGGCTACGAGGTGATGGCCGACGACATCACACCCTCGGAGAGATGGCGACAGTGGGACTGGAGACTCGTCATAGAGAAAATCACCGGCACATGGACCATCAACTCGCCATGGGACGGCGACCTATGGGCAAGAATGCCGCTGTACATCCGCCACGGCTATATCTTCAACAACATGGTGAAGGCCATGCCCGACCACGACCTGCCACAGTCGGAAGTCGACAACATGAAGAACGAAGTGAAATTTCTCACCGCCTATGGATGGTGGCTGCTGGCAGAGAACTACGGCGGAATACCTTTTACCCCCGACTATATCGCTCCTACCAACGCATCGCTCGAAGAACTGATGGTGGGACAGTCGAAATTCGACGACGTGGTGGACTACTGCGACAAGCAGATGCTGGAAGCAGCCAACGCCCTGCCCGCCTCCTACACCGACCCCTCGAAATACGGTCGCATCAACAAAATCATGGCGCTCACCGTGCGCTCACGCATGTTGCTCTTCGCTGCCAGTCCGCTGGTCAACGGCAACCCCTGGTACAACGAATACCGCAACTACAAAGGCGAGCAGATATTCAACCAGACCTACGACCACAACAAATGGATAAAGGCTGCTGAAGCATGCAAGCTCTGTATCGACGAGGCAGAAAAGGGAGGCTATGCTCTCTATACCGAGGCTGGCCCCAACGGCGCTATCGACCCCTTCATGTCGACCTACAACGTGCACATCAAGAAATGGAGTGAGGGCAACCGCGAAATCACCTTCCCTGTGACCAAGGGCAACGACTACCGCAACACCTTCCTCCGCACCGTGTCGGTTCGTGAGTATGGTGGCGGCAACGGACTGGGTGTTTACCAGGGTCTCGTCGACGCTTTCTTCACCAAGAACGGACTTCCCATCGCCGACCCCAATTCGGGATATGTCGAGGAAGGCTTCTCGAGTGTCGCCGAAGACCGTTCGAACATCACATCCTGGGAATACGGAACCGGAAATCCCGGCGAGGTGACCACCCGTGGCACCTACAACATGTACTGCAACCGTGAGCCACGCTTCTACAACGCCGTCTCCTATCATGGCTCATGGCTCGCTGTGGGCAACAGGAAATACAACTTCTTCTACAATGGCCGCGACAACATCCAGTCGTCCTCCCCCCACGATGCTCCACAGAATGGATATCTGGTGCGCAAATCGCTGTGTGTCACCGACAACTACCTCACTGGTGCTGTGACCGACAGACAGGGTTTCACCTACCGCCTGGCATTCACCTATCTCGACTATGCCGAGGCAGAGAACGAGGCCTACAACACCACCGAAGCACGCATGGAATCGCTGAAATACCTCAACCGCATCCGTGAGCGCGCCGGCGTGAGGAAATACACTTTCGACAACGTTGACCCAAGAGATGAGGAATACATCCACATCGACAACACGCAGGAAGAAGTGAGGCGCGTGGTGATGCTGGAGCGCCGCGTGGAACTCTGCTGCGAGAACAACCGTTGGTTCGACATCCGCCGCCGAATGCTTGCCGAGAGCATCCCCGAGATGAACGGCGACTGCTACGGTATGAACGCACAAGGCAAGAACCAGAACGAGTTCTTCAAGCGCACCCCATACCAGAAACGCGTGTGGAAAAAGGAGTACTACTGGATGCCTATCTACATCAACGAGTATGAGAAGAACCCCAACCTCGTGGAAGCCCCGTTCTGGGTGACCGGCGAGCAGACGCAGAATACAGTAAACTAAGTAGAACCCCAAAACAAGCATAATTATGAAAAAAGCAGCATATATGATGTGTCTCATCATGGTTTCAGGACTTTTCACCTCCTGCAACGAAGACCCTGAGTACTATGAGCTGAAGGACAATCCCGACCAGATGCACATCAAAGCCTCGCAGAGCGACATCATCTTCAACAAGGGACTCTCCGACCAAACCGCCATCACCTTCACCTGGGATGCCGCCACCAGCCCTGTGTCGAAGGGCGACCCGGTGAGCTACAGCATCAGGTTCTACGACACCAACATGAAGTCGGAGCACGTCTCCGACCTCATCGAACTGGGCAACGTGACGCAGGCGTCGTTCACCCACGACGACCTCAACTCCATCATCTCGCGTTGGGTGCTGCCCGGCGAACCGTTGAATGTGACAGCTCAGTTGCTCTGCTACATCGACAACGAGACCCAGTATGTGAAGCCCATCTCATCGACCGTGTCCTTCGTCGCAACATGCTATGAGAAATACCCCACCTACCTCTACATGCACAGCACCAACCTCAGCGATGGCACCACCAAGGTGGAACGCCTGGAGCAGCGCCAGCTGGGAACGGGCATCTACGAGTTGGCCACCAATCTACAAAGCTGCACATACTACTTCACCACCAGCAATGAGGAATATCCTCTTTACGGTCAGGCCGACGGCGAGAAGATGGAGTATGTGACAGGAGGCGACTTCAAGCCCTTCACCAACAACGAGGTGGGTCCACGCACCATCATTGTCGACACCAACAACGAATACAACGACTGCAGGGTGCTCAACATCGTGCAGTTGCCGACCCCGGGCCTCATCTGGATTTGCGGCAATGGCTGCTCCATAGGCTGGAACACCAACACCACCGCCGGACGGCTCGAAATGGTCGGTTCGGCCCGCGAGCCCTACCTGTATGCCTGGACAGGCGACTTCAACGAAGGTGGGGAAATCAAGTTCGGACTTGGCGGTGGATGGGGCGATCAGTTCTTCTACGCCCCCGAGGAGAATGCCGACCCTGTGACCGACCACCGTCTCTACATGTACCGTCTGCAGGACAATGGAGGCGACCTGAAATGGGTGCCATCAGTCAGCGGCCGATACACCTTCACGCTCTGCCTGCTTGCCACCGACATGTGGACCAAGTTTGAACCCGCCAATTGAAAAGTCAACCGACAATGAACGTGATAATGAAAATGTCTCTCAGTCTTGCCATGATTTTCAGCATGGGGCTGGTAGCCTGTGCCGACAACGAGGTGACCACCTACGAAAACCCCGTGTGCAAAATGAGTCTGCCCGACCCAACGGTCATCAAAGCAAGCGACAACTATTTCTATCTGTATGCCACTGAGGATACGCACAATGTGCCCATTTACCGGTCGAAGGACCTGGTGACATGGCGTTATGCCGGGACGGCGTTCACCGATGACACCCGCCCAATGGACTTCGTGCCCAACGGTTCGATATGGGCTCCCGACATCAACTATATCAACGGCAAGTATGTGTTGTATTACTCGAAATCGGAATGGGGCAAGACCTGGGAATGCGGCATCGGCGTGGCGGTGTCCGACAGACCCAACGGAGGTTTCCACGACACCCACAAGCTCTTCATCTCAAGCGAGGTGGGTATAGAGAACTGCATTGACCCGTTTTTCATCCAGGACGATGGCCACAACTATCTTTTCTGGGGGTCGTTCCACGACATCTACGGCGTGGAGCTCACCGAAGACGGGCTGGCTGTGAAAGAGGGTGCCACACCACAGAAAATCGCCGGCGGACTCATCGAGGCGACATGTATCGTCAAGCACAAGGACTATTATTACCTGATTGGTTCGGCAGGCACCTGCTGTGAGGGTGCGAAAAGCACCTACCGCCTGGTGATGACACGCTCGAAGAACCTTTTCGGACCTTATGTCGACAGGAACGGCCGTTCGGCCATCGGCGACAACTTCTCGCCACTGCTCAATGCCAGTCCACAAGTCTATGGGCCTGGTCACTGCTCGGAGTGGATAGAAGACGACGCCGGGCAAACCTGGGTGCTGTATCATGGTTTTCAGGCCAATGATGTGGATGCCGGGCGTGTGACCTACCTCGACAAGGTGACGTGGGGCAGCGACGGATGGCCTCAGATACAAGGCATGCGCCCATCGACAGAGGCAGAGGCACCTCTCTTCGGCGAGAAAGCAGGGATAGAATCCCCTGCTTCTGCCAACGCCGACACCGATTACCTCATCCTGCCCACCGAGACCAAGGGGATGTACCGCATCGACAGTCCGGACGGCAAGCCCTTCACCTGGCAACTGTATCATGTGGGTGGCATGCTGGTGGATTACGGAAAGTCGAAAAGCACCGCCATTGTGGATGCCACAAAGACTTGCAGCGGACTATATCTCATCAAAGTGACAGGACCTTACGGCAGCCAGAGCAAGAAATTTGTCAACATCTGAAGTTTAGAGATTAGGAGATTGGGAGATTTTGAGGGAGTTTGGGAGTTTAGACATTAGTTCGTTGGTTCTTGGTGGGGCGGCCTTACGGCCGCCCCACTGTGGCTAAAGGCTCAACTCAAATTCATAATTCATAATTATTGAAAGTAATCACAACTCTCAACTCTCAACCCTCAACCCTCAACATTAACTAACGTCTAGCGTCTAAAGTCTAATGTCTAATCTTAGGAGTTTAGACATTAGTTCGTTGGTTTTCGTAACTCTTGGTTTTCGTTTTTTTTCGGTCTTAGACGAGCTAAGACCCTACAGTGGCACGGAGGGGCGGCTTTAATTCCTTATTTCTCATTCCTAATTTCTCATTCCTAATTCCTCATTCCTAACAAGCGTCAATCGTGGACAGTGCTGAACAAGTTATTTGCAATAATTTTGTAAAAAAAATACTTTTTTCGGCATTTCTTTACTTTGATAAGGTTTTTTTTGTACTTTTGCAATCTCAATGTCATATTGTCCGTTTGTCGCTGCGGCGAAGCAACCCGACATAAATGGTAAGAGACCTAAGCTAATCCTTATCAACTTTACAATGAAAAATCTGGCAATCACTATATTCTGCTTTTTACTGACCATCCCATCGCTGTTATTTGCCGACAACTCCAAGCAATATTGGCTTCAAGAACTTGACAAGAGCCTGTCGCAGAGAGACCAGTTCGAGCAGGAGAAACATCAGCAAATCGACCACCTGAAGCGCCAGCTGAAGCAGGCCGACTACCAAGAGCGCCGCTACGAAGCGCTCCATTCCCTCTTCGAGGAATACAAGAGTTATTGTTACGATTCAGCAGTGGTCTATGCCCGCCAGACCCAGGAGTTGGCTGAAAAGATGGGCAACAACGATAAGATCACGGAGTCGAAATGCGCTGTGGCCTTCTGTCTGATTTCATCCGGTCTGCTGAGCGAGGCTTCCTCCATCCTTGAGACCATCAATCCGTCGCAGTTGCCACGCGAACTGTGCGACCTCTATTACGAGATGAAATGCAGCCTCTACAGAGCATTGGCCGACTTCGCGCACGACGATCCTTACTATACGAAATACATCAGCGTCAGCAATGCATACCTTGACACGCTGATACAGTCGACCCCGCCCAACACCATCAAATGGTATTCCTACAAAGGTTCCAGGCTGATGCGCGACTGGAAATACGAGGAAGCGCTCAAGGCCTTCACCAAAGTACTGGAATCGGACGAGACCGACAAGCACCAGAAAGCCATGACTGCCGCGGAAATGGCATGGGCTTATGTCCATATGAAAGACGATGACAAAGCGATAGAATATTTCGCCCAGTCGGCCCTTTACGACAACGAGAGCGCCACGCGTGAGATAACGGCGCTGTATCATCTGTCGAGACTGATATACAAGCAAGGTGAGCATGGCCGTGCCAGCCGCTATGTCCACCAAGCCCTCGAGGATGTTCAGTTCTACAACACCCGTCTGAGGAAGGTGGAAATCGGCGACATCCTCCCCATCATCGAGCAGGACCGCTACAAGGCCATCCGCAGTCAGCGCAACTGGTTGATAGCCGCTTCGTGTCTCTTCGTCGCCCTGCTTCTCGTCATCCTTTATGCCTACTGGTTCAACCGCAAGAAAAACCGTATCCTGACCGAAGCGAGAGAGACCATCGCCGGACAGCTCGAGCAGCTCCGCCTTGCCAACACCCAGCTGCTGGAGGACGACAAGATTAAAAACGCCTATATAGGAAGGTCTTTCTACACCAATTCCGAGTACATCGCAAAATTGGAGAAGCTGTTCCTCACCATCGACCGCAAGATAGCCGCACGCCAATACGACGATGTGAGATCGATGCTCAAACTCTCGACCCTGAATGACGAACGCGAGAACATGTACGAGGAATTCGACCAGACCTTCCTCAAGCTATTCCCGAATTTCGTAGCACGCTACAACGACCTGTTCGAGGAGAAAGACCGCAAGCTGCCTCCCAACGACCACTCCCTGACCTCGGAGATGCGCATTTTCGCCTTAATCCGCTTAGGCATCAACGACAGTGAGCGTATAGCAAAATTCCTCGACTATTCGGTTCATACCGTCAACACCTACAAAACTCGCATCAAGAACCGTTCTACAGTCGACAACGACCAGTTTGAGAAGATGATTATGAAGATTTAAGGCGTGAAAAGCCAATATTTCCATTATACATTTCTTCCGATTTATAGGCATAACTATCTAATAATCAATACTTGTTTTATTATATAAGGCGAATATCCTTATACATTTGCTTGTTTTCTTTCCACGACGTGAGTAAAGTCCTAACTTTGTCGATACAAAATCAGTATTTGCAAAGTTATGAAACGATTTCTCATCTTATTGACATTTGCCGTGATGACGGCGTTCTCGATGGCTCAGGACACCAACCCTGTGGCACATCCCGACGCTGTCGTCAAATCGGGCAAGGCACGCTTCACGGTGCTCACACCAGAAATGATTCGTATCCAGTACAGCCACAAAGAAGCCTTTGAGGACAGAGCCACCTTTGCCATCGTCAACAGGCATCTACCTGTGCCGCATTTCACAAAAGAGGAGAAAGACGGATACCTTTATATAAAAACCGACGCACTCACCTTGAAATACAAAATCGGGGGGGTGGTCAGCACCGGTCTGAATGCCGACGAAGTGCTGACCATCAGTTTCACGCTCAACGGCAGAAATGTTCTCTGGTATCCCGGAAAGGACGATGCCCTCAACCTGAAAGGCACCACACGCACGCTCGACGGACAAATCGGCGACAACAAACGCCAGGAACTGGAGAACGGGCTGCTGTCAAGGGCTGGTTGGAGCATCATCGACGAGTCGCCCCGCACGCGCCGTGGCGACGGCTCCACATCCTTCGTTTTCGACAAGACCTACGACGGCATAGAGTGGGTGGCCGAACCTGTGGACAAAGATGCCATCGACTGGTATTTCTTAGGCTATGGCCATCAGTACAAGAAGGCCCTGGGCGATTTCATCAAGGTGGCCGGCCGTCAGCCCATGCCCCCGCTGTATGTCCTGGGATACTGGTACAGCAAATACCAGCGCTACACGTCGGATGAGTTCATGGAAATAGTCAACGACGTGAAGCGCAACCAAATCCCCATGGATGTGATGATTTTCGACATGGACTGGCACACCCGGGGATGGACCGGATGGACATGGGACCGCACCGCCATCCCCGACCCCGAGGGGCTCATTGACTGGATGCACAAGAACGGACTGAAGGTGGCCCTCAACCTGCATCCTGCCGACGGAGTGGACGACGACGAGGACTACTTCGCCGAAGTGCGCGACGACATGGGCATGGATGCCAGCACCAAAGTGGTGCCATGGAACCTGTCGGACCCCAAATTCTACCACAGCATGTTCAACCGCATCATCCGTGCACGCGAGAAGCAGGGAGTGGACTTCTGGTGGCTTGACTGGCAGCAGAACCTGACCAGCAAATATGTCCAGGGCCTTGGCGAAACCTTCTGGTGCAACCATGTCTTCTACAACGACATGCGCATCAACAGGCCCGACCACCGCCCGCTGATTTTCCACCGCTGGGGCGGCTTGGGAAGCCACCGCTACCCCATCGGCTTCTCGGGCGACTCGTTCACCACCTATGGCACCTTGGCATGGCAGCCCTACTTCACCGCCACAGCCTCAAATGTGGGCTTCGGCTACTGGGGGCACGACCTCGGAGGCCATCAGCAGACGGGCGACAACGACCCTGAGATATACCTCAGATGGATGCAGTATGGCGTCTTCACACCCATTTTCCGCACCCATGCCACCAACTGGCCAGGCATAGAGCGAAGAATCTGGCATTACGACAACTTCCCGCTGCTGCTCGAGACGGTCAGACTGCGCTACGCCCTCATGCCCTATATCTATACCGCCGCACGCCAGGCCTACGACACAGGCGTGAGCATCTGCCGGCCCCTCTACTATGACTCGCCGGAGCAAAACAACGCCTACCTCTTCGAAGACGAATACATGTTTGGCGACGATATCCTCGTGGCACCGATAGTGACCCCATCCGAAGCCGACGGGAAAGCCACGAGAAAGACCTGGCTGCCCGAAGGCAAGTGGTTTGACGTGTGCCGCAACCAGGTGGTCGAGGGCAACCGGACCTTCACCGACCGCTACGCACAGCACGAAATCCCCTACTTCTACCGCGCAGGCACGGTGATTGTCAACAATCCCCCGATGCTCAACCTGAACACCCGCCCCGACCGGCTCATCCTGAAAGTGGTGCCGGGTGCCGATGGCTGCACCACGCTTTATGAAGACGAGGGCGACACCGAGGGCTACAAGAAAGGGGCTTACACCAACACAGCCATCAGTCACCAGGGCAATACCGTCACCATCATGCCACGCCAGGGCTCTTTCCCCGGCATGCCCGCCAAGAGAGCCTACACCATCGAGTTCCTCGCCCAGTCACAGCCCACCTCTGTTGCCATCAATGGAAAGCCGATGGCCAATGGGGTGTGGAATTACAACCAGCAGAGCGGCATCGTGACGGTTTACGTCACCGCCACTCCCTGTGACCAGAAGACAGAGGTTACGTTAAATTTTTAATCAATCATCAGGAGAAGAACCATGAACAAGAGAATCATCATATTGGCATGCATGCTTACGGTCGTAACCGGACTGTTTGCCCAGAAATACCAGGAACTATGGATGACCGGTACTGCAGTGCCCGGCGGCGTTCAGCAACTGGTCGCCGTGGGTGATGGCGATTTCAAATACGCCGGAACGCTCAAGGAAGGCGAGTTACGCTTGATGACGACCAGGAAGGTGGGCAAAGCCACACGCTTCCTGGCACCGGCAGTTCCCGACGCCAACATCGCCAATCACGGCATCGCCTTCAAGGAGACAACCGATGCCAACTCGCCCGCATGGCAGGTGGTGGTCGGCGAGGACAGGTACAAATTCACCGTCAGCACCATGCAGATGAAAGTCCGCGGCGAGATATTCCAACCCTGGGGCGAGCTCTTCATTGCCGGTGGCGCCACCGAGGCAGGATGGAAGGAAGGGAAAATGCTGCTGATGAAGCAGGACCTTGAAAACCCGTATGTATGGACCTGGGAAGGCGAGCTGAAGAAACGTCCGGAGAACGAAGAGCCCACCAGTTTCAAATTCCAGGGCCAGGACCGTTGGTATCCCAAGAACATACATCCTTACGCACAGGGCACAGACGTCCTTGCCGACAGCAAATTCAGGGTCGGTGGCAATGACACCAAATGGGTCATCAGCCGCGAAGGCACTTACCGCATCACCGTGGACCTTTTCAACGAGAATATCAAAGCAACATTTGTAAAATAACTATTAACCAAAAAGATTATGAAAAAGAATTTACTTTTCGCGATTCTGACCCTCATCTGTTGTGGGTTGGGCAGCACCAAGGCCTATGCTTTGGAACAGATCGACGGAGTTTACCAGATTGGCAATGCCCAGGACCTGGAAGACTTCTCTAATTTGGTGGCCAGCGGCAACGGCAGCATCGCCGGAGTGCTGACAGCCGACATCGACATGACAGGCGTGGCACACACCCCTATCGGCACGGCCAGCAGCAAGTACACCGGCACGTTCGACGGCCAGCAGCACTACATCCGCAACATGGTCATCGACACCCCCGAGAATGAGTATGTAGGACTGTTCGGCGTCATCGCCGACGGCGCTTACATCAAGAACTTGATTATCGACTCGTCGTGCTCCATCAGCGGCCTTCGATTCGTCGCCGGTATCGCCGGTGGAACCAACGATGGCGGCTCGGTGAAGTTTGAGAACTGCGGCAACGAGGCCAGCATCGGTGCCGCACAGGAAAACGCTGCCGGCATCTGCGGCGTGAGCATGTGGAGCCAGTGCGGCATCAAGATGATTAACTGCTTCAACACCGGCGGCATCACCGGCGACCGCGAGTGCGCAGCCCTCTGCGGATGGGTCGGCGACAACGGCAGCGAAATCACCAACTGCTACAATGCCGGTTACGTCATCGGCATGGACGGCAGCAACTCGATGTGGAGAAACGGCAATGGCAAAGGCACCAACAACTACGACACCTACGGCAACCAAGGCACCCTCATCAGCGAGGACGAATACGACCTCTCGAGCGGCGCTATCGCCTATCAGCTCAATGGCAGCCAGTCGGAGAACGTGCTGTGGTTCCAGACCTTAGGCGAGGATTTGCACCCTGTCCCGTTCGCATCACACGGCGTGGTCTATGCCGTTGGCGACCTCAACTGCGACGGTTCATCGAAGAGCGGCGACATCACATTCTCGAACACCAACGAGTCCAACCGCGACCCGCATCAGTTCACCGACGGCATCTGCACGGTCTGTGGAGAAGTCGACGGCGAATACCTCCAGCCCAACGACGGCTATTATGAGCTCTCAAATGCCGTCCAGCTCAACTGGTTTGCCGCACTCGTCAACAAGGGTACGAAGAAAGTCAACGCCCGCCTGACAGCCGACATCGACTTCAGCGAATACACCAAGAAAGACGTGATGATAGGCGGCGACGCCTTCACGATGAACACCGACAACGCCTTCGAGGGCATCTTCGATGGCCAGGAGCATAAAGTGACCGTGGAGTATCACTCCTCTTACGACGGCGTCGGACTGTTCAAGTTCATCAGCAACGCCACCATCCGCAACCTCACCGTCGCCGGCACCATCGAGAGCGCCCAGCGCTATGCCGGTGGCCTCGTCAGCACCACCTATGGCACCTGCCTTATCGAGAACGTCGTCATCGCAGCCAACATCCTGGGCTCCTATCCCGGTGATGCCACACACGGTGGTATCAGCGCCGTCTGCCACGACCGTCCCACTTTCCGCAACTGTGCTTTCGTGGGCACCATCGACGCCCCTGACTGCGAGGGTACTGCTGCCATCATCGGCTATGCCCACGGCGAGGTGGAGACCATCATCGAGAACACCTATGTGGCCTCATCACTTCTCCGCATGACAGGCAACTCCACCGTTATCGCCCGCCATGTGCGCAACATCATCAACTGCTATTACACCGACAACATCACCGACATGTCGGAAGGTGCCGCCACCGTAGTGAGCGAGGCCAGCGTGACATCCGGCGAACTCTCCTACCTGCTCAACAAGAACGGCAACACCGACGCTTGGCGCCAGACCTTAGGCTCCGACGCTTATCCTGTCCCCTTCGTTTCCCACAGCATGGTCTTTGCCAATGGCTCGCTCAACTGCGACGGCACAGCAGGCAGCGACATCACCTATTCCAACACCGAGAGCGACCCCGTGAGAGCCGACCACCAGTATGTCGACGACATCTGCTCTGTCTGTGGAGCACGCATCATCCGCTCGGGCGCCCAGATGAAAGCCCTTGCCGATGACATCAACAACGGCACCATCGACGGTAACGTCATCGTCGACCTTGCCAACGACATCGACCTCGCAGGCATCCAGTTCGAGGGCATCGGCACACGCTTCAACCAGGCCAACGAGGAGGGCAACAACGAGGACGTGAAACGCCCGTTCAAGGGTACCTTCGACGGCCACGGCTATACTGTCAAGAACATGATTATCGACTGCCAGGAGGGCAACAAGGGTCTGTTTGGCGTGGTCAGCGGCGCTACCATCAAGAACGTGACCGTCGACAGCAGCTGCGAGATTTACTCCACCGGCTACTCAGCAGGTATCGTTGGAACATCCATCGGACGCAACGTGCTGACCATCGAGAACTGCGGCAGCGAGGCCATGGTGAACGTCGGCGCCACTGGTGCCAATGGCGCTGGTATCCTGGGCGTCAATGATATGAGCGAGGCTTATGTACGCATCATCAACTGCTACAACGCAGGCGACATCGTCGGTCAGCGCGAGTGTGGCGCTATCTCAGGCTGGCTGGGCGACCAGGGCGAAATCATCAACTGCTACAACTGCGGCACAGTGGCACCCGAGGCCATCGACGGCAACCGGAGCTTCGCACGCTACAACGGCGGAAGCATGTCGTTCGTCAACTGCTATGAGCTGAATGGCACTCAGGACCAGATTACCGTGGTCAGCGAAGAGGACGTGACGGGCGGCAAGCTCTGCTTCATGCTCAACGAGAACAATGCCGAAGATGTCTTCTTCCAGACACTGGGCACCGACAGCCATCCTGTCCTCAACGCCAGCCATCTGAAAGTCGTGAAGGAAGGCGACAACTACGTCAACCTCTCCGACGGCATCGCCACTGCCCAGCAGCACAGCGTTGCACAGGAATCGGTCTACGCTGTCTCCGGCGCACGTCTGCAGCAGCTGCAGCGCGGCATCAACATCGTCCGTCTGTCCGACGGCACTGTGAAGAAAATATTGGTTAAGTAGTTTTCAAATAGGTTGAATACCATCATCATGGTAAGAAGAATTGGTTTGTTTTCGGGCTGCCTGGTCATCGCCACTTTGGCGATGGCTCAGGCAGCTTTCGTTACCGACGACCAGGTAGCCGTATTCTACCCCAAGGGCTATGATGCCAGCCAGCATCAGCCGTCGCCCATCTTCGAGCGCGAGCCCGCAGCGGCAAGCCCCCTGTCCGACAGTTGGCACCTTCGCCCTGTCTTCAGCACACGCGATGGGAAGAGTGTGGCGACCATCAGCGTCGGCGACGACGTCGACCTTTATGGAACTGGCGAGGTGACTGGCCCGCTCCGCCGCAACGGTCGTGAGATATCATTGTGGAACATCGACAATCCGGCTTATGGCGTCGACAACGGTTCACACCTGTATCAGAGTCACCCATGGGTGATGGGCGTGCGCAAAGACGGCACGGCATTCGGCATCATCGCCGACAACACATGGAGACAGACCATCAAAACCGAGCGCGACGTGGTGTTTGAGAGCCAGGGGCCGGCATTCCGCGTGGTCATCATCGAGCGCGACAGTCCCAAGGCCCTCATGCAGGCACTGGCCGACCTCACCGGAACGATGAAACTGCCTCCCCTGTGGGCTCTGGGCTATCAGCAATGCCGTTTCAGCTATCAGCCCGACACCCGCGTCAAGGAGATCGCCGACCTGCTGCGCTATCACCGCATCCCTTCGGATGTCATCTGGATGGATATCGACTATATGGATGGCTACAAGATTTTCACCTTCAATCCCCAGGAATTCGCCGAGCCGAAGAAATTGAACGACTATCTTCACCAAAACCATTTCAAGGCCGTCTACATGATAGACCCTGGAGTGAAAGTGGAGCAAGGCTATTTCGTCGACGACCAAGGCACGGCGGCAGACTACTGGGTAAAAGACAAGGACGGGAAGCCTTTTGTGGGAAATGTATGGCCTGGTCCATGCCATTTTCCCGATTTCACCCGTCCCGAGGTGCGTCTATGGTGGGCGACACTCTACAAGGACTACATGGCACAGGGTATCGATGGTGTGTGGAACGACATGAACGAGCCGTCGGTCTTCGGTGGTCCCGAGACCTCGATGCCCGCCGACAACTACCATAAGGGCGGCGACGGCACGACTCCCTCCTCCCATCTCCGCTACCACAATGTCTTTGGCATGAACATGGTGAGGGCGAGTCAGCAGGGTCTGCTGTTGGCCAACCCCCAGAAACGTCCTTTTATCCTGTCGCGCTCCAATTTCCTTGGCGGCCAGCGCTATGCTGCCACATGGACTGGCGACAACCTGTCGTCGTTCGACCAGATGAAGCTCGCCGTGCCCATGTCGCTGACGCTCGGCCTTTCCGGGCAGCCATTCAGTGGTCCCGACATCGGCGGTTTCTGCGAGAATTCGAATGCCGAACTCCTGGCACACTGGACCGCCATGGGCGTGTTCTTCCCCTTTGTGCGCAACCACAACACCAAAGGAACCATCGACCAGGAGCCCTGGGCCTTTGGCGAGAAAGTGCTCAGTTCGTGCCGCACATCCATCGAGCGTCGATATCGGCTGATGCCCTACATCTACACCCTTTTCCGGGAGGCAAGTGTGGATGGCATGCCTGTGATGCGCCCGCTGTTCATGGCCGATGCCAAAGACCTGTCGCTGAGGTCGGAAGACCGTGCCTTCCTGTTGGGTGGCGACCTGATGATTGTCCCAGCCTGGGCCGAACAGGTGGCGATGCCCAAAGGCGAGTGGGCACCCATTACACTTGAGGAGAAGCCCGACAGCTATCAGGCACGACTGCTCCAGCGGCCCGGCAGCATCATTCCCGTGGCCAACCTGGCACAGAGCACGGAGGAGATGAAGACCGATTCGCTCACACTGCTTGTATGCCTTGATGGAGAGAAGACCGCAACCGGTGTGCTCTACGAGGACGATGGCGATGGTTTCAGCTATCGCGACGGCAACTACAGTCTCTCACGCATGGAGGCTGCCGTCGACGGGAAGATGCTCAACGTGACAATCACTTCCGTAGAAGGCAAGAGGCAAGCACCTCAACGGGTCCTGCGCATCGGATACGTCAGCAAAGGCAAGATCATCTACTCGAAATGGCAGAACGGGACGACTATAGACGTTAGACTTTAGTTAATGTTGAGGGTTGAGGGTTGAGAGTTGAGGGTTGAGAGTTGTGATTACTATCTAAAATTATGAATTATGAATTATGAATTATGAATT
>CAMHEL010000051.1 GCA_946184125.1 uncultured Prevotellaceae bacterium
TTGTTGGAGTAGATTTGCCCCAGAATAAGCGTGGCGAAATCGCATTGACCTATATTTATGGTATAGGTCGAAGTAGTTCAGCAAAGATATTGGACAAGGCAGGTGTCAGCCGTGACCTGAAGGTTAACGAGTGGACTGACGACCAGGCAGCCAAAATCCGTGAAATTATCGGCGCTGAATTCAAAGTAGAAGGTGATCTCCGTTCAGAGATCCAGTTGAATATCAAGCGACTGATGGATATTGGTTGCTATCGTGGCGTCCGTCATCGTAACGGTCTTCCCGTTCGCGGTCAGAGCACTAAGAATAATGCTCGTACTCGTAAGGGTAAGAAGAAGACTGTTGCTAACAAGAAGAAGGCTACGAAGTAATTCTAAGTTGAACATTTAAGAAATTAAGAATTATGGCAAAGAAAACAGTCACTTCAAAGAAGAGAAACGTGAGAGTAAACGCTATCGGCCAGCTCCACGTTCACAGTTCTTTTAATAATATTATTGTATCGCTGGCTAACGACGAGGGTCAGATTATCTCTTGGTCATCAGCTGGTAAGATGGGCTTCCGTGGCTCTAAGAAGAATACTCCTTATGCTGCCCAGATGGCTGCTGAGGATTGCGCTAAGGTTGCTTACGACCTGGGTCTTCGTAAGGTTAAGGCTTATGTTAAGGGTCCAGGTAACGGTCGTGAGTCTGCTATCCGTGCTATCCACGGTGCTGGTATCGAGGTTATGGAGATTATCGATGTAACTCCACTTCCACACAACGGATGTCGTCCTCCAAAGCGTCGTCGCGTATAATTATTAGAAGGATTATTAAGAAGAAACATATTTTATTATTATGGCAAGATATTTAGGACCGAAATCAAAAATTGCGCGTCGTTTTGGTGAGCCCATCTTCGGCGCAGACAAAGTTTTGTCCCGCAGGAACTTCCCCCCGGGACAGCATGGCAACAACCGTCGCCGCAAGCAGTCGGAGTATGCAGTCATGCTGGCAGAGAAGCAGAAAGCCAAGTACACCTATGGTGTGCTCGAGCGCCAGTTCCGTAATATGTTTGAGAAAGCCGCCAAGGCTTCCGGCATTACCGGTGAGGTACTTCTCCAGAATCTGGAGAGCCGACTCGACAATGTAGTGTTCCGTCTTGGTATTGCTCCTACCCGCGCTGCTGCCCGTCAGTTAGTGGGACACAAGCATATCACCGTTGATGGTCAGGTTGTTAACATCCCCTCTTACGCTGTGAAACCGGGCCAGATCGTTGGCGTCCGTGAGAAGTCAAAGTCTCTCGAGGTCATCGAGGCAGCCCTTGCAGGCTTCAACCACAGCAAGTATCCTTGGATCGAGTGGGATGAGAACTCTAAGAGCGGTAAGTTCCTGCACAAGCCAGAGCGTGCCGACATCCCTGAGAACATTAAGGAGCAGTTAATCGTTGAGTTGTACTCTAAGAACTAAAATCATTTAAATTAATGGCGATATTAGCATTTCAAAAACCCGATAAAGTCGTAATGTTGGAGGCCAACGACAAGTTCGGCAAGTTCGAATTTCGTCCTCTTGAGCCTGGCTTCGGTGTGACCATTGGTAACGCCTTGCGCCGCATTCTGCTTTCGTCACTGGAGGGTTATGCTATCAATACCGTGAAGATTAGCGGTGTTGAGCACGAGTTCTCTTCAGTACCCGGCGTGAAGGAGGATGTCACCAACATTATTTTGAATCTCAAACAAGTTCGATTCAAGCAAGTAGTAGAAGAATTCGAGAACGAGAAAGTTAGTATCACCGTGGAGAATTCCACCGAATTCAAGGCCGGTGATATCGGTAAGTATCTGACTGGATTTGAAGTGTTAAACCCTGATTTGGTGATTTGTCATTTAGATGTTAAAGCATCCATGCAGCTCGACATCACGATTAACAAAGGACGTGGATATGTCCCCGCCGATGAAAATCGTGACTTCTGCTCTGATGTCAACGTCATTCCAATCGATTCTATCTACACCCCTATCCGTAACGTGAAGTATGCCGTCGAGCCTTATCGTGTCGCACAGAAAACCGACTACGACAAGCTCATCATCGAGGTGTCGACCGACGGGTCCATCCACCCAAAGGATGCCCTGAAGGAGGCTGCCAAGATACTCATACATCACTTCCTGCTCTTCTCCGACGAGAAGATTACTCTTGAAAATCCGGAGCAGGGCAACAATCAGGAATTTGACGAGGAGGTGCTGCACATGCGTCAGCTGCTCAAGACTAAGCTGGTGGACATGAACCTCAGCGTGCGTGCCCTCAACTGTCTGAAGGCTGCCGATGTCGAAACACTCGGTGACCTTGTGCAGTATAATAAGACCGACTTGCTTAAGTTCCGTAATTTCGGTAAGAAATCGCTCTCTGAGCTTGATGATTTGCTCGAGAGTCTGAATCTTTCGTTTGGAACCGATATTTCAAAGTATCAACTTGAAAAAAATTAAAAACGTAAAATGAGACATAATAAAAAATTTAACCATCTGAGCCGTACTGCAGATCATCGTCATGCCATGCTTGCTAACATGACCATCTCGCTGATTATGCACAAAAGAATCACTACGACTCTCGCCAAGGCCAAGGCCCTCAAGAAGTATGCCGAGCCGCTGATTAACCGCTGCAAGGATGACTCCACTCATTCTCGCCGCGTGGTGTTCAGCTACTTGCAGAACAAAGAGGCCCTGAAAGAGCTCTATGGGCCTGTCGCCGAGAAAGTGGGCGACCGCGAAGGGGGCTACACACGCATCATCAAGCTTGGACACCGTCTGGGCGATGCTGCTCCCATTTGCTTCATCGAGCTCGTCGACTTCGACGACAATATGGCTAAAACTGCCAAGACGGGCAAGAAAACCCGTAGAAGCCGCAGAAGCTCAAAGCCGGCTGCCGCTGAGGCTGCTGCTGAGGCTCCTGCTACCGAAGAGAAGGCAGAAGAGTAAATTTAGACCCTCCCCCGTGGCTTTATGCCACACTCCACTCCCAGACCCCGGCCAACTCCCAATGGCCGGGGTCGCTTTGTTCTCATATCCTCTTCTTTTCTTGTCCCTGACTTCAAACATTTCCAACATTAGGGTTTTCCCTATCACAGTTTGGGGAATTTCCGTTGTACTCTTGTACTTTTGTCATTACTTTTGCACTCACAAAGACGGGATAAATGCCTTTTGTCAGCACATTACGGCTCTTTTTTCCCGCCAAATGTGGAAAAGTCAGATGTTTTCATTATATTTGCACAGCTAATCAACCAATGGATATGAGAAAAGTTTTCGTTTACTCAGTTTGCGCCGTCCTTCTGCTCAGCGGATGTGGCACATATGCCGGCTCTGGCGCGTATGCCGGCGCACATTTTGGTTCCATTCTCGGCTCTGCCATCGGCGGCATCTCCGATGGATACAGGGGGCATGCCGTAGGTACTATCATCGGTATGGCAGGTGGTGCAGTCGTAGGTGCTGCTATTGGCAGTGCTGCCGACGATGCCAACCGTCGTGAGGTGCACGACCATTACCAGGAAGTGCAGCGTCGCAAATCTGCGGGCGGGTACGACAGGGATAGAAGTTACTCCAGGGACAGAAGTTACGACAGTGACAGAAGTTACTCCAGGGATAGGAGCTACGACAGGCAAGGCACGACAAGTTCCGACTACTACGACCCTACTGGAAGTGGCGACGACCGTCTCTATGACTTCGAGGGCTCCGACTACACTGGCAACTACTCTGCTTCCACAGCCCGCAATCTCCCTCCTGCTTCTTCGAGCATCGAGGACATCAGCTCTGGCTATTCCGTCAACAATGCCATCGAAATCCGCAACCCACGCTTCGTCGATACCAACCGCGATGGCATCATCTCCTCCAACGAGGTGTGCAAGGTCATCTTCGAGGTGTACAACACCTCCGACAAGACGCTCTATGACCTGCAGCCGTTGGTGGTGGAGGCTAATGGCAGCAAGAACATCTACATCTCGCCTTCCGTCCATGTCGAGCAGCTCAGCCCAGGAAAGGGTATCCGCTACACTGCCATGGTCAAGACGGGCAAGATCAAGAGTGGCACCGCCACCTTCTGCATCTCTGTTCTCCAAGGCAACCGTGTGATGTCGAATGTTTCTGAGTTCACCATCGACACGATGAGGTAACTCTTCTGGTACGGCGGATGGCCCATAGACATCGTCCACCCTTTACACATCAACCCCTCGGGAGCCAATAGGCAACCGAGGGGTTGATGTTTGATTTCTACAGTGATGTTGACGCTTATACGATGCCTTGTGCCATCATTGCGTTGGCCACCTTCATGAAGCCGGCGATGTTGGCGCCCTTCACATAGTTGATGTAGCCACTTGGCTCTTTGCCGTATTTCACGCATTGCTCGTGGATGTTTGCCATGATGGTGTGCAACTTCTCGTCCACCTCGGCACCGCTCCACGACAGGCGCATGGAGTTTTGTGTCATCTCAAGACCTGAGGTGGCGACACCGCCGGCATTCACGGCCTTGCCAGGAGCGAACAGTTGTCCTGCAGCGATGAATTTGTCGACTGCCTCAGCGGTGCAGCCCATGTTCGACACCTCTGCAACGCAAAGCGTGCCGTTCGCCAGCAGCATGTCTGCGTCATCGCCGTTGAGCTCGTTCTGTGTGGCGCAAGGCAGTGCGATGTCTACCTTCACCTCCCAGGGCTTGCGGCCCTCGTAGAATGTTGCTCCCTCAAACTCCTCGGCATAGGGCTCGCACACGTCGTTGCCGCTGGCGCGCAGTTCGAGCAGGTAGGCTATCTTCTCTTCATCGAGGCCCGCTGGGTCGTAGATATAGCCGTCGGGGCCTGATATGGTCACCACCTTGGCGCCCAGTTCTGTGGCCTTCTTCGCAGCGCCCCACGCCACGTTTCCGAAGCCGCTGATGGCCACTGTCTTGCCCTTGATGTCGATGCCGTGGGTGTCAAGCATCTGGTGGACAAAGTAGAGCGCACCGAAGCCTGTGGCCTCCGGACGTAGGATGGAGCCACCCCATTCCAGGCCTTTGCCTGTCAGCACACCCTGATATTGGTGCGTGAGTTTCTTGTACATGCCGAAGAGGTAGCCTATCTCACGGCCGCCAACACCGATGTCGCCTGCGGGAACGTCCATGTCGGGGCCTATTACTTTGTGAAGCTCCAGCATGAAGGCCTGGCAGAAACGCATCACCTCGGCGTCGCTCCTGCCGCGGATGGAGAAGTCGCTTCCGCCTTTTCCGCCGCCCATTGGCAGTGTCGTGAGGGCGTTCTTGAAGGTCTGCTCGAAACCGAGGAACTTCAGGATGGAGAGGTTGACGGAAGAGTGGAACCGCAGACCGCCTTTGTACGGACCTATCGCACTGTTGTATTGGACGCGGTAGCCCAGGTTGACATGTACCTCGCCTTTGTCATCCACCCATGGCACACGGAATGTGAGGATGCGCTCGGGCTCTACGATGCGCTCGATGATTTTTGCTTTCTCAAACTCTGGGTGCTGATTGTAAACTTCTTCTACCGAAAGGAGGACCTCCCTCACGGCTTGCAAGTACTCCGACTCGCCCGGATGCTTCTGCTCCAGGGCACGCATGATTTTCTCTACTTCCATAGTAATTCGTTTTATAGGTTTTTGTGTGTTCTGTCATAATAATAGGCACTCAAATACGCCTTTCAGCTTGCTGTGTGTGTCCTGTTATAAAAGACACGCAAATATATTCATTATTTATTGAACTTCCAAATTTTTTGGCGAAAAAGTGCGGAAGGGGTTCTGTTTTTGGCTTACTTGTCGCCGTCTCGCTACATGTCCATCTTGTTGTGGGAATAAATGTCGCGGATGCCATCGATGAATGCCTGCCGCTCATACTCGCAGAAAGGGCCGGAGCTTCTGATGTCGCCGCACTCGTGATAGGCGCGTGCACGGCAGGCGCCGCCGCAAATATATTTTAAAAAGCATGTCGAGCAGCCCTGTATGTTGTCCACCGTGAGGTGCCGGCATTGCTCCACCACCTCCGACTGTTCATACAGCTCGCGCAAGCTCCGCTCATGGATGTTCCCGATATGGAACTCTGGATAATGCAGCAGTTGGCAGGGATAGACGTCGCCGGTGGGCGAGAGGCTCAGCTCGCCGTCGCCCATGGCGCATTTGCAGTTGCGGCACACCTGGGAGGCATCGAGCGACGACTCGCAGTATGACAGCGGATTGACCCCGTCGGCGCTGTGCAGAGCCTCATAGTATTCTCTTCCGGTGATGGAGAGGTCTGTCTGGGCGTCGCGGGCATTGCCCGCAGGAAAGAGTGGGGCGAAACTTAGCTGGCTGCCCCATTTCCGGGCCATCGCAGGCACGTCGGAAATGTTGAGGCGGTTGACGGTCATCGACAGCCGTGTGTCTGTGCCGTGTTCCTCCAGCAGTCTGATGGCACGCTCGGTGCGGTCGTAGGTGTTGGGGCCGCGGAATGCCTCGTGCAGTTGGCGTGTACTGCCGTCAAGGCTGATGGTCACCATGTCAAACAGTGCACTGATTCTTGCTGCGTTGTGCTCATCGATAAGGGTGCCGTTGGTCAGCAGGTCGACATAATGTCCTTGTTGCTTGATATACTCCGCGATGGCGAGGCAGTCGGCATTGAGCAATGGCTCGCCTCCCGTCAAGGTGAATTTCACACCTTGCGACATCGCGCACGCTTCATCGACGACGCGTCGGTAGTCGGCAAGTGTCATGCGCGGGTACTGGCTCTCCACACGGTCGGTGGCGTAGCAGTAACGGCAGTTGAGATTGCATGAAGCGGAGATGGACAGCTGTATGATGCCCAGGGTGTCGTCGCTGCGAAGGATAGGCACCTCACTTGCGGGAGCGGTGTCGAACAGGCGGGCGTCGATGGCATAGTCGAGAAAGCGGCGCACCGTGCACGCCGCCTCGTGTCCATATTCCTTGTCAAAGAGTTCCACGATGGCATCGGCTGATAGTGTGCCATCGCACAGCGACAGCAGCGTGGCGCCGTTGGCATCGGTCACCACCCATGAGGGGATGTCGGGATTGAAGAAGATGACTTTCCCGTCCGTGTCGATGCGTTGTATGTTGTCAGGCAGCCGTAGTGTCATGCTCGCGTTTATTGTCCGGCGCAGTCATACGATGAGCCGCATTTGCCTCCACCGCCGGCGCAGTTGTATGACGAACCGCATTTTCCCTTGCCGTCAGCACCCTGTCCGGCGCAGTCATATGATGAGCCGCACTGGCCTCCACCGCCCGAGCAACTGTATGACGAGCCGCATTTGCCTTTGCCCTGTGAGCCCTGTCCGGCGCAGTCATACGATGAGCCGCACTTGCCGCCACCGCCAGAGCAGCTGTATGAAGAGCCGCATTTGCCTTTGCCCTCCGAGCCCTGACCGGCGCAGTCATACGATGAGCCGCACTTGCCGCTGCCGCCCGAGCAGTTGTATGACGAGCTGCATTTTCCTTTGCCCTGTGAGCCCTGTCCGGCGCAGTCATACGATGAGCCGCACTTTCCGCTGCCGCCCGAGCAACTGTATGAGGAACTGCAAGCGCTGCTGCCCATTGCCATCTCTGTGGCGAAACTCATCTTAGAACCAAAAAACAGGCCCGCGGCAAGGGTGAAACCACCGGCAAGCAGTTTTTTCAAAAAGTCTCTGCGTGACTCATCATGTCTTCCTTCTTCGTCCATGGTTATTCCTTCTTTGTTGATGGTCAAAACATCTTTTTCCAGTTGAAGGCCAAGTTCCTTCGTGCGCCACAAATTTAGCAATTTTTCCGCAAACTGCCATGTCTTTTCCACCATAAAAATTCGTGGGCGATGTCAAAGGGTTCACTTGGCGACTACGACTGCAAGATTGGCTGCATTTTTTAGTAGGTGAACAATATTTGATAAGTAGGTGCTGCACTATAATAGTCCCCATTTCAGACAAACGAGAAGATGGCAACGCCCGCATCGATGGTAACCTCCGTTGTGCTCGTCATTCTAATGCAAAGGCTTATGGGTGGAGCATTAACCTCACCAGAATGAGTGAAAATGTTGCGCCCCGACAGCATTTGTTGGGAAAAATGTTGCTTGTGTGCGGCATTTTCATTAATTTTGTGCTGTAAGAAAAAACATTCGTCTATGTTTGAACATATTGCAGACTTCACAGCTTGGCCTATACTTACAGGTATCCTGATTGGCTATGTCGCCAACCGCATCATGAGTGGTGAGGGAAAGGGGTGCTGTATGAACCTTATCGTAGGCATCGTGGGCAGTTATGCCGGCACTTTCATCAGTCATCTGCTCGATATTGAGCTGTTCGGAAAGGGCTATCTCACCCATTTCGTCTTCTGTGTCCTTGGCGCTGTTGTGGTGCTTTGGATTTGGAAGAAATTATTTGGTACATAGGCAGTAGCCGTCCTGCAAGCGGCATGTGGCATTTTTTCCCCCCTATTTACACACTCTTTCGGAAAAAATGATTATCTTCGTGCCGTGAATCACACCCTACATGAAAAAACATCTGAAATGGGAATAGTTATTGGTATCGACGTGGGCATCAGCACCACGAAAATCGTTGGGATAAAGGACATGAATGTGGTGGCTCCCATGCGCATCACTGCTACCGACCCCATCACGTCGCTCTACGGAGCGTTTGGCAAATATCTGTATGAGAACAATATTCAGCTGGGCGATATCGAGCAGGTGGTGCTCACGGGGGTGGGCAGTGCCTATATCGACCAGCCTGTCTATGCGCTGCCCACCAGCAAGGCCGACGAGTTCGTCGCCGATGGTCTTGGGGCTCGTTTTGAGTCCGGTCTCGACCACATCATCGTGGTGAGCATGGGAACTGGCACATCGCTCGTGCGTTGCCACCGCGACGACATCCGCCACATCGGAGGCATCAGCATCGGAGGGGGAACGCTGGCGGGTCTCTCGCGCATCATGCTTCAGACCTCCGACATCAAACAGGTGTCTGAGCTCGCCAAGCATGGCGACATCTCGAATGTGAGCCTCATGATAGGCGACATCAGCGCGCACCCATTGCCCGGACTTCCGATGAATGTCACTGCCTCGCTCTTCGCCAATGCACAGGCCGATGCCTCAAGAGAGGACATCGCCGTCGGACTCATCCACACCGTGCTGCAGTCTATCGGCAGTGCTGCGGTGCTTGCGGCGCTCAACAGCGACATTCATGAGTTTGTGCTCATCGGCAACCTCACTTTGCTGCCCCAGTGCGCCGAGGTGTTCCCCATGATGGAGCAGCTCTACAACGTGCGGTTCATCATCCCCAAGAACTCGGAGTTCTGCACGGCCATCGGGGCCGCGCTCGACCATATCTACAGGCAAACGTAAACCATTAAAAATCTTAACACTATGGGAAGTTTTATTGAAGAGATTGTAAAAGGCGGACTGGGCGATGTGCTCGGTTCGGTGCTCGGTGGAGGCTCTTCGTCGAAGAAAGGCTCCACGGGGGGATTGGAGGACATCATCAAGTCGGTGCAGGAGCGGATGGGCGGTGGCGCCGCCAGCAGCTCGTCCGATGATGCCAGCGATGTCGTCAGGGAGATGCAGCGCAAGATGGGGGGCAACTCATCGTCGAGAAGCAACACCTCGCAGGGCGGCGTCAGCGACGTGGCAAGGGAAATACGACGGCAGTCAGGAGGTTCGGCTGGCAGTTCGGCACGCACCACCACGACCAGCCGCACCACAGAACCGCAGACCCAGCAGGGGGGCAGCAGTATGAGCGATGTCGTCAGGGAGATGAAGAAAAAGGCCGGATTCGATGTCGATGAGCCGGAACCCGCTCCCACCACGACGCGCAAGACTTCGAAGAAAGCTGCCGAACCGGAGCCGCGGAATGATGGCGGACAGGGAAGCATCTTCGGCAACATGGGCATCGACCTTGGAAACATCGGCGGACTGGCCGAGAGCATCCTCAAAACCATCGGCCTCGCAGGACGGTCGGTGTAAAGGCGCGGCTATCATCAACAACCTTCACTACGAACACTACACATTCTCAACCATGGAAAAAATCATTGCTACCATCAAACTCATGGCGAAGACGGGGCTTTTCTTCGCTCATTGCGACGGCAACTACAGCGACCACGAGTATCGCTTCATCAATGGATTCCTCGAGGGAATTCTCGAAGTGGGCGACATCGAAGACAGCCTCAAGGAGGAAATAAAAGACAGTGTCAACCACACCTACACCATCGATGGCATCATCGAGGAGACGGCAAATATCGTAAATGGCTTCAATGAGGACGAGCGGAAGGCCATCCTCTTCATCATCAGTCAGTTCATACTGAAAGTCATTGTCGCCGATGACAGTATCGCCGACGAGGAGAAGGCCAACTTCGAGAAGTGGAAGGCTGCCTTCAATCTTTAGACGAACTCATCACCGCATCGTAGTCGGCCTTCACAAAGTCGTCTTTGCCCTCCACAATGCGGGGGCGGGGGCGGAACTGTGGACTGAGCACGTCGCGGTCGGCGATGTAATAGGGGGTTTGGACACCTCCCAGATGAAAAAGGATATGACAGAGGTTGTCGATGCTGAAGGGCCGCTTGGCGGCCTCGGCTATCGACGACCTCTTTTCTGGATGGCGGGCAAGGTAGATGTCGGAGCACCATACCATGAATGGTATGTTGTGGATGTGGCGTAGCCACTGGGCATCGAGACCTTCGTATTTCCGCCAGATGCCGTCTTTGTAGTCATAGGTCTCCTCGCCGTGGTCCGAGAGATACACCACCACGGCATTACGGTCGCGGAAGAGGTCGAAGATGGCATTCACCACATGGTCGTTGTAAAGTGTAGAGTTGTCATACTCTGCTATCATCTGGCGCTTCGCCTGCGTCAGATAGGGCTCGTTGCGGTGAATGCTGTCGGCTGTGAACACGTCGAATTCCTTCACATGGGGATAGCGTGCTCCGGGAGGGCTGTGCTGACCCATGAGGTGGAACAGTACCAGTTGGTGCTTCCCGGCGGGGTGGGGCGTCTTGCTGTAATTGCTCACCAGTGGGTAGTCGTACATATAACCCCGCTCGTTCAGTTGGTCGTACGACAGACGTGTGATTTCCTTGTCGAAGATGAAGGAGTTGATGCAGAACGAGAAGTCGGCGTAGGGCAACAGGTATTTCTGGTTGTCCCAGAAAATCACATCGTATCCAGCCGACTTGAACACGGCGGGGATGAAAGCGCTCTCATACCATTTCTCGCCATCCGAGAAACTGTTGCAGCAGAGCATGTTCTTCATCGACGGGCTCGTGAGGCTCATGGGCGTCACGGCATCGTCGAACATCACCAGGCGTCCGGCGGCAATTTCGTCGCAGAGGTGTGGCGTGGTGTTCAGGGGATAGCCATAGGCCGACGCGTGCCATTTGTTGAACGACTCGCCGATGACGAGCACCAGTGTCAGCGAGTCGCTCTCTATGGTTGTCGAGGGCTTGAGGTGGCGGTTGGTCTCAAGGGCCGTGCGCGTCTCTTTGCCAGCGAGGTGCAGACTGTAAAAACTCTGGGCGAGGAGGCTGATGGGGTCCGAGGGATAGACGATGTCCTTGCGCTCCTGGTTGTTGAGCTGGTCGTTGTTCTCGTATCCGAAGATGCGCACATAGCACAGGCTTGAGCACAGGCCTCCGACCAGTAAGGCAGCCAGCGCCACGGCGAGCACACGCCGAAGGGTGGGGGAGTGGAGCTCCCGGCGACGGCGGTGCCACCATTTCTCGGCGATGATGATGACGGCGATGGCGGCAGCCACGAAGAGGTAGGTGCGGATGCTGCCGCCCGAGAGCAGGAAGGTCTGCAGGAAACCCGATGCCTCACGGGTGTTGGTCTCCATGAGCAGCGTCAGTGCCTGGGAGTTGATTTTCATGTCGAAATTCCACAGCAGAAACTCCGACACGCCGAAGAGGAAGAGGATGATCGTATAGAGCATCACTTTCAGCCAGCGTTTGCCCGCTGTTGTCACAAGGGCTGTGAGCAGGTAGCTCATCAGCAAGCAGATGGCTGTCTCGCCGCACAGGCTCAGCCAGTTGTTCCCTCCTGCCGCCGGGTCCACCAGGTGGGAGTGGATGCCACGGAGGGCACGGCTGCTGAGTAGGAAAAAGGTGATGACAAAGAAGGGCAGTTCTTTAAGGAGTGGGGTGAGAAGCGCTGTTCCGATGCGTGATGTCTTGGATGTCATATTTTGTGTTTGGTGGCTTTTTCAGCCGCAAATGAATGGGAAGTAGGCATTCAAAATCAGTGATGTGTCTTTTCCATGACCGGTTTTGAATACCTACTTGTCTCTTTTAGTGGGCGATGTTTATTTTTTCGGTGTGGTGCATTCGTTGACAAGGTAGACGATGCTCATGTACGGGATGCCGGTGTTGGTCTCGAGTCCGATTTCGCAGGTGCGGCTGTTGGAGTAGCCCACCTCGATGTGATGTTCCTCGATTTGCGGCTTCAGTTTTCTCAGTGCATAGCGGTTCATCTCCGGGAAGGTGAAGCCCCTGTCGCCGGCGAAGCCGCAGCATCCCACGCCTTCTGGCAGATAGACGTTATTCGAGCAGAGTCGTGCCAGCTCGATGAGATGTCCTGCCACGCCCATCTCCCTCGTGGAGCAGGTGAGGTGCAGCGCGACGTGCCTGTCGATGGGGTGGAAGTCGAGCCTGTCTTTGAGATAGGTCATGATGAATTCTGCCGGCTCATAGAGTTTCATCTTGCTGATGACTTTCCTCATGCGGTGCAGACAGGGGCTCTGTGCGCACAGCACGGGGTAGCGTCCTTGCTCCGATGCCTTCCACAGGGCTTTTTCGAGCTCTGCGCTCTTCCGGTCGGCGATGTCGAGCATACCCTTGCTCTCCCAGATTTGTCCGCAGCACATGCGGTCCATGTTCTCGGGGAAGATGACCTCATAGCCCGCCTTGTTGAGCAGTTGGCACACCTCGTCGACGAGGGGGTGCTTCACCGGGGCTTCCTTCGACAGTCCCATGGTCTGGTTGATGCAGCTGGGGAAATAGACTACTTTCAGCTCTTCCTGTGCGGCGTGTCCCACGTGCGAGCCGGGCTTGGGCTGCGACTTCTTCTTGGGCATGGCTGTGGTCCACAGTGGCAGGCCCATCTTGTTCATCGTGCGGCACACACTGGTCATGACCGATGAGCCGAGAGTGAGGTGCCCCAGGTGTGCCACGTCGAGCACCACCCTCAGGCCGCTCTTGATGCCCGCCATGTGGTTGGCAGCGAACTCTCCGATGCGGTAGCCCATCTTGTTGTCGAGCATGTCCATCTGTCGGATGAGGTGTGTCAGCTCGCCCGTGTTGATCTTCATCGGGCACGAGGTGGAGCACAGACCGTCGGTGGCGCAGGTCTGGTCGCCATAATATTTGTATTGCCTACGCAGCGTTGCCACACGCTCGGGGTTGGTGCCCGATGCCTCGAGGGCCTTGATTTCGCGCTGCACGGCGATGCGCATCCTCGACGAGAGGGTGAGGCCGCACGACATGCAGTTGACCTCGCAGAAACCGCACTCGATGCATTTGTTTGCCCTCTTGACGGCCTCGATGGTGCCCTGGGCGGTGGACAGCGACGGGTCTTTCAGGAAATTGCCTCCGTCGGGCACGCGGTCGAAGTCGTAGTCGAGAACGGGGAGGGGCTTGAGGCACTTGATGAAGCAGTCGGGGTCGTCGTTGAAGATCACGCCTTGGTTGAGCAGACCGTTGGGGTCGAAGATGGCTTTAACCCTTCGCATCACTTCATAGGCTTTGTCGCCCCATTCATACTTGACGAACGGTGCCATGTTGCGACCAGTGCCATGCTCTGCCTTGAGCGAACCGTCGTAGTCCTCGACGACGAGTTTCGCCACGGCACGCATCATGTCGGCATAGCGCTTCACTTCTTGCTCGCTCTCGAAACTCTGGTTGAGGATGAAGTGGTAGTTGCCCTCAAAGGCATGGCCGTAGATGCAGGCGTCGCTGTAGCCATGGTCGGCGATGAGCTTCTGCAGCCGCACGGTGGCCTCGGGCAGTTTTTCGATGGGGAAGGCCACGTCCTCGATGAGGCAGGAGGTGCCGATGGGCCGCGTGCCGCCCACCGATGGGAAGATGCCCGACCTGATGGCCCAGTACTTGCCGTAGACCTTTGGGTCCTCGGTGAACTCTGCGGGGGTGTAGAGGCGGAACTGTGCAAGGCATTTCCGGATGAGGTCTATCTTGCTGAGCAGTTCTTCGTGCGTCGAGGCTTTCGTCTCGGTGAGGATGGCGGTGAGGTTGTGGTAGTCGCCCGGCTTCACGCCTTCTATTTTACCGGCGTCCACATCCTCTTTGTATTTCAAAAAAACAGGGTCGTCGACGGAGTTGAGCGACATGTAGTCGAGCATCTCTGCGCTTTTCACGGCAAGGTTTTCCGCACTCATGCGCAGGTCGTCGTCGCTTCCCTTGATTTTTTTGAGTGCCACGACGGCCTCGCAGCTCTCTTTCATGGTGAGGAAATAGACCATGGCCGACGCCTTGAAGGGATAGTCGTGTAGGGTTTTCATGGTGACTTCCGAGAGGAAGGCGAGCGTGCCCTCCGAACCCACCATGAGGTGTGCCATGATGTCGAAGGGGTCGTCGTAGGCGATGAGAGGCCTGATGTTGAGGCCGGTGACGTTCTTGATGCTGTATTTCAGCTTGATGCGCTCCGACAACTCGGCATCGGCGCGCACGTCGTCGCGCAACTGTTCGATTTGCTTGATGAACTCGGGGTGGGTGCGACGGAACTCGTCGCGGCTCTCCTTGCTGCCGGTGTCGACGATGGTGCCGTCGGTGAGGACGAGACGGGCACTGACCATCATGCGGTCGCTGTTGGCGTGGACGCCACAGTTCATGCCCGAGGCGTTGTTGCACACGATGCCGCCTACCATGGCGCTGCCGATGCTGGCAGGGTCGGGAGGGAAGACACGGCCGAAGGGGCGTAGTATCTCATTGACACGCGAACCTACGATGCCCGGCTGCAGACGTATGGTGTCTTGCGACGGACCAATCTCGTATTTCTCCCAGTGTTTCCCGGCCACGATAAGTACCGAGTCGCTGCAGCTCTGTCCGGAGAGTGAGGTACCGGCAGCACGGAAGGTGAAGGGGAGGCGGTGGCGCTGGCACGCCTTGACAATGTCGGATAGTTCCTTTTCGTTGTCGCTGCGCACCACCACTTTGGGGATTTGCCTGTAGAAACTGGCATCGGTTCCCCAGCCGAGGGTGCGGAGCTCATCAGTATAAATGCGGTCTTCGCCTACAAAGCGGCGAATGTCTTTCAGAAAATCTTGGTAGGCCTGTGCCTCACGGCCTGATGGGGGGGTGGTGGTTGTGCTCATAGTGTTGATTGTTTTTTTACGCTACAAAGATAGTTTTTTTCTGCTAAACATCATCCTTTTTCTTGAAAATAATCTGAAAAATGCATTTTAGGCCTTGGTCATTGCTTCCGTCGAACGGGTTTGGGGGCTTTTTTCATGTTAGTGTTCCCCTATTTGTGTTAGTGCTCCCTTATTATAGTTTGTGGAGGAACCCATTTCCCGGGCTCCTCCACAAATAAAGTTCCAATAAGTAGTCTTTTGTCTATCTCGGGGACCCCACCGATGGCCGATCTCGGCCGTCGGAGTCTAAAGCCTGGGTCTAAAACACGACTTTCTTTCCGTTGACGATATAGATGCCGTGTGTGGGCTTCTCCACGATGCGTCCTTGCAGGTCGTGGTAGCGTGTGTCCATGCGCTGGCTGGCCGGTGCTGTGGCAATGCCGTCAATTTCGTCGCTGAGGATGAGGTATCCGGCCTTGATGCGCTCTTTGGTGGCATTGTCGAGTGCGAAGTAAGCCTCGTTGGCGTGCAGCGGGTTGTGCTTGGTGGGCACGAGGGCCACCTTGCCGTCCTCGATGCCCAGCTGATAGTAGCTGAGGCCGTCATCCCCTACATAAAATCCTACGAGGAAGCCCATCTCATCGACAGGGGCGAGAAGGGCATTGTCGTCGAAAGCGAAACTTTGCTCCTCGGCGAGCACCTCCATTTTGTTGGCCTCGGGCGACTCTCCGTTGAGCTTGATGATGACGGGTGTGAGCGCCGGTATGATGTCACCCTCCACCTTGACCTGCTTGATGGCGGCATTGGCGGCATCCACCTCGTTGGTGACATAGAAGGCCTCCATGCCAGCGGCCAGTTTGACGGGGAAATCGACGGTCATCGAGGCATACCAGTTGCCCTCGGCATCCTGGCATTCACCTTTCAGACCGAAGAAGTTGGTGTCGTTGTCGATGGCTTCGAAGTTCCATGTGCAGCAGGATTTTTCATAATCGAGAGAGTTGGCGAAGCCGAATTCCATCTGAAGGTCCTCCGACGTTTGTTCGACAAGGTAGAAACGGTCATCGAAGCGAAGGTGGGAGATGAGGCTGTAGACGAGGGGAGCCATCCCCTCCTTGCCTTCGAGCATGGGCGTAATCATCTCCTGAACCGTGCCCCTGTAGAGCGACATGTAGCCGTTGATTTTACCGATGAAATAGTTGTTGAGCGTACCCATGTTGAGTGGGAACGAGGGCGATTTCATCCACAGGAGGTTGCCGCCGCGTGCCTCGTCGTATTCGTAGTACAGGTTGGTGTCGAGGCTGTTGACCCAGTCCTGGAATTTCTCGTAGGTGTAGGCCTTCATGTTCGCCACGAGCACGTCGCCAGCCGAACCCGTCATGTTGGCTTTGACGATGACGACCATGGTGTCGCGAAGGGTGGTGAACAACTCCTCGTTGATGTTTTCGAGGAGCAGGCTTTTGAACATGGGGAGCATCACGTTGATGACATCTACAGCCTGCACCCTGAGGTCGGTCACTTTCGCAGTGTCGACAGCGGCACGGGCTATGGTGCCGGCTTTCGACATGGCCTCGCTCATCGTCACGTCGGGGGCGACGTGATAGGGGGCGGAGAAATTGGCCACGTGGCCGGTCTCCACATTTTTCAGTCTGTAATAGCCCGTCTCCTGGGCATTCACCAGCAGGGCGGCCGACAGGAAGACGAGGGTAAGAATTGTCGTGCAGAATTTTCTCATTTTCTTCTCTTTGTGCTTATATATTCCTTTCGAATGGGCAAAGGTAAGGCAAAATGGGCGAATAGCAAAATTTTCAAGAATGATTTTGATTAGTTGCACACCCCAATGGCATTATATCTCCTTCCGTCATTCATGATGATGAACAGTTGCCCGTTGTCGACGTATTTCCGTGGAAGACGTGGCTTTGCGTCGTCTTCGACAGGTCTTGGCATTGCGTCGGTGGTGGATGGGCGCTCATAGGGGCCCAGGTCGCGTTGAAGCCCCGTGACAGTGCGCCTGAGGAAGGGGAAGTCTGCCAGCAGACTCTCTGGCACGTCGTGGCTGGCGTCGCCGGCATCCACCATCTTGCTGTCGGCGGCAAGGCGTGCGAAGCGCCGTGGCAGCGAACCGTCAATGGCTCGTGGCATGAGCGCATCATCCTCGTCGAGCGACACAAAGTCGTCGGCGCCGATGCCCTTCACCAAATGGTTGGACCATCCGTTTTTCGACATCGGCGAGGAGATGGCGTTGTAATCGTCTTCGCCCACGCAAATCTCCTGCTTCCCCAGGCAGATGTTGTTGTAGAATTTGGTGTTGGCGCTGGAACCTCCCGACTCGAACATGAAGTCGTAGCTGTTGTTGAACGCCAGGCATCCGATGAGCACATGTCCGCCCTTGTGGCTGTTGCAGTCGAACCCCTTCACGCTGCTGCCGGCATTGCAGTTGAAAGCCACACAGTTATAGGCATAGTGGATGCCTTTTGATGAACCGCCCGTTCCATTACCGCCAAGTTTGATGCCATTCCCGTTGCCCGAGAACGACATCGAACCGCTCTTCTTGATATAGTCCTTCACCCACAGATGGTCTTCCGCCTTTCCCGAGTCCCATGCCCAGCACTCGGCGAGCACGACGTCGTAATCGGTCTCATAAAGGTCCCACGCATCGTCGCTGTTGTGCCACGCACGGCAGCGAACGAAGCGGTTGCCCTTGCCGTTGTGCATCTTGCAGGCAAAGCCGTCGGCGTCTGAACCGTAGTTGGTGTCGTAATCGCAGTTGTGGTGTGAGTCGCAGTCTATCACGTCGTTGTAGGCGCAATAGGTGCCGTCGTTCGAACTCAGGTTGGGGAAGGTGTCGCTGAATTTGTGACCGAAGCCCAACTGAAGTCCTGTGTCAAGGTTATAGGAGAACTCGCAGCGCTCTATCCTGTTGTGCGAACCTTCAAGTTTCACACCGTTGTCGGCTGCATGGGTGATGTGCAGGCCGAAAAGCCACCAGTAGTTGCCAGTGAGGAGTATGCCCCTGTCGCCAATGCTCTGGTCGGTCAACTGTTGCACAAAGTCAAACACAGGTTTCTCGTCCTCATAACTTCTGATGATGATGGGAGCGTCTGCCGTGCCCGAAGAGCTGATGCGCACGGTGTATTTCTTGCCGTCTTTTTTCATCGTGGGCTTGTATGTCCCTCCCCGGCATACGATATGGTCGCCTGCCACAGCATGGTCTACGGCATACTGTAGGTTGTACCATGGCTTCTCCAAAGTGCCGTCTCCGGCGGTGTCGCTGCCCTCGGGCGAGATGTAGTAGGTGTGCAGTGCTTCGGGGAAGGGCTTGGTGGGCACTGGCACCCCTTCTGTGATATAGGTGGGGTCGTCGGGCTCCACGGGCGTTACGCTTGTGGCATTGATGGTTATCTCCACATCGTCCAGATAGATGGTGCTGTTGAGGCAGGTGAAGCGGATTCTTACCTCGGTGTCCGCCTCCTCACAATTGGTCTTGAACGAACTGCTGCCGTATGGTGTCGACGATGACACTGTCGCTGTGCCCAGCTCCGTCCATGTGGCTCCTCCGTCAACCGACTTTTCCACTTTCAGTTTTTTGCCACTGCCTGAGGCGCGGTGCTTGAAGGTGACGCGCCCGGGTTGTTTGAGAATGGGTGTGACAAGATAGGCGTTGGTGCTCATGGTGGCTCTCTTGCTCCCGTTGTCATTTTTGGCATAGACATCCTTGATGAGCCATGTGCCCGATGCAAGTGATGCCTGTGACTCTGTCGAGGACGGCGATGTGGGCAGGCCGGTCTCAAAATTCTCCGACACGATATCACCCGCCATAATACCTGTGCTGGAGAGCACAAACAGCATGAAGGACAACAGTTTTTTCATTGTTATTCTATTTTGCATTAACGTTTTGACATGAGGATGAGGTATCTTTGATGGATGTTATCTTCGTCTTGATTCCTTTCCATCCAGTTTTTGATTTGTTTGGGCACAAAAATAAGAAAACTATCTGATATAATCAAATTATCGAGAAATGAAATTCTATTTCGAAAGCCATCCCCCCGCGCCACTGTAGGGCATTATGCTTGTCAAATGCCGTTGAGATATCATCTGCGAAAAAGAATTGCGAAAGCCATCGTCTCCCCTCCCATCGATGGCATCGAAGGGGAGGGGTCGGGGGTGAGGTCAGTCAAATGCCTCAAAACGAGAGAGAATCGCGAAAGCCATCGTCTCCCCTCCCCTTCGATGGGAAGGGAGTTCCTGGCGGCTTTCGAATATCTTCTTTTCGCAATTTATAATTCGAAGCAATTTGTTTCGAACAAACTAATCATAAATCTCAAACCTCTCTTTATCGGAATTTGACAAGCAAGATGCCTTACGAATAATTTCGAAAGAAACCTTCCGAACCCGACAAAGGTTATCGTGTCGAAAAAGAATGCAGGGAAAAAGTGGACCCCGAGAACCGTCTCCATGATCCCGAAAAGACATAAAAAGTGCGAGCTTTATTAACATTCTCCATCAGTAGGTTCTGGAATACCTGTAGCGTAAAGAATGAAAATAAGCCCACACCAATATGCATATGTGATTTACCTCCTAAAATGAGAGGTAGAAACATTATTCACATGATGAGGAACAGTCCGTCACGAAAGTCACTTCCTTCCATATTATATTTGAACTTCCCCAAACTAATCATATATCTCAAATCTATTCAGTGAAGCTGAAAAGTGATATACGAGAACCATCTCTATGATTCATGGCACAAAATTAGGAAAAAAATCTGATATAATCAAATTATTCAGAGATAAATTTTATTTCTAATGCCATTTCCCTATTAAAAATCCGATTTTCGCCCCAACTAATCATAAATGCAGACCTCAAATCTCGTACCTTATCGGCATCTTGCTTGTCAAATGCCGATAAGCGAAATCCATCCCCCCGCGCCATTGTAGGGCATCTTACTTGTTAAATTCCGAAAAACAAAATCCATCCCCCTGCGCCACTGTAGGGCATTTTGCTTGTCAAATGCCGTTTCACCATCGTGATTATGTTTGTTTTGCTTTTTTCGGCATATAATCTTTCAATCTTTGTTGGGTTCGGCGCCCGACCTCTTGCGATTACCTCCGTAGCAATCGCGCGTCCGACCTCCTGCGATTACTTCCGTAGCCATCGTACTCGACCTCCTATAATTACCTCCGTAGCCATCGCGCGCCCGACCTCTTGCGCTTACTTCCGTAGCCATCGCGCCCCAACGGGGCAACCTGCTCTCAGCCCAGGGCAACGCCCTGGGTTTTAATTCCCGGCACATCTATTCGCCCCGACGGGGCAAAAGCCTTATAATCAATTGTTTATTATCTACTCCATGTATAATCTGAATTCCCCCCAACGAATCTCAAATCTCACCACCTTTCTCCTTTGCATTTGATTTGTACAGATTTGTGGCGATTTCTGCCCGTTAGGGCACTCCTTTTTTAATCACCATATTGCTAAATATCGTGAACATCATTTCCAATCGTACCAAACAAATTTAGAGTTGAGGGTTGAAATTTGAGTGTTGAGAGATGAGGGTAAGGTTAGATGTAGGGCATTTTGCTTGTCAAAATGCCGTTGAGATATCATCTGCGAAAGAGAATCACGAAAGCCAGCGTCTCCCCTCCCATTGTAGGCATCGTAGGGGAGGGGTTGGGGTTGGGTCAGTAACTTCCACAAATTATTTCTATAATTAATTGTATTCCAATTATTTTAGTCATCCCATCCCCATCTCCTCCCCCTCGATGGAAGATGAGTTCCTGACGGCTTTCGAATATCTTCTTTTCGCAATTTATAATTCGAAGCAATTTGTTTCGAACAAACTAATCATAAATCTCAAACCTCTCTTTATCGGAATTTGACAAGCAAGATGCCTTACGAATAATTTCGAAAGAAACCTTCCGAACCCGACAAAGGTTATCGTGTCGAAAAAGAATGCAGGGAAAAAGTGGACCCCGAGAACCGTCTCCATGATCCCGAAAAGACATAAAAAGTGCGAGCTTTATTAACATTCTCCATCAGTAGGTTCTGGAATACCTGTAGCGTAAAGAATGAAAATAAGCCCACACCAATATGCATATGTGATTTGCCTCCAAAAACGAGAGGTAGAAACTTTATACACTATAGTAGGAACTGTTCATTGCGAAAGTCAATTCCTTCATGTTTCGTCCAGTAAAGGGGCGCCATTAAAGGCGCCCCGTCAAGAGAAATCAAGTTCTATGAAACAAATACATTCAAACAATTTCAAGATTAGAGGTTACTTCAACTTATCCCAGGAACCGTCATCCCAGGAACCGAAGGCGTTGGCTGAGGGGTCAAGTTTTCCGTCTTCATCCTCACCACCGTATGAGATGTCGAGAGAGTTGTCCATTAAGCCTGTCACGCGGTTGCTGTCTACCAACAACACGTATCCTTCACTAACTTCTACCCATGCTGAAGGTGCTATATATGTCTTTTTCATCTTTTGTTCCTCCTACTTATTTGATGACCATTTTCTTACCATCGACTATATATATGCCGCTTGGCAGCTTCTTTAAACTGATATTGCGTCCGAGGTACTGGCCCTGAACCGTATAGACACTGCCGTTCGCACGTTTCGCCACGGCATCGATACCATCGACAGAGGTGGGCTTGTCATCCACCAAGAAGCCGATATTGGCACCGAAGTCCGTTTCTTTGTCAAGAACGGCTCCCAACTCGAACCATCCCCGGAAGGCCTTGATCTTGGTCTTCCCCGCGCTGTACCAGAACTTGTTGCCGCTGATAAACAGGCCGTCGTCGGGTACTGTCGTCTTGATTCCTTTTTATCCAGTTTTTGATTTGTTTGGGCACAAAAATAAGAAAACTATCTGATATAATCAAATAATCGAGAAATGAATTTCTATTTCGAAAGCCATCCCCTCGCGCCACTGTAGGGCATTACGCTTGTCAAATGCCGTTCCACCATTGTTTTTATGTTTGTTTTGCTTTTTTCGGCATGCAATTTTAAAGGCGGAAACTCTGATTATTTCAGGGCCTCCGCCTTTTTTCGTTTTTTTATTTCACCATTGATTATTTCTCCACTTTCACACGCATGATGGTGAACGACATGGGGGCGAACTCGTATTCGAACTGCTTGCCGAACTTGCCGAAGAGGGTTGTCTGCGGAGCCAGCTTAGTGGGTTGCTCGAAGGTGTTCTCGTCGTTTGCATTACCGCTGAGGGTGATTATACTTCCCGTGGGCATGACGTTCCTCGCGCCATCGATGGCGAACGAACGGCGGTAGGGCTGTTCGGTACCGTTGACCACCTTGATGACGAGTTCGGAGCTTTGCTCGTCGTATCCCGTCTGACAGAATTGTCGCGTTTGTGTGGCTGGCTTGGCAGATAGAATCTCCTTGCCGTCCATGAAAAGGGTGACGAGTTGGGGCGTGACGACAACCTTCACGGCATACCAGCGGTTGCTCTCCACCGTTTGCGGTGTTTGTTTGCCAATCACATCGTTGGTGCGACCGTGACGTATGGGTTGTATGGCCGATGTGCGGTTGTTCCATCCGCCGATGTTCACGGCATATCCGTTTCGTCCCCGTTCGTCCATGCCATAGTAGATGAAGAAGCCTTCCATGCCCCCCGTCTTACGGGCTTGCAGTTCCAGGGTGTAGTCATTGCTGCTGAATGAAGGGAGCAGCGAAAGCGTGAGCTGCTCGTTGCTGGTCTGTGCGAGGGCGTCGCCTGCCACTGACCATTCGCCGCGCTGTTTCTGGAACTGCGCCGGGTCGAAGGACGTAGTCTTTCCGTCGGAGGTGGTCACTTTGACATTGCGGTATTCGCACTGTGTGGCATAGCTGCCCAGTCCGATGGTGCCTGCCGCGAAAGGAAGAACCTCTCCTGCTTTCGATGTCTCACTAACGAAGACGTTATAAGTCGGACGGTTCTCGGCGGCCATCTTCTGCACGTAGTAGGAGGCGCGGCCATAGACTTCGGAACTGTTGATGTGGATGAGGTTGCAGGGCCAGTCGCGGCGGTTCTCGTTCTCGAAGAGCGGAGCATACGATGTCATCTTGACCACGTCGCTGTTGCGTTCCATGCCCATGATGAAGGCCGCCTCGCTGATGGCAGCCAAGAGGTTGCCGGCTCCCACACCACCATTGCAAGCATATTCACCCACGTAGATATCGTGCGTGCGTGGCGCCTCGTCGAAGAGATGGTTGTTGGCAAAGAAGAAGTTCGGGTCGCGGTACCAGTGGGGGTCCACCATGTATTCACCAGGAATCTGTTCCAGAAGGCGGTCGGTATGTCCGAGAGTGTTGATGAACGTGATTTGAGGATATTCCGCCTTCAGTTTCTTGAAAATATAGTTGAAGTGAGTGACGTATTCCGGTCCCACATTTTCGTTGCCTATCTCCACGTACTTCAGGGGGAAGGGCTTCGGGTGGCCGGCATCGGCACGCATCTTGGCCCACTTGTTCTTGGCTGGGTCTGCCAGGGCATAGTCGATGGCATCACGGAAGTCCTGAACGACAGCATCCATGTCTGCGTCGCTGCTCACAAAGTCGCCGTTGCGCACGGAGCACGACATTCCGGCGTTGTTGACGAACATGGCATTCATGTTCAGGTCCTCGCAGAACTGCAGGAACTCATGGTATCCCATACCCCATGTGGCGCGATATCCCCATACGTCCCACTCGCCACGCCTTGTCATCGGGTCTCCGAGAGTCTCCTTCCATTTCACGCGGTTCTCATACGTGGCACCTTCTACTATGCAGCCGCCGGGCCATCGCATGAACTTCGGGTGCAGGTACACCAGCATCTGCGCCACATCCGCCCGCTGGCCATTCTTACGCCCCTTGAAGGTGGCTTGTGGAAAGAGCGACACGTAGTCGATGAACACCGTGCCCGCCTTGTCGAACTCCAGTGAGAGTTCTCCCTTTGATGTCGAGCCCTCTGATGTCAGCGTGGCCGTAAACTCCGTCCATTCTTTCATTTGTTTGTTGGTGAGGGTGGCAGAACCCAACGACACACCGGTCTCGCCATTCACCAGTCGGGCGGTGATGCTTCCTTTGTAGTTGGCTGACTTCACATAGAAGCGCAGGTCGTACTGCTCGCCGGCTTTCAGGCCCATGCCCCAATAGCCCGTGTTGGTCAGCACGGCCTTGCCGCCTTTCTGCACCTTTTTGATGTTGAGTTGCATGGCGTGCGGCGTATTCACGTGCAATGGTGCCGGAGTTTCCACCACCTCGCCCGTGACGGAGGCTTTCTCGCCTATCAGGACTACCAGTGTGCGCTTGCCAGCCTTGCGGT
>CAMHEL010000052.1 GCA_946184125.1 uncultured Prevotellaceae bacterium
CATGGTGGAAATCGAAGCAAAACAGGCAAAATACAACGGATATCAGCTGATTTTGGTAAAAACTTTAAACAAAAATTTTTTCGACCCTTGAAGTCGGGTTAAAAAAGTCTTTAGACGCTTGATGGTTATTGTGAACTATCACAACGCAAGCGAGCCGTCCTCGAAAGGGCGGCTCGCTTGTTTTTGCTATGGTGTGGGGTGTGCTAATTTTCTGTCATGTCGCCTTCCACATAAAGGCGTGTCATCTCTGTGGCTCCATTGGTTCTCACGGTGATGCTTTTCTTGAAGTGTCCGGGTATTTTGCCTGCACCATTGTATGTCACCTCGATGGTGCCCTTCTGTCCTGGAGCAATGGGGCTCTTGGTGTATTGTGGCACGGTGCAACCACAACTTGCCACGGCCTGATTGATGACCAGCGGTGCATCGCCAACATTTGTGAAGGTGAAGGTGCACTTACGCACAGGGTCACTCTCCGGAAAACTGCCCAAGTTTATTGTTTTGGTGTCAAACTTGATTTCTGCTTGTTTTTGGGCTGCTGCAAACTGGAAGGAGCAGAGTAGCAGCAGGCTCATCATGATGATTTTTCGCATGGCAATAATATTTTTAAGTTTCAGTTTCAATGCAATTGTAATAACATACCTTGCAAAAATACAACTTTTTGCCCTATCATGCACCCTTTTCGCCCTTTTATTCGAATTATTTAACTTTTTATCACATCGGTTAATGAGGGCACAGAGGGGACAGAGGAAAACAGAGAAATTTAAAGGTTCGAAAGATTTGAAGATTCAAAGATTCAAAGATTCAACACAGAGACACGAAGGCACAAAGAAACACAGAGGTGTTATAATTTTTGAGAGGATAGAGGGGGCAGAGGAAACAGGCTTCCTGAGGTTCCTGAGGTTCCTGAGGGGACAGAGGTTTTGAGAAAGATTCAACACAGAGACACGGAGATACTGAGAAACACAGAGGTTTTCTACTTTTTGAGAGGATGGAGGGGAATGAGGGAATAGGTTTATTAGGATAACTTATCCCAAAGAGATGATCCTTTATGTTTAATCATTAAAATGAAAGTCATAGCCACCATGCAGAAAATAGCAATTATAGATAATAATATTGTGAGCAAGAAACTTTTGAGCCACCAAAAGCTTCCTATGGAGAACAAAAAAGCGCTAATCCACAGTAATACATATCCTATCTTTTTGAATGCCATTAACTTGGACATTGCAAATATTGCAAGTGCAGCACATACAATACTTGGTGAATTTAACGAAAAGACATCAGGGCTTATAAAGCACAATCCAAATGCAGTGATTGAATAAGAAAGGAAAAACAATATCCCTATAAGAAAAGAAATGTTTACAATGGTAGCACGTCGGTTCCAATTCTTCTCAAATATGATGAGATACAAAGAGACTATCATACAGACAGTAGTTGAGATAAAGACAGTAAATAGCGACAAAGACAAATTCAGCCAATACTGATCACTTACATACATCATGCAGAAAGAAAAGAAAATGGAGGCAATTACAGCAATGGTAATGCACAACTTTTGTGCCTTTCTTTTTGTAGAGGTGTTATGTGGCTCAGTTTGACTGGAAGTCGACGTAGGTTGGCCAATAAACTTAACAACCGCTTTTCGAAGCTCTTCAAATGTATCGTCGTATATATTGCTTATACAATCGATATACTGAAGAGGCAAAAGAACCAGCATTAAAGATTTGTCGTAATCAGAATTGTCGATTCTGACTGGAAGTATTTGCTTTCCGAATTTTTGGGCAGTTAATATTTCGCCTTTAGTCCATTCAGACTTGTTTGACTCCTCAGAAGAGAAAAAGATGAATAGTTTGGATTTCTCAATCGCTGAAACAATTTCATTAGCAAACTGTGCTCCAGTGTAAAGACCTTTAACATCATACCAAACACGATACCCAATTCTTTCGAGGTATTTAGCGTATTCATGTACGATATGACTATCTTTTCTTGAATAGCTTATAAAAATATCGTTTGATTCTGACATAAGTAGGTTAATAACGTTATTGGCATTTCCCAAACGCGAGTATGAATATTTCTTCAGTCCTGATTGCTGGTTGATGTCCCCACGCTTTTCTGCATGATGACGGCGCAGGAAGCATCGCCAGTGACCGACATGACGGTGCGGCCCATGTCGATGATGCGGTCGATGCCGGCCGCCACCGCCACCCCTCGACAGGTATGCCGGCGGAAGAGAACACCATGGCCATGAGCGCCAATGAGCCACCGGGAATGCCTGGTGTGCCTACAGACGCTACGGTGGCGGCGAATGCGATGGCTTTTGTCCTTGATGCCAGTGGTTGCCTGGGTTGTGAAAGGGATTGTATTGGGGCATTGTGCTATGCTGCACAGACATTTCCAAACTGAACGACGGGTTGACATTGTATCTGACGGAGACCCCAATCCTGTCGCCCAAGTCGCCAAGGTCATAGAGCGGGTAAGGCATGAAGCGATTTTCCGCAATGGATTTTTGTCCAAAGACAAACGTCTCCCAGTGCTCGTTGAACTGATATCCAATGACCGCGTTCACCCCTGCGCTGCGGAAGGCGTTGTTGTTCCAGTACAGGTTGCTGAAATATCCTCCCACCGCCAATGAGAGTTTTGGGGTAAGAGGCATGGCGTACATGGCCGAGATATCTTGTCCGAAGCCGGCTCCATGGTGTGCGTTTTTCCCGAATTGGGCGAAGACAGAGGCACCGAGGCTGACATTGAGGCCCTGATGCAGGTCCCATGTGCTCCATCCGGGTCTGAAGAAAGGCAAGCGTGCAGACCACACCTGCCCCAGGTTGTTGAAGGTGGGGAGGTGGAGCGAGTCGGCGTGTTGCTCCATGGTGAGCGTGCTGGCGGCATATTCCTCGGGCGTGTAAACCTTCACTTCCCGTATGGCGTTGTAGGTGTCGGTCTCATTGCCAGCCGGCTGCACCACCTTGACGTCGGTGGTCTTATTTCCACCACCGACCTCCTGTGCTGTCGCTGCCCCGCAGGCGAAGCCCATCATCAGTAAAAACAGTAATCGTCTTTTCACGCTACAAAGGTAGTTAAAAATCTGTTTAAGCGAGTAAAAAGACAGGTTCTTTTTTTCTGGCGAGGTGCTAATCAGGCCAATATGGAGAAGGCGTGCGAGCCGCTTTCATCTCGCGGTCGAACTCCTCCACCATCTCCGGATATTCATCGGCGAGGTTATGGCTCTCAGTCACATCCTCGCGCAGGTTGTACAGTTCGAGTGGTGCGCCACGTTTCACGGTCACGCATTTCCAGTCGCCTCGGCGTGCCGCACGCTGTTTTCCAGTGAACTCCCAGTAGAGGAGCCGGTTGTCGGTATCCACCTGCTGTCCGTAGAACAGTGGCAGGATATTGATTCCGTTGATGCCTTGTGGGAGGTGCTCAGTCGCCCCTGTCAGTGCGGCGAAAGTGGGCATGATGTCGGGGAAATAGATGATGTTGTGGAGAGTCTGCACGGGCACCCGTCCTGGTTGGTTGACGATGAGTGGTACGCGTATGCCACCCTCATACAACTGTCCTTTTCGTCCCTTGAAGCCCGCATTGCAGTTGAACAGTTTCAGGGGTGCCTGAACGGCCGCACCGTTGTCCGAGGCGAAGATAATGAGGGTATTGTCGCGCAAATGTAGCCGTTCGAGTTCCTTGAGCAGTCGTCCGATGGCAGCATCCATGTGGGTGATGAGTGCAGCGTATCGCTTGGTGTTCATGTCCCAGTCCTCGTCGTCGTACCACACCGTATTGTCGATGATATAAGGCTCATGAGGTGCGTCGTAGGCGAGATAGAGGAAGAAGGGGTTGTTCTTGTTGCGCTTGATGAACTTGATGGCATCGTCGGTCGAGAGGTCGGTGTTGTGCTTCACATGCCTGTCGTGGGCATTGGCCTTGATGTGGATGAGTTTATCGTTGTCGAACCGGTAGTAGGGATAATAATAAGGCGAGTTGGAGTGAACGGTAGAGATGGTCCAGCCGTAAAACTCGTCGAAGCCTCGGTGGTTGGGCGATGCTCCTGGGTCGTAGCCGTCGAGATGCCATTTGTTGACCAGGCAGGTGCGGTATCCTGCAGCCCCCACGACCGTGGCGAGTGTGGTGTCCTCAGGCAACAGGTTGGCCCGTCGGATATAGGTGGTGTCGCCATTGGCATTGATTTTCACCCCCTGTATGCCCCCCACCGGGCATTGGTTGTCGCGAATGCGTGTGTTGCCGCTGTTCTTGCCAGTCATCAGCGAGCAGCGTGAGGGAGAACTGATGCCGCTGCCGGCATAGCACTGTGTGAAGCGTGTGCCTGTGGCCGCCAGTCTGTCGATGTTGGGCGTCTTCACATACTCGCTGCCGTAGCACGACAGGTCGCCATAGCCCATGTCATCGGCGAGGATGAAGATGATGTTCGGGCGTTCGGGCGTTGCCGGGGTCTTGGGAGTCTTCCCTTCCGATGGGCTGGGGATGATGATGCCCGCTGCCACCAGACTGCTGAAACGGATTATTTTTTTCATGATTGGAGGTGGAGGTTTAGATGTTTGCTTGTGGGTTTATTTTTGCTCGTGGCGCTTAGTTGCGATGACATCGCAACAGACGGAACGAGAGGGCACTTCAATTTTCAATTTTCAATCATCAATAAGTATTCTCATTTTTGAAAGTCCTGCGGGCAGGGGCGTTTTTTCAGCCCTTCGGTACTTGCCGTTGGTCCAGATGCCGGGGTAGGGTGGTGTGCCGTTGTCGGCTCCGAGCAGGGCGTTGGCCCAGGTGTTGACCACCACGATGCGGATGTGGTTGTTGCCCCGTTTCACGGCTTGAGAGATATCGATGCTGTGAGGAGGCATCCATGAGGTGCCGCAGCAGATGCCATTGACATAGACCGTGGCGATGTCGTGTAGTTCGTCGAGGCACAGCCATGTCTGTTTTCCTTTTTGTTTTCCCTTGAGTCGGAACGTGTTTTCGTAACTCACATGTCCCGAGTAGTATTTGATGCGCGGGTCATCGTAAGTCTCCCATCCCCGCAGCGTGTCGGTGGCGATGCGCACACCGTTCTCCTCGAAGGTCAACTGCCACTTGTCCTTCACCTCGATGGCATGGGTAAAGGTTTCCTTCGGCATGGACGTGACCGACGATGAAGGATATTCCTCGTCGGTGTCCACAAACAGTGCCGAACCATAGGGAGGGAGCGTTATCTTATCGGTAATAGTGATGCCTGTGCAACCGCCCGTCATCAAGTCGTGCAAGTAGCGGTATCTTCTTGGTGTGCGGCATTGAGGCGAGAAAGCGATGCTGTTGCCGGTCTGGTTGCTGATGAAATAGATGTCGGCCTGTCCGTCGCGGCGGTGTGTGTAGTCGAGTCCAAAGGGAAGCCCGATGTCGGGAAGCAAACCGATACGCTCCAATGTGGCTTCCGTCCATGGCGTGTCGATGATGTTGGCCCCCTGACGCCTCAGCGCCTCGATCTCCTCACGTCCCGTGTTGATATTGGCGGGGTTCATCTTCCTTGCCTGAGGGACGACGATGGCGCGGTATCGCATGCCGTCGCGTGTCACTATCTCGCCGTTCTCCACCCTCATTCCGCTGAGCACGTCGTGGTTGAAGGAGTCGTATTTGTAGCCATGGAGCGGGTTGGTCCAGTCTTCGGCCTTGGTCATGTTGCGCGTGTGGCTGACCCCCACCGGACTGGTTTCCATCGGCTGTCCTTCGTTGCGCAGACGGCTGTCCTCGCGTTGCAGCAGGGAGTCGCCCAGCAGCCCCGGCAGGATATCGGTGAGCCGTTCGGGGAGGATGGCCCGCCGTGGCACCTCGTCGCCGGTATAAACAGCGAGGTCGATGACCGGCATACCTCGCTGGAGCATTTCCTGGCATCGGCGGATATACTGTGTGAAGGCAGGCATCTCGCGCCACCAGGTGTTGTCGCGTTGGAAGAACGTTCCTATGCCGTCGAGCGTCATGCCCGGTTTGCGGTCGGTCCACGGGTTATGTGTGCACACGTGGAAGACGAGGCTGTTGATGCCGAGGCAGTAGTTGCGGTCGAGCAGGGGTTTGAGCATGGCAGGAGTCTCGTCCCATGTGCCGCGCACCTCGGTGAATCCCTCTGCCTGGATGATGCGCTTGCCATAGATGTGCGCCGCGCTGATGGCATCGAGCATGTCGTTGGGCTTGTCGTGCGTGGGGGAGTTGAGCCAGAACTCCCCCATGGGGTAGTCGGTGTGTCGGTAGTGCAGCAGTCCGTCGCTCACCATGGTGGGTGCGACACATTCCGCCGAGAGGTCCACTCCATACTGCCGTGCCGCGTGTCGCATCTCGTCGAAGAACACCTCGTCGATGAGTTCGGCGATGGTGAGACGGATGTCGCGCATCACCTGTTCGCTTCGCCAGCAGCTCTCGATGGGCACGCCGGCATAGAGCGGCAGCCAGGGCAACAAGTCGTATCCACGACGTTGCAGGAACTCGCTGGCGAACTGTTTGTTCCAGTTCTGCGACCCACATTCCCAACTGTCGATATGGAGCCTTGTGACAACGCCTTTGGGGGCATGCTGATGGATGGTGCCAAACCAGTTGGTGAGTTGTTTGCGGATGGCATCGCGTGAGAACTTGTCGCATTCCAGTCCCCGTCCGCCACCTCCCGTGGCGTTGGTGTGGCCCGTGGTGGTGTGCCCCATGCGCAGGATGCGCCACCGCCCCTGTGGCACGGTGACCCGTCCGTCGACGATGTCGAGGCGGCGTATCTGGTCGGCCGCGATGCAGTCGGCACTGTCGGTGGGGAAAGGCGAACTGACGCGCCAGACAGCCCCCGACTTGCCTTCGTAGCCGTCGACGACCGGAAGGCTGCCCAGTTGGATGTCAGCCACCTTCAGCACGGGTCGCCATTTGGCGGCATCCATGTCCTCGCTGCCCGGGTCGCTGCCCTCGGGTGTCCAGTGGAAGCGGAACCATCGTGCTGTGGTGGTGGGTATGGCATAAGTGGCCTGGGCATCGGTGTTCTGCCAGCCCTGCCTTGCCGGATGGATGTCGCGCAGATGATGGTAGTCGACGCCATCGTCGGAGGCCGACACCTGCCATCGGTGCGCCTGGTAGTTGTTGCCGCCGGTGACGATGCGCACACGGCGCAGGGTGAAGGGCTCGTCGTAGTGGAAGATGATGTCGCACGGTTCGGTGCTTCGAAAAGGGAATTCGACAGATGCCTGGGGCTTTCTGCCGTCGGGCATCTCAGCCAAGGGGAGCGCGTAGGTGGCGATGTCCTCGTAGTATCCTTCTGCTGCGGCGGGCTGGGGGAGCGTGCATGAACCGCCCTTGCCTACAATGACGGTGTCGCTCCACACCACGCGCTGCATCGACTCCGCGGGCGTTATCCACGGTCCGCCGCCCAGTGCGAAGCCATCGGAGAAATGGATGCCCATCTCCAGTCCCAGACTGTCGGCGATGCGGAAGGCATAGTCGATGTGCCGCCACCACTCAGGCGACAGTTGGCGTGCTGTGCCGCCATACTGCTCGCCGTCGCTCACGTCCTTGATGGGCATGAGGTAGCAGCCGCCGATGCCAGCGTCGTGCATGGCCTCGAGGTCGAGGCGTATGCCCTCGTCGCTCACACAGCCATACATCCAGTACCAGAAGGTCCAGGGCTTGGTGGTGTCGGCGGCAGACGTGCAGAGGCTGCCGATGGCGGTGAGCAGGATGAGGAGCGTTCTTTTCATTCAATCCATAGTTTGGCGGAGTAGACATGATTGCCCTTTGCCCAGTAGGGCTGTGCCGAGGGACCATTGAGGTCGGTGGTGTTCACCTTGTTGCGCACGGCGGGGATAGCCTCGAGGAGCGAGAGGCCGGTGGCGGGGAGGTCGTAGAGGATGTGGTCGCGCCCGTCGCGTGGCTGATAGACCCCGAGGTAGAGATGGTCGGCTGAGCGGGGCAGTGTTGGCTCAATGCCGATTTTCCCCTCGTCGGTGCTCAGTTGCATCCATTTCACCTGTGAGAAATAGCCTTTGAACTCCGGGTATTCGAAAGTCTCTCCCGGTATGGGGTCGTTGTAGTCGTTCTGCCAGTAGCCGTACTGTGGTCCGTCGAGCCGGTTCTGCCACACCCGGTAGGGACCGTTGCCCACCCATTGCTTGCTTCTCACCTGTGCCTCGGGGTAGTCGAAGGCGATGCCCATCATATCGACCACGCCATTGAAGTAGCAGTAGGCGGTGAGGTGGATGCTGCCGTCGTCGTGGAACCTCCAAACGGCCCTTGCCAGACTGCCATGGCGGTATTTGGCGGTCAGTTGTCCGTCTTCGAAGAGGAAGCCGTCGAACGTGCCCTGGTCATCGTAGGCGGTATACTGGGTCTTCTTGTCGAAGGCCTGTTTGTCGTCATGGTTATAAAAGCCATCGTCGGAGCGGTCGGAGCGCTTGATGGCGATGAAGCGTGGGCCATTGGCGAGTGATATGGTGCGTGAGCCGATGGTCACGTGCTGCAGAAGTCCGTCTTTCTTGGAGAAGACATAAGTCTTGCCCGCAGCGGTGATGGTGAGTTCGGCGTCGGTCTCGGTCATGGTGGCTGCCGTGGGGAGTTCGCAGCGGTCTGCCGTGCTTTTCATCGGCTTGCTCCAGGTGAAGATTTCCTCGCCATGCGGGTCGGTGGCTGTCACCTGTAGCACATCACCATCACCTTTCGGCAGGTCGATGCGACTGCTCCCGCCTGGTTTGATGTCGGGCGAGGGGAGTGTTCCTTTTCCTGCCACCGTGACACCCGTCTGTCCGTAGTCGGGCATCTTGAGGTATTGGTAGGTGAAGCGGCAGTCCTTGAGGTTGGTGAAGTCGTATCGGTTGTCGATGAAAATGGCATCCTCGCCGTATGTCATTTGGATGGGGCTCCATATCTGTTTGATGGTGTAGTAGGACCCTTCCCGCTCGAAGTGCGGCCCAACGATGCCGTCGGCTCCAAAGTTGCCGACACAGTCGACGAGACCATCCAGGTCGGTGCGGATGACACCTTGGTCGGCGAGGTCCCAGAGGAATCCTCCTGCGCAGCGCGGGTTCGACATCATCAGTTCCCAGTAGTCTTTCAGTCCTGCGCCGTGCCCGCCGTCGTAGAGTCCGTGCAGGAACTCAGTGGGCATGAAGATTTCCTTCCTCCGCATATATTCAGCCGTCTCGCCCCATGAGCGGTAGTGCTTGGTGTCGAAACCGTTGCGGTTGGCCCATGGATAGAGCACCACACGTTGCTGCGGGTCGAACTGATGGAAGAAAGGCTCCAGTTCGTAGTTGAAGCCCCCCTCGTTGCCGTTGCTCCAGAAGATGATGCAGGGATGGTTGACGTCGCGTGTCACCATCTCCTCGACGAGTTTTTGTCCCACGATGGTCTCGTGTGGCTGATGCCATCCGCTGAGTTCGTTCTCCACATAGAGTCCGAGAGAGTCGCAGGCGTCGAGGAACTCGGGGTCGGCGGGGTAGTGCGACAGTCGCACGGCGTTCATGTTCATGCTTTTGATAAGCTTCACGTCTTCGATATTTTTCTCTCGTGAGAGCGTTCGTCCGCTTTCGGGGCGGAAAGAATGTCGGTTGACGCCTTTGAAGATGACCCGCTGTCCGTTGATATAGACGCCGTCGGAGGCCCGGTACTCGATGGTTCGGAAACCGAAGCGCTCTCGCAGCACGTGGAGCGCCTTGCCCTGGCTGTCGGTGAGGGTGAAGACAGCCGTGTATCGGTGTGGAGTCTCTGCGGTCCATAGAGCGGGGTTGGTCACCTGGGCTGTCACCTGGCACTGGTCGGAGGGGCATTGGCTCTCGCCTTTCCCCACCGTGCGCCCGCGCTCGTCGATGAGCTGCACGGCGACCCGGCATGGCGCGGTGGCACGGCTGAGGAAGACATCGGCGGTGAAGCGCCCGTCCATGCCGGCATCGATGGCCACTCGTCGGATGTTGCGCACAGGTTTGCTCACCACGAAGACGGGGCGGATGAGTCCTCCGAAATTCCAGTAGTCGGCCCGCCGCTCCGCCATGTTGACCTGTGTGTTCTCACTCTCCTTGCTCACCTCCACCTCGAGGCGGTTGCGTTTTTTCCCGAAGAAGATGCGGTCGCTCACGTCGAGTTCGAAGCGGTAGAATCCTCCCTGGTGGCTGCCGGCCTTTCGGCCGTTGATGGTCACCTTGGCGTCGGTCATCGCCGCCTCGAAGACGAGCCACACCTGCCGTCCCTCCCATGCCTGTGGCAGTGTGAACTCATATTTGTAAAGGCCTTTCTCGTCGGCGATGCCCTCGGGGCGCTCCTTGCCATAGAAGCGCATGCCATATTGGTAGGTGCCGAAACCCTGGAGCTCCCAGCAGGAGGGGACGCCAATCTTCGTCCACACTCCGGCGTTGCGCCCGCCGGTGCATTGGAAGTCCCATTGCACCATGTCGTCGCATCCGGTGCCGCTAAGATACTGTCGATGGGTCTCGATATCGGTCTGTGCCTGCGCACTCAGACACAGGGCAGTGATGAATGACAGGACGGTGATGATTTTCTTGCTCATATTTTGTGCTTCCTTTGTGAAGGAGAGAGGATGGTGGCGGTGTATTCTCTCTCTAAAACAAAGACTCAATGACGGCGTTTTTGTACCTATTTAATAGGAATACAACATTTCCGCACTCTGTGTTTCTTTATCAAGGGTTTAGGTTTTAGGGATATATTTTCTTTTTAACTTGACTTGCATAAAAAGCTGATGGCTCACATGTCAAAACTTATGTTTGGGGGAGTTGGTGAGATGATGTTTTTTTAATCCCGTGAATCACAATCTAATGTCAAAAACGACAAATGCACTTCGAAAATTTGGAAATGTAGGATAAAGTAGCTAACTTTGCGGAAAAACAAGGATATGATTACCGACGACAAACAAGAAAGATACATCAACCCGTATACTGACTTTGGCTTCAAGCGGCTTTTCGGCTCCGAGGTGAACAAAGACTTGCTCATCAGTTTTCTCAATTCCATACTCGGAAACGGAGATGTCGGCATCCGCGACATCCAGTATCTCAACAGCGAGGTGCTCGGTGAGGGTTACGGCGACAGGAAGTCAGTTTTCGATGTGTATTGCGAGACGGAGAACCATTCGAAATTCATCGTCGAGATGCAAAAGGCAGAGCAACGCTTTTTCAAGGACCGCAGTATCTATTATGCCGCAGCCCCTATCCGTGAGCAGGCTCCCAAAGGCAAATGGGACTATCATTTGGAGAATGTCTATACCGTGGGCATACTCGATTTCGTGTTTCCCGAGAATGAGTATCCCGAACAGAGCTATCGCCATGAAATCAAGCTGAAGGACGTGGAGGACAACCATGTCTTTTACGACAAACTGACTTTCATCTATTTGGAGATGCCCAAGTTCACCAAGACGGAGGACGAATTGGAGACCATGGCCGACAAATGGATGTTTGCCGTGCGCAACCTCTCGCGTCTTCTCGACCGTCCCAAGGCACTGCAGGACCGCATTTTCAAGAAGTTCTTCGAACAGGCTGAGATAGCCCGCTATACTCGAGAAGAGAAACGTGACTATGAGGAAAGTGTGAAAATCTACCGCGACTACATTAACACGGTGGACACCGCACATCATAAAGGTTTTGAAAGAGGCTTGGAAGAGGGGAGAGCCAAGGGACTTGTAGAGGGTCGTGCTGAGGGTCGTGCAGAAGCCAATGTTGAAAGTGCCCGAAAAATGAAAGCAGACGGGTTGCCTGCCGACATCATCGAAAAATATACAGGACTGTCGAAAAATCAGATAGAAACATTATGATTTGTCGTTAACGTATATCAGCAATCTGCGTTGATAACATACTTTTCATCATCTCAGAAAACCGTTTTTTATGGAATATATGTCTCAGGAAGGCTACGACAAACTTGTGGCCGAACTTCATCAGTTGGAGCATGTGGAACTGCCTAAGGTCAGGGAGGCCATCGCCGAAGCCCGCGACAAGGGCGACCTCAGCGAGAATTTTGAATATCATGCCGCCAAGCGTGAACAAGCCCGGCTGCTTGGGCAGATACGCTTCAAACAGAGGGTGCTGGAGCATGCCCGGGTCATCGACAAGTCGAGGCTCAGTTCCGATAAGGTGATGCTGCTCAGCAAGGTAGAAATGACCAACCTGTCGACTAACAGCAGGATGACCTATACCATTGTCAATCCCCATGAGGCCAACATCAGGGAAGGTAAAATCTCCGTCAAGTCGCCCGTGGCGCAGGCTCTGCTCAATAAAAAGGTGGGCGACGTGGTGGAAATACGTGTTCCCGCAGGTGTCATGAAACTACGGATAGAAAGCATCCAACTGTAGCTTTGGGAGCAAGGGAGTCTTTTTGAGTTTTTGGGAGGATAAAAGGAAACCGCGGGAATGGAGATTTAGAGATTTAGAGATTTTCAACACAGAGGCACAGAGACACAGAGCCACACAGAGAACTTATCTTTGAGAGGGAACAGAGAGGAACAGAGAGACTGGCCGAGGGCATATCAGAGACCGTAAACCGAAACCATTCCCCCGCACCTCTGTAGGCTCTTAGCTCGTCTAAGACCGTATGTAAAAAGAAAGCCATCCCCCGCACCTCCGTAGGTTATTTTGCTTGTCAAATGGCGATGAAAGACGAGAAATAATAGCACGAAGGTGTAGCGGTCTTAGACGAGCTAAGACCCTACCAATGAGTTCGAAAGAAATTCATTTCGAAGGCCATTCCCCCGCACCTCCATAGGGTCTTAGCTCGTCTAAGACCGTATGTAAAAAGAAAGCCATCCCCCGCACCTCCGTAGGTTATTTTGCTTATCAAATGCCGAAAAAGAAAGGCATCAAACATACAGCTTTGATGGCACATGGTCTAAAGTCTAATCTCAACTTTGCCCCCTCAACACTAACAAAGGTCTAATGGGAATTTGCTTTCGGAGACACCATGCATGGTGTCTCTACACGCTGAGTTCGAAAGGATAGGCACAACGGGACAATAAGGTGGCCAAATGGGATGTCTTATGCAAATATTGTTTGGGGAAAGAGTGGCACTTTTTTGAACATGGCTCTACAGAAACATTGACATATACATTGGCAGTAATATCAAGTCCTGCTCTTTACGGATATCCTTCGAATGAAGGAGGTATCGTTGCAGGATGCGGGCCGAGTACTTTTTTTGGAATTCATCGATGGAAACATGAAGATTGGATGTCGATGACTTAACTTCTATCGGACAGATTTTAGCTTTACGGGACAATAAAAAGTCTATCTCATAATTATGTTTGCCCGATGGTGTCGGCCACGTATGGTAATACAACTTATTTCCCGTGGCAGTCAGTATCTGCGACACTACGTTTTCATAGACATAGCCCACATCTGCCTTCAACTTATCGCTCAACAATTTTTGATATATGACATTCTCTGTGAATTTATCGTCCCAGAAAGCGAGAGTGACAAACAGCCCTGTATCTCCGCAAAACAATTTGAACCGGTCGCGGTTTATGTGTGATGCCAGTCCAGCACTTGGGTCGTTAGCATGATAAGATATATTGACGGTCATAGAATCTTTGAGGATATTTATCTGACCTCTCAAACGATCCAGTTTCCCTCCCTCAATCACGCTACTAACCTGATAGCGAGATGCGTTACTGCTTAGTTGAGCAGGAATGGCGTGAAACAAATCTGAAGTTTGACCTGATGGGTCCAAGTCGTAGAAATCCTCATCGTAGAGGTCAAGAATGCTACGCTTGCGTTGGTCGACAATGCTCATGTCGTGCGTATCAAGGTAGTCATTGACCGCTTGGGGCATGCCTCCAACCAAAACATACAGACGAAAATCGCGCATCATACGACGATTAGTATCATCACTCAGCGGACTCAGACTGTTGAACATTGTGCGCAACAGGGGAATAGTCTGGTCATCTCCCAATGCCCAACGAAACTCCTCGTAGTCCATAGGGTACATATCAAGACGTGTTTCCTCACTGGGAATGAGAATGTTTTTCTGTTGCTCGGAGTTGCCAACTGACTTCCTTTTACGCTTGATGCTCAACAGAGAACCAGTCTCGATGTAATCGTAGCGTCCATCGGCCACAAGTGTTTTAATGGCTTGTCGGGCTAATGGCTGCTTCTGTATTTCATCAAAGATGATGACAGACTTGTGTGGTTTCAGGCTTTTTCGATAGTTAAGTTGCAGCTGGGTGAAGATGTAGTCCAAATTGGAGACATCTTCAAACAAACGGTGTATTGCTGGCGTTGCCTTTGAGAAGTCAACCAATATGTAGCTCTCGTATTCATGTCGGGCAAACTCCTCGGCAACAGTGGATTTGCCGACACGCCTTGCCCCTCTAATAAGAAGTGCGGTTGTCCCGTGCTGATTTTGTTTCCAATTCAGCATTTGTTCATAGATTTTGCGTCTAAATATTCTTTCAGCCATCTTTTTTTATTTTTTTTCCGGTGCAAAGGTAGCTATAAAATCCCAATTGCCAATGAAAAAGAATAGAAAATGCCGAAAATCTCAAAGGTTTACTGCTGAAATATGCCGAAAATCTCAAAGAAAAAAATCTTGTATATGCCGAAAATCTCAATACATACTTAACAAGGAATACAAAACCGAGGAGGGAGGGCCGATAAATAATGCAGCAAAGGTAAGTAAAATCCTTCAGTACTCCAATTATTTTCTCTTGTTTTTCTTCTTGAGAATAATATTTTTCAAGCCATTTGGCATTTATTCTTGAAATATCACGCCAAAATCACGCCAATTTTCATATTTTAGACCAATAAAAAATCGACAACCATCTAAATATCAGATAGTTGCCGATTTTACCATGTGCGCCTGAAAGGACTCGAACCTTCACGTCGTATGACACCAGATCCTAAGTCTGGCGCGTCTGCCAATTCCGCCACAAGCGCTTTTTTCTTTTTGCGGTGCAAAATTACGAAAAAAAAGTGAAAGACCAAGGATGAGGCACAAATTATTTGAATTTTATCGTGTTGTGCAGCTAAAAGAGGTCATCGCCATGAGTAACAGGGTGCGGCATTTCTGCCGCACCCTGTTTGCAAAATAGTTTCTTATAGTTTCTTATCGTTTCCTTACTTGTTTTCGTCCGTTCTGGATGATGATACCGCGTTGTGTGGGCATGGCCTGCACACCGTCGGTGCGGTAGGCAGGTGAGGTGTCATCGCCATTGGTGCCAGCGTAGATGCTGATGCCTGTCGCCTCCTGCGGGGTGATGGCATCGAAGAAGGTATTGGTAAGCAGCACATCGTTGATGTTGATGTTGCCTGCACCCGAGATGGTGAGATGGATTAGGGCATCGCTGTTGGGGAGAGCTTCTCCAGTGAGCGAATAAACTACTATTCTATACATTCCGTCACCAAGTGCTTGCGTCACCACACTGTGGTTGGTACTGCCATTCAAGGTGGCCTTGGCAAGGGTGGCATGAGAAGGCAGAGTGAGGGTCATCTCCAGGGCGGTATAGCGCTGAGCGTTGCTCAGGCTGAGGCCAATGCCGTCGTTCATGGAGAAGGCTTCGATGCGGTCGGAGGTGGCTAAGGTCGGCACAGAATGGGCCATTGCCGGTTTCTTCAAGATGATGTTGACAATACCCATGACATCGACCACGTCAATCTCTCCGCTTCCGTTGATGTCGGCATTCTCAAAGTGGAAGTTGGGTGTCTCTTTCTTTAGGACATAGCTGACCGTTAGCATGACATCCACGACATTCACTTCTGTGTCGTGGTTGACATCACCATTGGCAAAGCCCGAAGAATTTGACGCTTTGAAATAGCCGCCCTTCCAAAGGAAATAGTTGCCAGAAGTGTCAACACCGAAGTTGAAATTCTCTGGAGCGATGAGGGCGCAGGGTGAGGAAGTGCTGCCAACGCGGTCACAGGCAGTTTCGTCAAGGTTTTCCATCGTTGATGAAAGAGCAAGAGACTTCAGACTATGACAATAAAAGAACATCCTTCCCGTATCCTCGCATTTTGAAGTGTCAAAGTTGCTGACATCAAGGTCGGTCAAAGCTTCACATTGGCTGAACATCGATGACATGTTTGTCACATTTGATGTGTCGAAATGGCTGACATCAAGACTTGTCAAATAAAAGCAAGCGTAAAACATTGAACTCATATTTGTGACTTTCGAGGTATCAAAATGGCTGACATCAAGATTTGGAGCACAACAGTAATAGAACATCCAACTCATATTTGTCACATTTGACGTGTTGAAATGACTGACATCAAGGCTCGTCAAAGACCAACACAAATCGAACATGCAACACATATCCGTCACGTTTGAAGTATCAAAATTGCTTACATCGAGACTTGTTAGTGATTTACAATATTCAAACATATATCGCATGTTGGTTACCTTTGACGTATTAAAATGGCTGACATCAAGGCCTGTCAAGCCATTGCAACGATTGAAAAGGTATGCCATGTCTTTCACATTTGATGTGTCGAAATGGCTGACATCAAGACTTGTTAGGCTGCTGCATCCACTAAACATACTATACATGTCTTCCACATTTGATGTGTCAAAATGGCTCACATCAAGACTTGCCAGACTACTGCAACCATCGAACATATATGCCATATTTGTCACTTTCGATGTGTTCAGATATTCCATTCCCTCCATGGAGGTCATATTATTCAAGTAATAAAACCAGCATTTTGTTGTTGTGGGTCGTGCATCAGCAAATGAAGAATCAAACACTACTTTTGTGATGTCATTATGGTCGCACCAGCCTGGAACGTTGTTGTCTGTATTTAAATCATTATAAACCGTTCCCTCTCTTGATGACTTTTCATCGTCATAGTAGAATGTTAGTGTGCCATTGTTATAGACAGCATACGCTTCCTTTGTCCCGGATATTTTGAAATATCCCAACTTCCATTGGAAATAATTACCGGAAGTATCCACCCCATAATCGAAGCCATCAGGGGCAATAAGGGTACAAGGACTGGAAGAAGTGCCGACACCAAAGCAGGCTTCATCATGTATGTTACCCATAAAGGAAGAAATGGTAAGCGTTCTCAGAGAAGAACAAGCCCTAAACATGCTATATGATTCTTTTATTTTTGAAGTATCGAAGTTGCTGACATCCAAACTTGTCAAAGAACTACAATACTTAAACATATAATTGAAACGTTCTACCTTGGAGGTGTTGAAATGACTCACATCAAGGATTGTTAGACTGCTGCAATTATTGAACATTCCTGCCATATCATCAACTTTGGAGGTGTCAAAACCACTCACATCGATACTTGTCAAATTGATACAGTTATAAAACATATAACCCATATCTGTCACATTTGACGTATTCAAGTGGCTAAGATCTAAACTTGTCAGACTTTTGCAATCACGAAACAAGCTGTACATATTTGTCACTTCCGAAGTGTTGAGATAGTTTAATCCTGTTATTTTTGTCAGGTTTTGGAAATTGCAGAACCATGTGTACATATTAGTTGGTCTAACAGAAGCGAATGATGATTCGAAAACCACAGTAGTGACACTACTGACTGTTGACCATGGGTCTGGGTTCCAGCCAGCATAATTATATCCTGTGTTCAAATCATAAGTTTCACCTTTTCTCTCTGCTCGCTTGTCATCATAGCAGAAAGTGAGGGTCTTGCTATCACTCGACATCCACGCATACGCCTCCTTAGGATTAGATGCTCCCGTCACTTTTTTTGAGATTCGGTTGCCCAAGGCATCGTAGGTATAGGTCACGGTCACTCCATTGCCATATTTCACCGTAGTCAGACGGTTGAGGTCGTCATAGGTGTATGTGGTTTGGGCAAATGTTTGCAGGGTAGCAAACAGGAATGCCAAGGTGTATAATAGTTTTCGTTTCATATTTCTAACAATCTTATTTGTTCATTTTATTCAATCCTTGCTCGATTTCTTTTTCTGTTGGCAAATTGGCTCTCTTGGGTTGTCGGAACATTTTCCGATAATCTGAACATGATGTCCCCAAGGAATACAAAAGAGCTTTTCGAAATCGTCAACAAGTTGTTGATGATTTCTGTCCGACAATTTGCCAACAAGTTGTTGACGATTTTGTACGTCTAATTTTTCGGCATTTTGTTGTAGATTTGCAAACAGTGGAGCATAAAGGCTGTAGAAATACTTAGTGTATTTCAAACTCGTTGGTGAGAACCCTTTCTTCTTGTTCAATACCTGCGATAGGTCGTGGCTTAGCTTCTCGTAGAAATGCGAACCGTAGCGGTTGTCGTACTGCCGCTCGGTAATGTCCTTACCTACAGACCAGTAAAAGCGTAGCATTTCGCCGTTCACCTTCACCGCCGCCTTTATCTGACTTTGGCGATACCGGTTACTCAACTCAGCTATCCAGTCCAAGTATTCTTTATCTATGTTTTGGGGCTGTAACATATTGTATTCGTTTATTATCAAACAAAAAACTAACCTTTGATTCCTACATGGGTTTCGATGCTCCCGTCACCTTTTTTGAGATACGGTTTCCCAAGGCATCGTAGTTGTAACTCACTGTTACACCATTTCCATACTTCACTTTCGTCAAACGATTCAACTCGTCGTAGGTATATGTGGCCTGGGCAAATGTCTGCAAGGTAGCAAACAGGAATGCCAAGGTGTATAAGATATTTTTCATATAGTATTATTTTTAGATTCTGATTGCTCAGTCTTTATTACTTTTGGTATTTGCAATATTTCCTATTTCTTTTGTTAGTTGGTGGCGTTCGAATAAAAGTCCTATAGGCTCGCTTACATTCTTATTATTGATGTTGCTGATGTCTTGCATCATACTCATCTGCTTTTTTAACCAACCATCTAACTCCATCTGCAAATTTAGAATTCATGAGCCATTTTTTTTGCTTATCAGATAATATTGAGTCCCATAATGCAACCCCATCATCAATAAGCTTCCCTTGGAAACCTCGAACAGAAAAATAGGTGGCAACGCTTACTTCCGTCGCAAAAAGCAACCATGGACCTCCACCATGTGAAATAATGTATTTAATTGCATTACCGACAAGATCACTTCCTACACCTCTTTCCAAATGTGTAATATCTCCAGTTGATAAATATTGAATCAAACCTATCACAGTTCCGATGCCTAAACAATTCGCAGAACTTCCTCCAGCTTTTGAAGATTGCGCAATAATAGCTTCTCTTAGCACTTTGAGTTCATCACATGTTGAATTCAAAATAGATTGAGTTATTAAATCTCCTATCTCAGCAAGAGTATTATCTGTAACTTCTAAAAGCTCATTTCCCAAACTTTCTCCTAACCCTTCAATCAATATTTTTGCATTCTTTCCTCTCGGGTCAATCCCCATAATCGGATTATTATCAGCATATGGGTAAAGGTTGGTGCTCCAGATGGGATCTTCAGAAAGGAAGCGTCCGATAGTCGGGTCGTAGTGACGAGCGCGCATATAATATTGGTGGTCGTTGAGAACCATTACGCCATACTTGCCCACAAACTGGAAGGGGTTGAAGTCTGCCTCTTCCTTTTGCGTCACCTTGCCAAACTCATCGTATTGGTATTTATGGGTAACATTGCCATTGTCATCCACAATGGCCACTATAGAACCACGGAAGTCAGCAACATAATAACTGGTTTTGCCATTGACGATTCGGGCCTCCAGTCCATTGCCATAGATATACTCCGCCCCACTCTTTGAGTCGGAGAGTACGTTTCCGATACCAAGAGGGTCTGTGGTAAAGGATATGTTGCCGTATGAGGCGATAAGTCCCAATGGGTCGTATTCAATGCTTGTCGGACCGGCTTCAACCAACTGATTTCTCACATCCCAACTGTAATTCTCGCTGCCCCGCTGGGTAGTGTTGCCATTAGCATCGAAAGAGTAATTGATGTCGCCCGCTTGCGTGATACGGTTACCACTGTCATAGGTATAGCTGACTTCTACATTTGTCAATTCCATTTCGTTGAAAGGCTCTTGTGAAGTTTGCTTAGTGATATTTCCCTCCTTATCTAAAGTGAAAGTATACTTCGCAATCACAGTGCCGTTGCTCAGTTTCGTGGTCTTGCTAGTCAAGCGCCCCACGTTATCATAACCAAATGTAGTGGTCATGCCATTGGGATAGCTTACCTTTGACATTTTGCTATCCTTGCGGTAGGTGTAGGTGATGGTTTTACCACCAAATGTAACCGTTGCGAGCCGGTTGAGTTTGTCGTAGGTATAAGTGGTGTTGTTGACGCTTGTACGGTTGCCGTTCTTGTCATAAGAGTAGCTGTTGCTATGGCCGTTGCAGTTGGTGCCAGTGATGCGGTTAAAGCCGTCGTAGGAGAGCGATAAGGTCTTCCCTCCTCCTGAGATGGATGCGATGCGCATCTTGCTGTCGTAGCTGTAACTGTTGTAGCCGTCGTAGGTCACCCGTCCCAGGTCGTCGTAGGAGTAGTTGAGCGACGTGCCGTCGGGTTTGGTGTAGGTGTCGAGTGTGCCGTCCTTGTTGTATTCGTATCGCTTGGTGGCTCCAGCGAACGACACCGAGGTGAGCCAGTCGGTGGCATTGTCATACGTCAGCGACGTCACACCTCCCTTGGCGTTGGTGATGCTGGTGAGGTTGTCGTTTGCATCATAACCGTAGCCGGTTACATGGCCGGCGGCATCTGTCTGTTTGACCAAGTTGTCGTTCGCGTCATAGTCAAACGAGGTGGTGCGACCCAAAGCATCGGTGGCACTAACGAGACGGCTGGCCTTGTCGTAGGTGGCAGATGACGAGAGGCTGAGAGCAGGTAGGGTAGTCGTCTTTAGGTTGCCATAGGAGTTGTATTCAAATTCTGTCTTCACTCCCATGGGGTTCGTAATCACCTTGGGAAGACCATTGGTATATACATCGATGCTCGCAGTGACACCTTCTGGTGCGGAGATTCCCACGAGGTTGCCATGAGCATCATAAGAGTAGGTGGTCTTGTAGCCCATAGGGTCGGTGACACTCGTCAGGTTGTTCATCTCGTCGTAGGTCATTTTGGTAGTGAGCGAACCATCTCCCGTCACAGTGATGCTGGTGGTGTTGCCTTTGTCGTCGTAAACCACATTGCTGACGTTGGTCTTGTTGGTCTGGATAGATGTGGGAAGCTGGGGCTGTTTGTCATTGGTATAACTGCTGTTGAGGAACAACCCCTCATTACCAGTCATTTGGGTCATGACATTGTTGTCGTTGAAGGTGTAGTTAAAAGAGGAAGATTGGCCACTGCTGCGTGTGACATCGACCTGTGAAGTGGTGGAGACCGAACTACCGTAAGAGGCTTTCACGTCGATAGCGGTCTGTGTTGTCGGCACGCCATCCACGCCAGCTGTCGTCTTATTCAGACGGTGGTTAGCGTCGTACTCATTGTCGATGTAGTTGCCCTTCGGCAGTTGGATGCGGGCGAGGAGTTTCGACGTGCTGACCTTGGAAGCATCGCCGTAAGTGTATGTGGTGACCTGGCCCTTAGCGTCGGTGAAGGTACTGAGTTGATAACGGCCCGTCTGTTTGTTGAGCGTGTAACCGAACTTGATGCTTCTTCCCAAGGGGTCGCTGACCTTGGTCATAAGGTCGGTGCCTGAGAGGTCGTAACCGAAGGAGAGAGAGCGCCCGTCGGCACTGACATTTTTGATACGTTTGGAGCCATTGACACCATTCTCATAATTCAGCGTCAATGTGTTGCCATTAAGGTCCTTTACGGTTGACAAATAATATACAGCGGCACCCGAACCAGTGGCGCTTCCCAAACTGGCGAAGTGATATTCCATTTGATATTTGGTCTTGACGATGACCTCCTTGTTGCCCAAAGTCATTTCGTCATAGACACCATACGACTCTGGAACGAGTTTAGAACCATCGGACTTATACACCTCTATTTTTCCTCCTCCCCAGTGTACGATGACACGGGCCTCTGGACTCGTCACTTTACCTACGATAGTGATGAAGGAGTGATAGTTGTGGCTCCATCCGTCACCCATCGGTTGGTAGATGTCGTTTGGTGATGCACTGTCATTTCCAGCTCCGAAAAATACTTCCGGAAGTGTGGTGTTGTAGGAGTTATAGTGGTGGGCGAAAACCAGAGGCATCGTCCCGCTCAAAGCAAAACTTGTCTTCGTATAATGGCTGAAATTACCCATCGACATACCAATCCCCAATGCGATGGTCTTCAGCGTGGTGTTCAGAGGTTGGAAGTAGTCGCTCTCCTGTGGGTTGGGGTCTGAAATAGTACCTGACTCCACCGCTTTCATGATGCGGTACAGCATCACGAAGGCCTCACCTCGCAAGCAGTTGGCATAAGGTCGGAACTCGGTGCTTGCTTTGGTGATGATGCCAAGGGCAGCGGCCTTACGGATATATCCCATCGCCCTCGGGTCTTTCTTTGCCAACGCCACCACGTTGGCATCGTTGGGGAAGGGATTGCCTGTGCCTTCCATGTCTGGTTGGATGTTGAAGGTCTCCATCAGCACCTTGAGCACATGGACGCGGGCGATGTTCTCTTCGGAAGCAAACTCCAGGCGGTTGCGGTCAAAAGGAGCCACGCCGTCGCCGTATTCCAAGTAGAGCAACGCACGAGCAGGCTGGTAATAGTATTTGGTCTTATCGGTGAGGTCTCTGTAGACGACAGGGAAATTGTCGGAGGGAACAATATCAGGAACTGTTCGACCTCTGAGGGAATAAACGCCCCGGAAGGCAATTTTCGCCATATGAGCACGGGTCAAAGGTTTCTCCACCTCCATCTTGCCATTGTTGTCTGTGCCATTGAGCACGCCGAGACTATAGAGATAGCATGTGGCATCATAATAAGCATTCGTCTTAGGAACATCTGAGAAGATGCAGTCATTGTCAGAGGGCTTGTAGGTGAAATAGCCGGGACAGGAGGGACCACCGTCAATGCGAGCGTATTCTTTGTCGGTATGATTGGGGTCGAATACAGTGCCTTGACCGCCCTTAAGATCTGAGCATTCATAAAACATGTTATATGAATATTCAACTTTTTCTGTATTCCATCTATCGCTACAAAAAATGGTTTCTAGACTATGACAATTCCAGAACATCATTTCCATATCGGTCACGTTTGAAGTATTGAAATGTGACAAATCAAGTTTTGTAAGACCATAGCAATCACTAAACATCCAGTACATACTCGTTACTTTTGAAGTGTTAAAATGGCTCAGGTCAAGGTCTGTTAAATTATAGCAAGTAGAGAACATATGTTGCATTTCCGTTACATTCGAAGTGTCGAAATTACTCACGTCTAGATACTTTAATCCTCTACAATTATCGAACATACCACTCATATCCGTTACTTGAGATGTATTAAGATATTCTATACCTTCAATATCAACAACGTTTTTCATGTCTTTAAACCAATTTACAGTATCTGTTGGTCTTGCTTTAGAGAACGAACTTTTGAAAATGACTTTAGTTACTTGCCATCTTTCACTAAACCATGGACACCCTTGAGATATATCATAGACTGTTCCGTCCCTTGAATCTTTGGAATTGTCACAATAGAAGGTGAGTGTTCCGTCTTTTAATACGGCGTAAGCCTCTTGCGCCTTAATTCCGACAGGAACAAGCAATAGGCAAATTAACAATAATAGAAATGTGTTTTTTTTCATATTAGTGATTATTTGTTTGTGATTTTCAACCAGTAAATTGACAGAGCATCGTATGATGCTTTGTCATGATGTATTACACGCCCGAATGCAAAATATATCACATAGGAGCCATTATCGAGCAATACGCTACAAAATTAGGAAAAAATATTAAAACTTCCTGTTTTTTATCCAGTTTTTTGAGGAAAATCTTGTTGTGAGGTTCTAAACGCAACATGTTCATAGTCTAAGGTTTCGCTTAGGGTCATTGAGGGGATGACTTTTTAGATTGAAAATAAAAAATAGGGTGTCAGATTTGTTGATGCCATTTTCATGCAGAAAGAAGATGCCTTCTTCTTAAACGATGAAAGATGATAATGGGATTTTTGGAAATCAAAAGGCCTGAATATCAATTTCTTATGCCCTTACAGGGCGGAAAGTTAGCATGCGAATAAAAACCCAGGGCATTGCCCTGGGCTGAGAGCGGGTTGCCCCTTTGGGTAGGGTGTTCAAAATTTATATAGAATTTCCATCAAAAAAATGCGATCGAACA
>CAMHEL010000053.1 GCA_946184125.1 uncultured Prevotellaceae bacterium
GTAATGTATAGAAATGCCACCTCATAAAATTCAGAATTAATAGAACACACCTTAACCAGTTGGCGTGAACCACACTTTCTGAATCAGTTAGGAAACTGTAATAAATCGTAACCAATGCCTAAGCGAAACGGTTTCACGTCTCTATTTTTGTTAGTTTGAATGCCTCCATCTTCCAGGAAAAAGATTAAAAACTGCTGACGCTGAATAAATAAAAAGAACATATCCCCCTAAAACCTAAACCCCTGTTCAATCGGCGCAGCCGAAATCAGTCTCCCCCACCCCACCTAAATCAAACGTTTACGGAGAAAAAAAAACAATTTTATAACAAATTTTAATGAAAGTTGAGCAAAAAAGATTATCTTTGCAAAATAGATAGCATAAAAGGCGCTGTGAAGCCCGTTCTTGCTACTTGGAAACGACTACTTTACCACAATGGACAAGTATCATATTATCAACCTAAAATAAAATCTATGTCTGGTATTTCAAAACTCTTTAGATTGGCGCTGCTGTTGGCCCTCTTGGTGCTGACAGGACACGTTTCAGCGCAGACCGTCAAAGGTATTGTGACAGACACCAGCGGGGAGCCCATCATCGGAGCAACGGTAATGGAAACTGGAACCCAGAACGGTGTCATCACCGGCCTCGACGGCGATTTCATCTTGCAGAATGTCAAAGGCAAGACTCTCACCATCACCTACATCGGAATGAAGACGAAGACGGTGAACCTCGACGGCAAGGCCCTCTACAACATCGAGCTCGAGGATGAGGCTTCCACCCTCAACGATGTGGTGGTCATCGGTTACGGTACCGCCAGGAAGAAAGACCTCACCGGAGCAGTGGCCACTGTCAAAGGACAAGACCTGGCAAAGGTGCCTGTCGCAAACATCAGCGAGGCACTCACAGGTAAGATGGCTGGTGTCAACATCACCACCACCGACGGTTCGCCCGATGCCGAAATCCTTATCCGCGTGCGTGGCGGCGGCTCCATCACCGGCGACAACTCTCCTCTGATTGTCATCGACGGATTCCAGGGCGGGTCCATCAGCGACCTCTCACCCAACGACATCGAGGACATCACCGTGCTCAAGGACGCATCCTCCACCGCCATCTACGGTTCGGAAGGTGCCAATGGCGTTATACTTATTACCACGAAGAACGCAAAGGGTGGAAAGACGCAAATCAACTACAACGGCTACTTGCAGACCAAAACCGTCAGCAAGCGCCTCGACGTACTCGACACCTATCAGTATGTCATGTCAAACTACGAGTATTCTGCGCTCCGTGGTGAAAGCGCTCTCAACTCCTTCTACAAGCAGTTCGGCGTCTTCGACGACCTCTATCTCTACAAGAGCCAAAAGGCCATCGACTGGCAGGACGACTTGTTCGGTGGCAACGTACTCTCGCAAAGCCACAACGTGAGCATGCAGGGAGGCACCGACAAGACAAAGTTCAACCTCTCAGGTACATACGACTTCAACGCTGGTCTGATGCCCAACAACGACTTCTCGCGCTACGCCTTCCTGTTCAAGTTGAACCATGAGCTCAACAAGAATCTGAAATTCTCGCTCACAGCACGTGTCAACGACCAGATAGCCAACGGACAGGGCACACAGGGTGGCACCTACAAGGTGCGTACCGAGCAGACACTCTATGGTGTCGCCACAAAGGGTCTCTCCGGCATGATTACCCCCGATTTCTCGACAATGTCGGAAGAGGAAGTCGAAGAATGGCAGCGTGCCAACATGTCGCTCTCTGAGCAGTCGGAGCAGTATTGGCGCAGGCGCAACAACCGTGGCTTCATCTTCAACGCAGCACTTGACTGGACAACACCGCTGAAGGGACTGAAAGCTCACTTGGAAGGCGGCTACACCTACGGCTTCAACGAGGTGAAGAACTGGTATGGCTCAACCACCACACAGGCATCCTACGTAGGCGGTAAACCGCTGGCCGACTGGACAAAGACCAACACGAACAGCATCCGCGAGAGCTTCACCCTGACCTACGACACCAAGTTCAACGACATCCATCATCTCAACGTGATGGTGGGCCAGGAGTTGCGCTCCGGACGCAGCAACTACAATGCCATGGCCAACAACAACCTCAGCAATGCCTTCGATGCTGAAGCCGTGTTCGCCAACTTCGGACTGGGAACCATGCAGTCGATGACCGGCTTTGTCAGCGCCGACCAGAACAAGTATTCCGTCTTCGGACGTGTCAACTACACCCTGCTCGACAGATACCTCTTCACCGTCACCTTCCGCGAGGACGGCAGCTCACAGTTCGCACCCGGACACCAGTGGGGCTTCTTCCCAGCTGCTGCCGCATCATGGCGCATCATCGAGGAGCCTTGGATGAAAAATACCAAAAAATGGCTGTCCAACCTCAAACTCCGCTTCTCTTATGGTAAGGTGGGTAACGACAAAATCAGCAACACGCAGTATGTGCAGCTCTACAACACCAACAGCGGGTCGAAACGATATGGCGTAGGCGAGACAAGCGGCTCACACCAAGCCGTCTCCACCACACTGGCCAACGAATCGCTGACTTGGGAGAAACGCACCACCAGAAACATCGGTCTTGACTTCGGTTTCCTCCACGAGCGACTCACCGGTACACTCGACTTCTACTGGAACAACACCGACGACCTCCTGATCAACCACAACATCGCCGCACCGGGATACACCACCGTATGGGAGAACTCGGCATCCACCAGCAACAAGGGTGTGGAACTCACCTTGAACGGCGTTATCCTCCAGAAGCAGCGTTTCCACCTGAATGCCAACTTCAACATCGGCTTCGACAAGTCGAACGTGAAGGGCCTCGCCAACGGCTTGAAGGAGATGACATTCGCATCGGGATGGGCAAGCACCGACAACAAGAACCAGCAAGACTACATCGTACGCATCGGCGACCCCATCGGCCTGGTCTACGGATGGGAGAGCGACGGATACTACACCACAGCCGACTTCGCCAGCTACAACGAGACAACAGGTGTTTACACCCTCAAGGAAGGTGTGCCCACCACATCGCTCTTGGGCGGCGTCATCGGCATACGTCCAGGTGCCATGAAGCTCAAAGACCTTGACGGCAACGGAGTCGTCGACGCAGGCGATATCACCGTCATCGGCGACACCAACCCCGACTTCGCAGGCGGTTTCGGCTTCAGCGGCGACGTCTATGACTTCGACTTCAACCTGAACTTCACCTTCAAAGTGGGCAACGACATCTACAATGCCAACAAGATACAGACCACCTCGCGCTACCGTGCAGGTACTTATCCCAACATGCGCGAAGAGATGAGCCAGAGCAACGCCTACTCCTACATCAATCCCGAGACGGGCGTACTCCTCTCAAAACTCGAAGACCTCGCATACTGGAACGAGGGTGGCAACGGAAAGGCACCCAAAGCCATGTGGAGCCCATTCTCAACCGGCGACGCTGTCGTGGTACCCACCGACTGGGCCATGGACGACGCTTCTTTCCTCCGACTCCAGAGCGTGACCATCGGTTACACACTGCCGGCAAAGCTCACCAAGAAATTCGGCGTACAGCGCCTCCGCTTCTACACTACCGGAACCAACCTGTTCGTCATCTCCAGCTATCCTGGCTTCGACCCGGAAGTCAGCTCCTATGCACGCAACAGCAGTTACTCTGGCCTGACCCCAGGCATCGACTTCTCATCTTATCCCAAGAGCCGTGCTTTCACCTTCGGTGTAAACGTAACGCTGTAAATAACAACAAACAACTGACAAATATATGAAAAGCAAGAAACTATATATAGCGATTGCAGCTCTCGCAGCTATGGGGCTGACGGCATGCGATGACTATCTCGATGTGGAGTCGCCCTCACAGATGGACTTGAACATGGTATACAGCTCCACTGAGTTTGCCACAAACGCCATCAACGGCGTATATGTGCTGTTCGCCGAAGACCCCTACACCTCGCGTATGTGCGGCGTGTGGATGCAGAACACCGATGTGGAGGCGATGAGCGTGCAAGAGGCCGTCGCCACCAACCACCGACAGGCCGTATGGCCACTCCAGGGACCAGGAAATGTGGGATGGAGTGACGTCAAGAAAGTATGGGACAACAACCTACAGGCCATCGAGAGGGCCAACCAGGTGCGTGCCGGCATCGACGCCAGCAAAATCGCCAACACCGACGAGATGCAGCACATCAAAGGTGAGGCCACCTGCCTCAAGGCTTACAGATACTACCTCATGTGCAACTTCTTCGGCGATGTGCCCTACTACGACGTGGCTGCTAAATGGGGAGAGGAAATCGACAAGCCCCGTACCGACAAGAACATCGTCTATAGCCGCGTGCTTCAGCAGCTCGTCGACATCGAGCCAAGCATGAAATGGAGCGATGTGAACACCGGAGGTATCGAGCGCATGAACCGCGACTTCGCCATCGGACTCATCGCACGCATCGCACTCTTCCGCGCAGGATACGGCATGACCAAAGACGGTACCATGAAGCGTGCCGACGAATATCTCGACGTAGCAGGAAATCCCGACCTCGCTGTCACCTACAAGGACATGAGCGGAAACGAGAAAACCGCACGCACCTACACCGAGTACTACCAGATGGCCAAAGACTACTGTCTGAAACTCATACAGCTCAAGCCACGCGACCTCTACCCCAACTTCGAGCAGTCGTTCATCAACGAGATGAACTACACCATCGAAAACAATGCCGAGGTGCTCTACGAAATCGCATTCGTACAGAACTATGGTGGCGACATCGGCTGGAGCTTCGGCGTGCCCAACACCGGAAAGAACGTCAATGGCAACACCACAGCTCAGGTGGCCATCACACCGACATTCTACATGTCGTTCGCCGACAACGACGTCCGCCGCGACATCGACGTGGCAAAATACTCGCACGAGAACGACACCGTGAAGGCAGCTGCTTCCACTGGTTTGCATATCGGAAAGTGGGACCGCGCACGCGCCGCACACGACCTCGGAACAGACTCTTCGAAAGGCACGGGCATCAACTATCCGCTCATGCGATACTCCGACGTACTGCTCATGCTCGCTGAGGCAGAGAACGAGCTGAACGGACCGACCGCTCTCGCAAAAGAGCAACTCATCAAGGTGCGCGCACGTGCATTCGCCAACAGCCCCACCTACGGAGCCGACGTCAACGACTATGTGGCGAAACTCAATTCGAAGGAGGACTTCTTCAACGCCATCGTCAACGAGCGCGCATGGGAGTTTGGTGGTGAGGCCATCCGCAAGTTCGACCTCATCCGCTGGAACCTCTATGCCAAGAAAATCGAGGAAGCCATGAGAACCGCACTCTGCTGGGGCATCGCCTCCAACGAAGACCTCCTGAACGACCCCGACGTCATGCAGCGCTACCCCGAGGCCGCCAACTACACCAACTGGGCCGACAGGCTCTACTACATCAAGGTGGGCAAGAACAACCTCAAGAGCGACATCAAGTGGTATGACGAGAAATACAAGGCTGAATTCGACGATGCCACAATGACCGCCGAAGGATGGCAGAAGGTGAACTGGGGCTCGAACATGATCAAACGCACCAGAACCTACTTGTATAACGGCACCGACTACGGAACAGCAACTCCTGTGAAGGCCACCAACAGCGACGGCTCCGTCACCTATACCCTCGGAACGGCACCAACAACCACCACCGTCACCGTACAGGCCGGAGAGCCTACCGGCATCATTCGAAAGGATGTCTACACGGCCAGCGACTATTACACACGTCTGTACCGCGGTTATTCCAACGGCGCACTGACTGGTAACGGCGTTGTACCCTATCTGCTACCCATCACCACCGAGACACTCTCTGCCAGCAACGTGCTCGACAATGACGGCTACCACATCATGGATGCCAACATGGAGAAAGGCGTGAATGTCATCGTGGCCACGATAGAAAAAGAATACAAATAAACTGCTAACGATATGAGAAAGATATATAAGACCATGCTGCTGCTCATCGCGGCAACCGTAGGAATGGGAACCTTTGTCAGCTGCAGCGACGACGACGACCTCACCAAGGCCGACGCGCTCTTCCGACCCATTATCTCCGACGACAACATCGAGATGGGACTGGATGCCAACTTGGTTCCATATATGAACGTGAAATGGGACAACTACACCGACGCCAACCAATACACGGTCAGCGTGGAACCGGCCGACGGTAGCGTGGCTCCAAAGGAAATCACCACCGCAGAGCTCAACTGCCATTTCGAAGGACTGGAGTACGACAAGGAGTATTTCATCAACATCAGCGCCGCGAACACCAACACCGGACTGAAGTCCAAGGCTTACTCTCTCACAGCGACTACCCCCGACTATCCCACGAGCCTCGCCACACTCCAGACTACCGACATCATCGACATCGCAGCACGCGTGCGCTGGGCAGCTGGCGTATACTATGACCGGCTCCGCATTCTCAACGACGACAACGAGGTGGTGAGCGAAATCGAACTCAACGAGGAAGACAACAAAGCAGCTCAGAAAATCGTCTACGGACTCAGTCCAAAGACCAGCTACCGCGTAGAGGCCTACTCCGGCACTGCCTACAAGGGCAAAAAACGCTTCACCACTGCTGCTTCTGAGAAATTCTCAGGCGAGGTCATCGACCTCCGTGGACTCGACGAGAACACGGCCTGGAAATGGTTCTCTGTGGGCTCTGGCTCTGCCTATGCCAACACCCTCGACTCGCTCATCAAGAACGAATATCAGGACAAGGACATCACCGTCGTGCTCGAAGGTGGAACAAGATACCGCATCTCTACCATTGAGCTCCCCGCTACAACCGGAACCATCACCTTCGTCACCGGACTCAGCCTCGCTGGTGAGGCACAGATGGGTGTGGAAGGCAACTTCCGCGTCGCAGGCAGCTCAGAAGTGGGTGGTGTGCAGTTTGACAAGATTGCATTCACCGACACTGAAAGCAAACCACGCACCGACAGCCACTACGGAGCAACATACCTCTTCAACCTCAACCAGGCCGACGGTAACATTGGTACGCTGAAGTTCACCAACTGCAGCATCAAGTACAAGCGTGGCATCTGCCGCATCCAGACGGGGGCTACCATCAAGAACGTGATTATCGACAATTGCATCATCGACTCCATCAGCGGATATGGCATCACCAATGCCGACAACGCCAAAGCCGACATACAGAACATATCCATCACCAACACTACGGTTTCCAACGCCGAGAAGATTTGTGTGGGAACAAAGGGCCTGCAGCCCAACTCCCTCGTGGTGGAGAACTGCACCTTCGTCTACGTCGTAGCCGATGCTAAACCGTTCTTCGACTTCAAGTCAAGCAACTGGGATTCATTCAAGGACAAGTTCATCTTCAAGAACTGCCTCATCGGCATGGCCGGGCGCAACAAGGAAGAACTCGCCACCACTGGCATCTCCGGATGGAGCGGCGGCCTGCAGCCCGAGTGCACCGACATCTACTACACCAGCGACCTCCTCTGGCAGCCTGTTTCCGAGGAAGACCCGTCGCCGAGAGCTGCCTTCCCAGGCACCACACTGTCGACGAACACCGCTGGAACCTTCAAGGATGCTGCTGCAAGCAACTTCCAGGTGATAACCAACGAACTGGGCGGCTCAAAACCCAAACCAGGCGACCCACGCTGGTATTAATCACTTCCCAGCACTGCTGGACATCATCAAGCACGCATCCTCTCGCGGGGTGCGTGCTTGAATTATCAATACTTCGGATACTAAACACTACTTACAAGTCATGAATATTAAATACACACTTTACGGCATGCTGCTCGCCGCTATGCCCTCAATGCTCGCCGCACAGGAGAAGACACCGGCCTTCCCGGGCGCCGAGGGATTCGGACGATACACCACCGGCGGACGTGGAGGTAACGTCTACCACGTGACCAACCTCGACGACAGCGGCACGGGCTCACTGCGATGGGCTCTCAACCAGAACGGTGCCAAGACCATCGTCTTCGACGTCTCGGGAACCATTCACCTGAAGTCGGCACTGAACATTAACAAGTCGAATGTCACCATCGCCGGACAGACGGCACCGGGCGATGGCATTTGCATCGCCGACTACCCCGTGTCGGTCAGTGCAAACAACGTCATCGTGCGCTACATGCGCTTCCGCTTAGGCAACAACAACGTGAAAGTGAACGGCGCCGACGGATGGGACGGCTTCGGTGGCCTCGACCAGTCCGACATCATCATCGACCACTGCTCCGTCAGCTGGAGCATCGACGAATGCATGTCGTTCTGCGGCAACAAAAACGCCACGGTGCAGTGGTGCCTCGTGGCACAGAGCCTGCAGGATGCAGGACACTCCAAAGGCAGCCACGGCTACGGCGGCAACTGGGGCGGAAGCGGAGCATCATTCCACCACAACCTCATGGCGCACCACGAGAGCCGCGTGCCACGTCTCGGACCGAGATACACCACACAGCTCGACGAGCGCATGGACATGCGAAACAACGTGTTCTACAACTGGGCGGGCAACGGATGCTACGGCGGGGAGGCACAGCACGTCAACATCGTCAACAACTACTACAAACCCGGACCCGGAACGGCTCAAATCAGTTCCACCAAACAGAAACGCATCGCAAGCGTGGGCATACGAACCGAATCCTACATCAAGGAATACAGCGCTTACGCTCCTACACTGCACGTCTGGGGCAAGTATTTCGTCGACGGAAATGTCAACTCGAAATACAGCGATGTGGCTGCCGACAACTGGAAGAACGGCATGTACAACCAGGTGTCGGCATCGGCCGACAACGACCGCCTGTGGAACGACGAGGTGAAGGATTCCATCCGGCTCTCACAGCCCATCGACTACATCCTCACCACAACACACACCGCAGAGAAAGCCTACGAGAAGGTGCTGGCATACGCCGGAGCCTCGCTGAGCCGCGACAGCTACGACGCCTTCATCGTCGATGAGACGCGCAACGGACTCGCCACATACACCGGCTCGGGCAACCACAAGGGCATCATCGACTCGCAGGAGGACAACAAACCCGCCGGGGCTGGCGACGACTGGAGCGCATGGCCCACACTCAACAGCACCACAGCACCCACCGACACCGATGGCGACGGCATGCCCGACGAATGGGAGAAGGCCAACGGTCTCAACGCCAACGATGCAAAAGACGGGGCTGTCAAGGGCAATGACGGCTACACTAACCTGGAGCGTTACCTCAACTCACTGGTCGCCGACATCACAGAGGCACAGCTGGCCGACGGCGTGCAGAGCGGAAGCATCATCGAAGAGGGAGGAACACAGGAAACCAGCATCTACGAAATCTCGCCCGAGACGTCCAACGGCGACTGGACCTTCACCAACGGACTGGTCATCAGGGTGGGAAATGGCTACGCTGAAGGGTCGGCATACGGCATGAAGGGCATCAAATTCTCGCGCAATGCCAACTACAAAATCATCCTCCCCGAGGGCGTCACCGTCACACAGGTGGATGTCACGGGCTACAGCAACAACGATACGGAGTCGGCATACATCCAGACCCTGGGCTCAAACACTTTCGCAGAAACCGAATATGTGCTCTTGCCACGTAAGGGTGCCAATGCCGTCACCCACGAGATCAGTCTCGCCGTGCCCGCAACAGGTGAGTGTTCATTCATCGCCAAGGGCCAACAGATTGTGGCTAACCTGAAGCTCCATGCCGGGGTTTCCGCCATCCGCGACATACATCCCGACAGCGACAGCAGTTACCCGAAACCGGTCTATTCCATCGATGGCCGCCTTATCATGAAAGCCATCAACGCCTACGACATCGAGTCGCTACCACAAGGTATATATATCGTAGGAAAACGCAAAGTGGTGGTGAAATAGCGCCGATTTATAATTCATAATTCATAATTCATAATTCATAATTTATTTCGGCTACGCCGATTTATAATTCATAATTCATAATTCATAATTCATAATTTATTTCGGCTACGCCGATTGAAAATTGGTCCCGGCTGCGCCGATTGAAAATTGAAAATTGAAAATTGAAGATTTATTTCGGCTACGCCGATTGAAAATGGAAAATTGAAAATGGAAAATGGAAGATTGAAAATAGTTTCGAAGGGATTCACCCATCCATTCCCTATTTTCCGGGCATTCTAATTTTCCCAAGAAATATGTCGAGCGCAACGGAGCCAACACGCTCTCAGCCCAGGGCAACGCCCTGGGTTTTTTAATTGCGGACTATCCAATCGCCCTGAAAATCGCGATTAAGCGAGAGAAAAAACAAGCTTGCTTGAGTTTTGCCGAGCGAGAGCGATTTATCTAAAGGGCATAAGCATTTGGTTATAAGGCTTTTGCCCCGTCGGGGCGGAATAATGAGACCCGACTTGGAAACCCAGGGCGTTGCCCTGGGCTGAGAGCGTGTTGGCCTTTCAGGCCGCCAGTGCTTTCGGAAAGATTATTTTAGTTTTCGGTCTTAGACGAGCTAAGACCCTACGGAGGCGATGGGGGAAGGTTTTCGTTTTTCGGTCTTAGACGAGCTAAGACCCTACGGAGGCGATGGGGGGATGGCTTTCGTTTTTCGGTCTTAGACGAGCTAAGACCCTACGGAGGCGATGGGTGGAGACGGCCTTCGTTTTTCGGTCTTAGACAAGCTAAGACCCTACGGAGGCGATGGGGGGGATGGTTTTTCCTTCTCTCCCCCTCTCAAGATAAAGAATCTCTTTCCCTCTCTCCCTCTCAAGATAAAAAAATCTCTTTTTCTCTCCCTCTCAAGATATAAAAACTCTGTGTTTCTCTGTGTCTCTGTGCCTCTGTGTTGAAAATCTCTCCATCTCTGTCCCCTCTGTGCCTTTCAAAACTGTGTTGAAAATCTCTCCATCTCTGTCCCCTCTGTGCCTTTCAAAACTGTGTTAAAAACTCTCCATCTCTTTACCCCTCTAAATCTCTCCATCTCTGTCCCCTCTGTGCGCTTGCCCTCCCAAGAAGAAAAAGAAGCCCAGGGCGTTGCCCTGGGCTAAAATCACAAAAATTGGTAAAGAACAGTTCATTTATCTCTGTTCCCTCTGTGCCTTCTGTTACATCAATGGCCGATAATTATCCCTACGATTCCCATTACGTCGGAGATGGAGATTTGCTTGTCGGAGTTGACATCGGCGTTTTTCCTGAAGAACACCTGGTAGGAATTGCCGCAGATGACGTTGACGGTCAGCATGACATCTGAGATGCTCACCATTCCGTCGCCGTTGGCATCGCCTATGAGATTGCTGTCGGCATCCCATTCTATCGACTTGCTCGTGGTGCCTGACGTACCCTCCAAGTTTTTTATTCCCGATGTGAACACGGTGAGGGTGCATCTGCCATTGATGGCCGATGTGGAGAGGTCGATGGAGGCATGGGTGTCATCAACGATGTTGAGTGTCACATTCTTCTTCTCTCCACCGTTCATGAGCACGATATCCTCGGCATCGAACGTAGAGGTGTCGATGGGCTGATCGAAGGTGACGAGCACCTCTTTGGCAACGCTCTCTGTCTCACCCTCCTCTATCACCAGTTCGAGGCTCTTCACCTCGGGAGCCGGTGCCGGTTTCGGTCCGTAGACGAGGGTGTAGTGCTCTGTCCTGCCGATGCGGTCGGCCCAGTGCAGTCGGTTGTCCACGATGGTGCTGTAGTCGGGCGTGATGGTGCGGTCCGTCTGCCAGAAATTGTCGGTGACGTCGGCACCGTCGCTCTGGCGGATGACTTGCTTCAGTTCCATGGCACAGTTGGTGGGGTCGTGGAGGACGCCATATACCCATCCCTCGCGTGAGGCTTGCACTGTCAGCACATATTGCCCTTCGGCACTGCCTGCAGCGATTGACGAGGTGGCGCCGACCATCTCCAGGTCGTCGGTCCCCACGCCATTGGTGTCGATGACGTAGTCCGGCAGGTTCTCCTCATCCTCGAGCTGGTTGAGCAGGAAGATGTTGGTGGTGGCATTGACGCTTTGTCCTTTCACCCTGGCGGGAGCTGTCGACCTGATGGTCCCTTTCACGGTATGCACCAGTTCACGCACGCCGTCGAGAGTGATGAGGTTGAACTCCTCGCCGTAGTTCGACGCCTTGGTCATGTGCACCTCGTAGTTGGCGACATGAGCCGTGACGTTGGAGTAGAACCACCACCGTGCCAGTTTGCTCGTGCCTGCCTCGATGCGTCCGAGGTTGAGCTTGTTGAAGCTGAAGTTACCCGGCACACCGTCGAGCGTGGTGTAGAGCGATGTGAACTCCACGGGGAGGTTGTTCTCGTTGCTTACCACGGAGGGCTCGCTGGTCTCTATCTTCAGGTCGAGGGCCGGTCCTGCACCCTTGTTCTGGATGAGGAGGGCGAACTCAGCGGGCTGCCATGGCTCCACCTCCTCGGTCAGCGGGTCGTCGGAGAGGAAGTCACGCTGCACGAAATAGGTGAGGTGCAGGTCGGGCGACGGGTTCACGGCGAGGCGTGTCTTCATCAGTTCCACGCTGACGAGCTGGCCTGTCGCCACGTCGCGGTAGGTAACTGTTCCTCCGAAGAGGTAGTCGGTGGGCTCGGTGGGAGCGGCCTCCTTGGCTGGCACGTAGAGCGCCGTGGCCGTTCCTCGTCCTGAGGCGGCGATGTTCCACGGGGCGTTGGATGCCAGGTTTTCCACGTTGGTGCTGATGGCGAAGAGGTCGGTGGCATCGGTGCCGTCGGCAGCCTGCACGGTGGGCACGAAGTGGATGTCCTCTATGCCCTCCATCTGCTGGTTGTCGATGACGAGGGTGCCACGGAAGGCCTCGCGGGTGAGGATGAAGCGCTGCTCAAACTGCAGGGTGATGCTGTTGTGGTTGGTCTGAGTATAGTCGCGCACCACGATGTTGGGCATCCCCGTGCCTCCGTGCTCGTCCTGCTCTCCGTCGCCTGCATTGAGGTTGATGTTCAGGTCCACTTCGTTGCCGCCGAAGTTGACGTTGCCGTCATCGTTGCCCAATCCTCCTCCTCCGAAGATCAGCGGCATGCCGTCGTCGCAGCCCGCCATGATGGCGTAGGTCTCTGAGGTCTGGTAGGTGTTGCCCTGCAGTTGGAAGCTATAGAACATCCTCAGTCCTCCGATGACGTTCTCGTTGTTGTCTTCCGGGCCGGTGAACTCCACGGTGACATCATAGCTCTCGTTGGGGTAGATGACATCGGGATAGGCCGACTTGACGCTAAAGGTGTAGCCCTCGATGGTGGGGAACACCATGTAGGGGTTGTAGGCGGTGAGGCGTCCCTTGTTGGTGAGGCGGATGCTGTAGGTGTTGGTGCCGCAGCCCCAGTTGCTGGGCAGTGTGGGCACGACGATGGCCTGCGGGATGTCGGGCACCACGTCCATCGACACCACCACCACATACTCGTCATCCACCACGGTGCGCTCCACGGTGTAGTCCATGTTCACGGCCTGGTAGTTGAGGAACACCTGCAGGCGGTTGTCCTCGCCCGGACTGACGGTGATGGTCTTCTCGGTGTAGTAGTGGTTGGGGGCGGTGACATAGACGTAGTAGGTGCCTTCCTTGAGGATGTCGGTGGTGAACAGTCCGTCATCCCCGGTGGTGCCAGTCATCACCACCTCCCGTGTGAGGCTGTTGGTGAGTTTCACCGAGGCTCCGCCGACATGCGGCCCGTTGCCGTCTTCTGCGCCGAGGGTGTAGGCATCCACCACATCGACGGTCAGCGTGGTCAGTTCGGCGCTCACCACGGTCACCTTGACGGGCACGACGATGGCGGTGCCGTGCTCGGGCTTCAGCCTCACGTAACTCTCGTAGGTGCCATCCACAATCATGCTCTCGTTGCAGGTGAGGGTGAGGTCGAACTGCACTTCCTCATCCTGGTCGATGGAGGCGAGCTGGTTGACGGAGGCAGTGAGCCAGGGCTGAGAGACGGGGCACTCCACGATGATGGCTCCCGTGGCGGCCAGTCCGGTGTTCTGCACGGTGAGGGCGAGGGTGCGCCTCGATGTCTTCCCGATGGTGGTCTTGATGCTCTCCACGCTCGGTGTGAGCTGGCAGGTGGCAGCGTAGGCGAAGTAATAGACGGGGATGGTGGCCTCAACGACCTTGCCGTTGTCGGTGGCCTGCACCTTGAAGGTGGCTTCGGCATACTGCTGGCTCTCGGTGGCGGCATCGGGCACGAGGCGGTAGGCCACGCTCGTGGTGGCTCCCGGGGCGAGTGTCGCCACGCTCTTCGACAGCTCCACGGTCCATCCGTAAGGCATTCCGCTCAACCTGAAGGTGAGGGTGCTCATGCTGTTGGCCGAGAGGTTGGTCACCTGTATGGTGCCCTCCTTGGCCACGCCCTCGGTGAGGGCGAGCTTCAGATAGCTGGGCTCAATCTTCAGCGCGGTGACGTTGACGTGCGCCAGGGCCTCGCTGCTGCCGGCGTTGTGGCTGCACGCACCCACGCCGTAGCGACCTCCGAGGTTGCCGATGCTGATGCTCAACGAGAAGCGTCCGTCGGCATCCATCGTGGTGGTATGCACCTCGCGCTGGTTGTTGGTGTCGATGAGATAGACGTCCACGGTCTTGCCTGCCATGCCTACGCCCGAGGCGCTGTTGGTCATCTGTCCGGTCACCTCGATGGTCTCGCCACGGCTGTAGTTCTCACGGTCGGTGGTGAGGCTGACAGCGGTGAAGGGGGCATGGACATAGATGGGAGCGGTGGCCGACGGGTTGTGGCTGCTGTTCTGCTCCTCGGTATGGCGCTCGCGGTTGAGCCAGACGAAGAGGTAGTACTGCTGCTCCTTGAGGTTGTCGGGCAGCGTGAGGCTGTAGGTCATCGTCTCGGTGGCCCCCGCTGCCACGGCTTTCGTCGTGGTGACGGTGGCGACTTCCTGCATGGGCGACCTGTAGTTATATTCGTAGCGGATTCTCTGGTCGGTGGAGAGGTAGAAGGTGAGTTCCATGCCTGCGGCGAGGGTGGCTGTGCCCTCGTTGTGGATGGCGATGGAAGCGCTCACGGTCTGCCCGCCATAGGCGCTGTTGACCACCGTTGGGGCACCGCATGCCGACTGGGGCAGCGTCTGGTCGGTCACCATGAAGGTGAAGGTGGCGGTCTGGTAGCCGTTGGCGGTGGCGGTGATGCTGCTGTAGTGGTCGTCGCCCGCCGTACTGTTGCGGCCGGCGCGCACGGTGAAGGTGGCGGTGGTCTTGCCGGAGGAGATGGTGACGGTGGCGGGGAACTCCAGCAGACTGTCGTCGCTGCTCAGGCCCACGGTGCAGTTGCCCTCGGTGGTGTTGCGCGTGAGGGTGAGCGTGATGGCGGCGCCGCCCTCGTTGACGGTGGCTGCGTTGCCTTGCAGCTTCAGCGTCTGCCGGCTGTCGTCATCGGCGATGGTGACGGTGGCGGTGCAGAACGAGGCGCTGCCCTGCGTGGCGGCCTTGCCGGTCTGGGCGTCGCAGGCGGCAGCAGTGATGGTGGCGGTGCGGTCACCGTCAATGTTGGCGTTGTCCTTCACGCTGATGGGGATGGTCACGCTGCTCTGGCCAGCCGGGATGATGTTGCGGTTGGAATCGAAATAGAGGTCGCTCGACGAGGAGGTGACATAGATGGTGACATTCTCCTGGGTGTTGCCCTGGCGGGTGATGGTGGCCATCGCCGCGCCGTAGCCACCGCCCTCGGGGATGGTGGTGGGTGTGACCTTGATGGAGAGCGTGGGCCAGTCGTCGTCTCTCACCATGGTGGTGCATCGCGAGGTCTCATAGCCGGTGGCGGTGGCGGTGAAGGTCACCAGGGCATCGGCAAAGGGATAGTTGTCGTCGACCACCTGCGTCGTCGCCGATGCGCTGAGCTGACCGGCGGGGATGGTGATGGAGCGCACGTAGGGGTAGAAGCGCGAGGTGGCGCTGTTGGTGATGTCCACCTTCAGGTCGCTCTCACGGGCCTTGGTGATGGTGGCGGTGAGGGTGAGCGCGTCGCCCTCGTCATAGACCTGCTTGTCGGCGGTGAGGGTGAGGGGCCAGTTGTCGTTGTCCTCCACATCGACGGTCATCGAGACATCGGGGTAGTCGTCGCCGCTGACGGTGAGGCCGGTGCGGAACTGCTCGTTGACATCATTGTTGTCGATGCTCTTCACAGTGAAATTGACCGCCGACTGCTTGGCGGCGATGGTGACGGTGGCGGGGAGGGTGAGGAGGGCGTTGCCGCCCGTCTCGGCGATGATGAAGGTCTCGGCCATGGTCCAGTCGCCGGAGCGGGTGAGGGTGATGCTCCTGCTCTGGCCTTCCTCGAGGAGGATGCGGCTCTCGCTGAGGAAGAGGCGCTTCTCCAGCTCCATGGTGTTCGACGAGACGCCGATGTTGTTGCCCTGGTCGGCGATGAGCTCGCCGCTGTTCTTCTGAGGCACGATTTCCACGATGGCGCGCACGTCGCCCTCGGTCTTCATCACCTGGGGCAGGTCGAGCTCGTAGGTGCGGGGAACGGAAACGCCCTCGGCGAGGGTGTTGGTGTAACTGCGCGAACCCACATAGACCTGGTTGCCGGTGAGGTCCTCGAGATAGACTTTCTCGGTCCAGCCGTCGGTGCTCTCGCCGGAGCCCTGGTTGGTCACGCTGAAACTGAACTGCATCTTCCCGCCGGGGATGAGGGTGGTGCTGTTGCCGCTGATGGTCAGCCCCTCGACGATGAAGTCGGGCGTGGGGGTGCGCAGCACGGTGAAGGTGGCGGTGTGCTCCTGGGCAGAGGCGATGTTGTGGCCCTGCCGGTCGGTGAGGACGATGTTGCTGAGGCTGACGGGCAGGGTGTCGTCTGCCTGGGCTTCATCGCTCACGGTGACGGGGAAGCGCAGCACCTGTCCGGCATTGCCGCGCAGGGCGTTGTTCTGCAGCGACATCACCACGACGGTGTAGACGAGGTTGGAACGTTGCCGGATGGACACGGTGTGCCCGTTGGAGCGCGCTGCGACGAGTGTCACGGCGTTGCTGCTCCTGGCATAGGGCAGTGTGATGTCGAACTGCATGGCCACCACGTCGTCGCTGTTGGTGAGGTAGATGGGCACGGCGGCTTCCTTGCCGGCGGCGGCGGTGAAGTCGGCCACGGTCAACGTGTTCTGGGCGAAGGCGCCGACCGCCACGAACAGCAGGGCCATCAGGGCGCTGAGGCCCCGACGGCGGCTGCCGGCGTTTGCTATGGTGTGATGATGCTTCTTTCTCATGGTCTTGTCGTGATGGTTTGTTTGGTGGTTCCGGTCTCTTCGTTGCTCACCGCGACGATGACGACATCGGTGGCGGTGGACAGGCGCAGGGTGGTGGCTCCAGCGGGCAGCGTGTCGAGGTGCTGGCGGGTGAGCAGCATGCCCGACGGGCTGTAGACGCTGATGTCGGTGGACCCGCAGGCGTAGGCGGCTGTCACCACGATGGTGCGGCCCTCGCCACCGGTCACGCGGAGGTCGGCATCGGTGCTGGCGACGACGATGCGTGTGGGCGAACTGCCGACGGCGGCGGCTATCTCCTCGGCCTTGGCGTCGGTGGCCTGCACGCCGGTGGGCTCTCCGTCGGCACTCATGCGCAGCAGGGTGGTGGTGCCGGTGGGCAGCGTGCAACCGGTGGGCGAGAAGACGACGAGGCGCACGCCGCTGGCGGTGTTGCGCGTCTGCATCTGCCAGTCGCGGGCACTGAGGAGCAGGCGCACCTGGCTGGCACCGACACCGCTCAGCTCCAGGCTGAAGGCGGCGACTTCCTCGGTGGCATCCACCATGACCTTGCGGCTGTCGGCGAAGAAGAGGGCGGCTGGCGCCACTGGCTCCTCATCATTGGCACGCACCCGGCGCGGGGCGTTCTGTGCCCCACCCTCGTTGTCGAGGACGATGTTGACGGTGCTGACGATGTCCTGGATGTTGATGGTCTCGTCATTGGGGTCATAGCTGTCGTCGTCGAAGGTGTTGGCGGCCCAGAGGCCGAAGGTGGACGTGTTGTTGGTGTCGAGCACGTAGTTGAGCGTCCGCTGCACGTCGTTGACGTCGGTCCAGCCGCTGAGGTTGGCATCGCCGGCGGTGAAGTGCAGCGTGGCGCGGAAGACGGAGCCACGGGCATTGGTGTAGTTGGCGCCCGACGAGGTGACGGGCTCCACGACGCTTTCCATGTCCTGCTCGGCGGTGACCTTCCATCCGCTGGGCGAGAAGGTGTAGGCACCGAGGCCTGCCGACCAGGTGAGGGTGCCCACCTGCTGGTAACTGCGGTTGTAGACACGCAACTGCGAGTGGGCGGTGAAGGCCTGCTTGGCATGGTTGTAGGTGGCGATGGCGGGCAGCGCCACGCTCAGGTCGGAGGCGATGTTGAGCACCATAGGCGTCATGTCGTCGATGCCCGGGAAGACCTTGTTGTTGCCATACGTGCGGTGCTGGCTGGTGAGGTCGATGCTCAGGGCAGCGGGCAGCACGGCGCTCAACTCATCGAGCTGGTTGTAGCTGAGGTTGAGCGTGGTGAGGGCGGGCAACTGCTGCATATCGACGAAGGTGGCGGCATCGCCGGTGAGGGCGTTGCGGCTGAGGTTGAGCGTAGTGAGCAGGGGCAGCGAGGGCGCGGTGGCGGCGGAGAGGGCTCCGCTGAGGCCACGTCCCTGGAGGTTGATGGCGGTGACGCGACCGTCGCTGTCGAAGGTGACGCCGCTCCAGTTGCCGCTGCGGATGATGGTGGAGGTGATGTCCCAGGCCTCGCCGGTCCAACTGTCGCCTCCGAAGTCGGTATACAACTGCCTGAGGGCGGCGAGGTCGGCGCTGTTCATGTAGAAGGGCTTCAGCTCGGCGGTGCCGGTGCTCATCATGCGGTTGTTGGTGTCGTTGCTCTCCAGCACCTCTTCGGAGGCATCGGCAACGACGAAGACGCGCAGCTGACCGCTGTCGGCCATCGGCGTGACGGCCTCGAAGACGGTGGTGTAGCTCTCGCCGGCGGCGACATTACCGCTGTGGCGCACCTCGGCGAGCAATACGGCATCGTCGAAGTTGGTGCTGTTGACGGTGTAGTAGAGGCGGTCGGTCCATGCGCTCTCGGTGGTGGCACCCTGGCCCTGGTTGGTGATGGTGGCTGTGACGGTGAGGGCGTTGCCGGCCTCGGCAGCGTCGGGCAGGGTGATGGCGGCGACGGCGAGGTCGGGCAGCAGACGGCCGGTGAGGGTCATCGGCGCACTGGTCATCTCGTCGCAGGCACCAAGGGCGGTGACGGTCCAGGTGTACTTCATGCCGCTCTCTACGGCGAGGTCGCAGGTCCTCTGGTCGGTCTCGACGACGGTTTCGGTGGGTGCGGCGCTATCATCTCCCACCGGCTGGCTGAGGATGGTGACGCGGTAGCCGACGACATCGCCGATGGCGCTCCATGCCAACTGCGTGGTGCCGGGGTCGAGGCTGCTGCCATTGGCGGGGGTGAGCATGACGAAGGTCTGGTTGGCGACGCTGGCATGCACGAGGTAGGTGTAGTCGTAGGTGGTCAGCGTATTGCCTCTTCCATCGGTCAGGGTGACGGCAATGGTGAGGGAGTCGCTCTGCAAACCGCTGTTGGCGAGGGTCATGGCGGGAAGGTCGCCAGTGCCGCTCGTGTCGTAGCCGGTGATGGTGGTGCCGCTGTGGGGCTGGGCTGCCCAGGCCACATTGACCGCACTGCTGATGCCGCTGAGGGCAACGGGCTGTGTGGCGGTGCCGGGACAGAGCTCCTCGTGGCGCACCGACGTGGCGGTGAAGTCGTAGGCAATGCCGTTGATGGTCAGCGCGACGTTCTCGGTGGCGACATGGGCGAAGAGGTCTATCACGGTGGGCAGGGCCTCTGCGGTGGTGGTGATGCTGAGGCTGTTGCCACTACCTTCTGCCGCAGTGAAGGTGATGACGCGCTCGTCGCGCGAAGTGGCGGCGTTATCCAGACCGGATGCGATGGCGGCCAACTGTTCGACTACCTCGTTAGTGGTGGCGTCGAGGACATAGTCGGTGGCGGTGCCCACCACGGTGAGGGTCACGTCGTCGCCCACGCCACGGTCGGAAAGGTCGGTGAAGAGGTCGCCCAAACTTTGGTAGTTGCGGTCGTTGTAACTGGTGGCTGCGGCGGCATTCAGGGTGTAGTTGCCGGAGGCATCGACCAGTACGTCGGCGACAATGGTGGGTCCCCAACCTTTTGAACCGTAGGCACGGATGCTGAGAATGCTGCTGCCATGGGCTTCACCGGTGGGAATCTGAAGGTCTTCAAGATTCACTTCTTGACCGGGAGTGATGGCGATGGGTGTTCCCTTGCCATACCCGGGGTCATCGCCCCAGAAGTATTCGGCATAGAGAATCTGCTGGGCTTGGTACTCGCCCTTGACGAGGACGCTCTGCGTGATGGTGGGTCCCCATCCCTTGGTGCCGTAGGCGCGGAGACCCAGACGGTGGTCGCCAGGGGTGAGGCCGTCGGTGGAGACGGCGTAGTTGTCGATGGTGGATCTATCGCCGACAACGAGGGGGATGGGAGTGCCATGGCCAAAGCCGGGGTCGGTGTCCCAATAATACTCGGCATAGAGAATCTGCCAGTTCTCCTGAACATCGGACTTCACCAGCACGGTCTGGGTGAGGGTGGGTCCCCAACCCTTGGTACCATAGACACGGACGCCTAACCTGTGGTCGCCAGGGGCAAGGCCGCTGGTGGAAACGGCGTAATTGTCAATGGAGGCTGACTGCCCCGGAGTAAGGGGGATACGGATGCCGTGGCCAAAACCGGGGTCGGAATCCCAGTAATACTCGGCGTAGAGAATCTGCTGTTCTTCAGCAGGAGGCTGCACAATAAAGGTCTGGGTGATGGTGGGACCGAAGCGGGTCTCACCATTGGCTGTGGTGGAATAGGCCCTCATACCCAAAAGATGGTTGCCGGGCGGCAGTCCATCGGTAGGGGCAGAGAACTGCACCGTGCCATCGTCACCCATGGGTGCGGTGACCGTGATGGCTTTGCCCAAGCCTGGGTCTTCGTCGATAAAATACTCGGTCTTTATCTGGGCATTTACCGACAAGACCATGACAAACACCGCCATCACCACCGCCATTCTTTGCAGGGTGAGAAGCGGACTATTCATTTTGCATACCGATTGTGAGTGAGACATTCACCTTGCCGTCGTGGGCGATACCACCCACCATTACGTTGGTGTAATAAGGAACGCCTTGTGGCAAGCCGCTTATGACATAGGGATAGGCACCACCAAAGGGACCGCAGTCGCCACCATCGGAGGCATAACCCAATAGAGGACTGTTCTCGCAGGGACGGAACCAGTTGTCATTATCCGCACAAGTGAAGGCGGCATGTTCATCTGAGTTGTCGAGGTATTTGTTGTTAGGATATGATGCACCATAAGTTTCATCACAGGTGAGGACGTTGTTGAAAATCGAACAAGCTGTCATTTTATTGAAAAGCAAATTCTTTTTTACATGCTTTATGTAATTGTTGGATATCTCACCATTGTTGACATCAGCAATTGCATAACCACCATTACCATTAAAAGAATTCACAATAGCGTTATTTCTTATGATGGGAGAATAGAATGCTCTAACTGTACCATTAGTACCAGTTACAGCGCTCCAAATCTGACAGTTTTCAATCGTCCAAAAGGCAGTAGCGGTGGAGGTTTCTCCATTACCATAGACACTACCATTAATCCTGCATTGTCTGATGACCGCATTCTGGCAATTGCTGCCATAATAGCTTATTGTTTTCGTGTGGCATCTTTCAATCACCACATTATTGGCAGCAATATTAGTAGTACCATCCATGACTGTTCCTTGCACCTTAATGCCCTCGGATCTCAGATATAAAGTTCCTGAAATCTTTGCTTCAGCGTATGGAAAAGTGCTGTGAAGGTATCCCGGACCGATAATGGTGACGCGCTTGGTGACGTTCTGCTGTGCCGTAAGGTTGCATCCCGGGTCGAGATAGAGGGTGTCGCCGTCCTGCACGTCGGCACTGCTCATGGCAGCGTTGATGTTGGCGAATTGTGCACCACGGGTGGTGTTGCTGTTGACTCGCCATGATGCGGCATGGCAATTGATGCCCACGGCCATCATAACGGTCAGGGCAATGGCATAATAAAATGTCTGTTTCATAAGTGTAAAAGTTTTTATGTGTCAATATTGGTTCAGGTTAAAAGGGAGCCCCACATCGACTTTCTCTCCAGCGCATTGGGAGCTCCTTCAATGCTTTGCAAATATAACTGATTTTTTCCTTTTCCGCAAAAAAATCAAGTTTTTTCTACAAATTTTTATGCAAAATTTTTGTTTCGTCTGCCCACTTGTTTCGTCTGCCCACTTGTTTCGTCTGCCCACTTGTTCCGTCTGCCCTACTTGTTCCGTCTGCCCTACTTGTTCCGTCTGTTGCGATGCCATCGCAACTAATAACCACGCACAAAAAAGGCTGCGGCAGAACCGCAGCCTTCGCTATGCGCTATGATTGTTCAAGCTTAATCTTTGAGCGAATAGGTAATGGTTGACACGACCCTTATTTTCTTCTTATAGGGGATGTCGGCATCGTCGATGGAGAATTCTCCCTGTCCAGCCTCCACTATCTTGTTGATTTTCGAATGGCTGTTCTCGGCAAACTGTTTTGCCGTCTTTTCGGCATTGGCGATGGCCTCGGCCATCATTTCCGGCTTCAACTGTTGGAACTGCGTGTAGTCGTACTCGGCATAATCCGACTCAAGGATGACGCCTTTGTCCACCAGGTCATCGGTCTTGTTTCTCAGTTCGCTGATGAACTTCGTGTCATTCGAAGAGACAATCACTGAGCGCTCCACACTATAGTTGAAGCGTGGTTTGTCGTCGTTCCACACATTCGACTGATGGTCGGTCACATCATAGGTGCTCACTGACACCACCCCTTTATCGCCAAGGCCATTATCCTTGATGAAGTCCTTGATGATTTTGATTTTCGAATTCAGCCGGCCAAAGATGGGCTGCAATTCATCTCCCACCTCCTCCACTTTCAGAGTCCACACCACTTTATCGGCGTCCACTTCCTTCTCGGCAAGGCCTTTCACCGTCACTCGCCGGTCTTTGTTGGTAAAATTATCGATGCCACTCTTAAGGCAAAGACCAAGCATCAACAGTCCGAATGCTACTATAGCAGCGACTATCACTTTCTCGTACTTCTCCATAGCGTTCCTTGTCTAATGGTTATAAAATGCGTTTTTGTCTAATGGTTATAAAATCCGTTTTCTTCTTAGGGTTGTAAAATGCGTTTTTTTCTTAGGGATGAAAATTTGTTCTTTTGTTCAATCAATCAATCCTATATAATTCCTTTCAATTAGCCACACAAAGTTAGTGGATATTGATGAAAAACCTATGGATAGACCATCATATTTCACTTTTTTTAAACAATAGCATCCCTCCAGTAACTATTCTGCGATTCTTACGCTCAGGTGGATTTGCAATCCACCTGCATGGAATCTATGCATTTTTAATGCGATTTTCGGATTGCAAATCCTGACATTCAATGCGTCGGGATTGCAAATCCCGACGAACATTACTTTATTAGTAGATTCGCTGAATAGATTACTCCCTCCCTGCTTCTTCCTTGTCAAATGCCGAAAAACGAAAGCCATCCCCCGTGCCCCATTCATATGTCATCTTCTTGGTCAAATGCCGTTGAGATATCATCTGCGAAAGAGAATCGCGAAAGCCAGCGTCTC
>CAMHEL010000054.1 GCA_946184125.1 uncultured Prevotellaceae bacterium
TACTACTTCTCTGTCTTTATGTAAACCTCTCAAAGAACGCTTTTCTTTGCGTGCCGCATCTCGTTTTTGAAGCGCAGCGAATGCAAAGGTAGCAATGTTTACCATTCCCACCAAATTTTTCGGCAATTATTTTATCTTTTTGCCTAAAATTTTCTGCTTTATTTACATTTTAACAATAAAAATGCCGTTTTCTCGTGAAAATAGGTTGTTTTTTCCCTCAAAAAAGGCGAGGGAGTTTATTCGCTTTTGCTATCCTCGAGGATGATTTTGATTCCACTAAGCAATTTATTGTATGTGACCAAAAGGCTGTCGCGTGCATCATCCTCATCAAAAGAGCAAGCTTCTATATCATCGCCGTTGGGGAGTTTGTAGAATGCAATCATCCTCTTCCTTTCACCTTGCTTGCATTTTACCATGAGGGCTTCTCTATTGTTCTTCCCTTTCGGATAAGCATAGTTGGCAAACACTTTTCCGTCGGCGAATTTGTCGCTAAGCACTTTTGCGAATTTGAAAGCCGAATCGGGGTTGGTATTTAGAAGTTGCAGCAACTGGTCTCTGAGACTGATCAGTTCGATGGAAGCGTTATCCAAATCACCGAGTGCACAGAAGACGGAGTCGGGCACGATGTCGCCATCGATTTCTATTTCTCTGTCAGCGAAATTGTTCTCAAGATATGTTTCAATCCTGTTTTTGTCTGAACTGCAAGCCATCAGCGACATGACAACCGCGATAAAAGTCAACTTTTTAATCATAAGTCCTATCAATTATTGTTTGACGTGGCGAAATTACGAAAAATATTTGAGATGATGGTCATTTGTTTGAAGTTTTTCTCTCCCGCCCCATAAGAGCAGTTCACCATTTGATGGGCATGGTCGCCACGAGCTCGGTATAATCAGCTTTTGTGAGATGCGCCTTGACCCCTATGCCCACGTTGATTCCCCCCATTTTTGGTATATTATATAGCAATGTCACCCTTTCATAATAGGGTTTTTCTATCTGTGACGCATTTTGCCCCATTTTTCTATGGAGATAAGCTCCAATCGAAACAGCCAATGCGAGGCGATGGTAATACGCCTGGTGCTTGATAGCGATGCCCAAAGACCATGGACTATGCTCCACATCGACATTGTTTTTTTTGTCAATGCTCTCCACCTTGTCGGCATAAGTGGCATAGAAGAGGTCAAAACCGATTCCCGACGCCCATCTTCGCGCGTACCTATACATAATGTCGGCCTGTGCGGCATACGCCAGATAGATATTGAAAGACTTCGTCCGATATCCAGGTTCGCCTTTTGGCGTTCGGAACTGCGTCTCAAGCCACTCCTCATTAAGAGCCTTAGCGCCTACACTGATGGCAAAGTTGGAAAAGAAATATTTATCGAAATGGGGGCGAAACCTACCGGCAGTCCCCTTGGCTATATTATTATAATAAGGTCTATAGGCAGCTGCCAGCGTTGGCCCGATGAAATTTGCCCCTTTGTTTGGTCTGTCGAGCGCCCCATTGCTGAGATGCCAGTAATCAATTCCCACCTTCAGAGCCCATTGGTTTGAGACTTGGTATGCGAGATGAGCACCTGCGCCGAAATAGATGAGCCATCTGGAACCGATAAGCTCATTATCGACGCTGTGATTGGGGTCATAGAAATGGTGGCTATATCCTACACCCATAGAGAGAGCGTAATCGGCTTCCCATTTCCCTTTTCTGAAGAAAGGTCTTGTGAAAGTGCCATAGAGTGCTATGGAGTTGCCCATCCTGGAGTCATAATCGACCTCTTCGGCGAGCCCCCATGCAGGGTCATTGTTTTTGTGCATGGTCACTCCATGATTAAAAGCCATCCTCACCGCCGCGGCTATCGAAGGATATCCATAATCGGCAGCGTATTCATCGCTGTCGCATGGCAGAGCCACATGCATGGCAGCCATCTCGAAAGAGAAATTATCTTTTCCTTTCTGCCACATCCGCTGATATTGGTCGACCACGATAGCCTTACTTTTTCCGGCCCCCATCGACCATCCCCAATGTTTGAGCGTATCAGCCTCCTGTCCCATTCCGGGAGAAGCCCATACCACCAGCAGCAGAGAAAACAGAAGGCAGTGTCTCATCCCATTTTGGTGAAGATTCGACGCGCATTAGCAGTAGTAGCCTCTGCCACCACTTCAGGCGACACGCCAAGACACTCCGACATTTTGTGGATGACGTATGGGATGAAAGCGCTCTCATTCCGCTTTCCCCTCATGGGGACAGGCGCCATATAAGGGGCATCGGTCTCAAGAACTATTCTGCCGAGCGGCAATTGCGCAACGACCTCTGGCAAATGACTCTTCTTGAAAGTCAGCACTCCCCCGATGCCCAGAGCAAAGCCATCGAATTCAAGCAGTTGCTCGGCCTCCTTCATATTACCTGTGAAACAATGGAACACCCCACCCGCCAATTGGCTATTATATTTCTTGAGGATGGCCACCAATTCGTTTTGAGCCTTCCTGGAGTGAATCATTAGCGGCATTTTCCATTCGCAAGCCCACTGCACCTGCATCTCGAAAGCGAGGCACTGCTCCTTCTCGAACTCCCGGCTCCAATAGAAGTCGAGCCCCACCTCACCGATGGCGACAAACGGTCCGGGCAGCAACTTTTGCATTCTCCCGAGCACCTCGCTGAAGTCGTCTCTCACCTCCTCGGGGTGCAGTCCCACCATCGGGTATGCGAAATGAGGATAATCCTGGCACACACTCAACACCTTATCTAAAGACTTCTCGTCGATAGCCGGGACGAGCATGGCGGTCATCCCCGCATTCACAGCCCTTTCCACGGTCTCTTTCCTGTCGGCATCGAATTCTTCAGCATCGATATGTATATGTGTGTCAATGTAATGCATCGCTGTCTTCATGTTTCTCGTGTCTTCTGTAATAATAGATAATGCCGTACTTCCTGCAGAGGTTGAACCTAGTTTCCGGCGGTTCGTTAGCGAAATGCTTCTCCACGGCATTCCAAGCCTCGAGTATCACGTCGTCGACCTCTGGCCTTAGCGCATTGATGTCAGCCAGAGCCTCCTGCGTGCGTTTCTGATATTGTCTTTGAGCATTGTACATCGCCTTGAACACATCGAAATGCGTTTCCACAGCCCCTATCGGAGGTGAGAGCACCGGTTTTCCTCCCTGTTTCACTCTGTCTCTCTCTCCTTTGATGACCTTCGGTGCCCATTCCATGACAGCTTCAGCGGTTTTCAGATATGGCACAGTGAGCTCATCATGCCTAAGTCCGTATTGCGTCATCTTGTTTTTGGGCACCTCTCCCCTTTCCACAGCAAGGAACAGCACTTGGAGAAAATGACTGAGAAAGGTCATGGCATTGTGTTGCAGTGCCGAGATGCGTTTGCTGTACCTCACCTGAGTTCTCATGGCGACGGCATGCTGCCCCAAGGCGTCGCTGAAATGAGCATAGAGCTTCTGAACCCTCGCAATGAGCTTTCTGTCGAGAAACCGTCCCTCCACAGTGTATACGTCATTGTTGTCAGCCAAAGCCTCAAGCGCTTTCAGTCTTGCAGCATCTGTTTTAGGCAATCTTCTGTATGGCACTTAGAATAATTATTTGAAATTGAGCGTTATTCTTTCACATCATGTGAGTGCAGACAAGTCGTGACCGTTCAAGACTCTCTTTTCATCATCTCCTTCGTGAAAGCGAGCATTTCCTGTTTGTTTCCCTCCGGCACATTCACCTCTTCGAGCCATTTCAGTCCTTCTTGGAAGAATTCCTCGATTTTTGCCAATGCTAACTGATTGACCCCTATTTCATTATATATTTCGGTGACGGCAGCGACCTTTTCCTGCGGGTCGGGGTCGGGCATGTTGAGCCAATGCTCCAGCGTCTCGCGTTGATGCTTGTCGGCCTTTTCGATGGCATTGATGAGCATGTAGGTCTTCTTATTGGAGATGATGTCGCCTCCGATAGCTTTACCGAACACTTTGGTATCTCCATAGACATCGAGGAAATCATCCTGCAACTGAAAGGCCAAGCCGATTTTCTCACCAAAACGATATAGTTTATCGGCATCCTCCTCAGAAGCGTCGGCAAGTATTGCCCCCATTTTTGTGGCACACGCCAACAGCACGCTCGTTTTCAGTCTTATCATTTCGATGTATTCCTCTTCGGTCACATCATTCCTGCTCTCGAATTCCATATCATACTGTTGCCCTTCTCCTATTTCGAGCGCCGTGGCCGAGAAGAGGTCGAAGATTTGCTTGAACTTATCGGGCCTGCACATGGCCATCTGCTGGAAGGCGAGAACGAGCATGGTATCGCCAGAAAGGATGGCCGTATTGTTGTCCCATCTTTTGTGAACAGTCAGATGCCCCCTTCTAAGGTCAGCATTGTCCATCAAGTCATCGTGCAGCAACGTATAATTATGATATGTCTCGAGGGCACAAGCCGAGGGCAAGATATCCTGCGGCTGTTCGTTGAACATATTGTAGGCCAGCATCATGAGTGTAGGCCTTATTCTTTTTCCACCGAGCGAGAGCACATATTTGATAGGCTCGTACAGTCCCTCAGGCTTCCTGTCGTAAGGGATATTGTCGATGTAGTCGTTGATAAGTTTCAGAATTTCATTGGAGTTGAGCATAGCTATAAAATGAATAAGGATTTACAATTTGAATACGACAGGCATGTGTACAAGTGTTCTGCAAGGTTTTCCTTTGCTGACGCCGGGTTTCCACTGCGGCATCATCCCAATCACCCTGAGTGCTTCCCGGTCAAGCTGTTCGTCCACTTTCTGTATGACTTTGGGATTAGCCACCTTGCCCTGGTCGGTGATGATGAATTCTACGACCACCTTTCCACTTATTTTGTCGTTTTTTGCTTTTTCAGGATATTTGAGGTTCTGTGTGAGCCACTTCATCAGCTGACTCATCCCCCCAGGGAATTGCGGCAGCGCCTCGAGAGCATCGACAGGCACCTCCATCTGCTGTGCCTCCTCGATGGTGACAGCCTCCACTTTGTCCTCTGCGGGAATGTCGTCGATGTCGGTCTCAAGAGTAATCTCTGGCGGCGGCAGGATTTCCTCTTCCTGAGCAGTATTCTGAACAGCATTTTCAACGACGACGATTTCTGTGGGAGCGATTTCCTCCTGCTCGTTGAGTTCGGGAATCAAATCCTCCTGAATAGGCGGCAGCATCTCCATATCCTCAGCTATCTCGTCGAGGAAATCGCTGTCGAAATCACTGCTCCTCTCGCTGAAAGGTATCTCCAGAGTGAGGAAAAAGAGCACAGTAGCAGTGACCAAGCCCAGGAAGAAAGCCCAAGGCCTGATATGCTCCAAATCTGCAGCAGCGGTTTTTTTCTGTTCCATGCTCTATACGACACCAATGTCAGCCCCTCAAGGCATTCTCCCCCGTTTCTGTTCGAAAAGAGCGCTTCTCACCCAATAATCGGGTGATTCCTGCGTTATAAGAGAGAAGAAAAAGGCAAACGGCCCATTTTCAAGATACAAAAATAACTCAGATATTTGAAAAAAGGTGTATCTTTGCCAAAAAAATAAGTCCGAGTGATGAAAAAAAGTATTTTCGCCCTGATTGTTTCCCTTTTCTGTGTTCCGATGTGGGCTCAGGAAAGCCAGAGCGCGTACTCATTTCTACGTGTGCCAGTGAGTGCTCATGGCTCGGCAGTCGGCGGCGAGAACATCACGCTCATAGAAGATGACGCGTCACTGATTTTCTCGAACCCCTCCCTCCTTTCATCCGTGAGCGACGGCACCCTTGGTCTCAACTACATGAACTACATGTCGGGGGTGAACACCGTCAGCGCGACATACGTAAAGGTGCCCAAGGACCGTCTGACGGCTGGCGTCAGTGCTCAGCTGATGGACTATGGCAAGATGAAGGAAGTGGATGCCAACAATGTGGTAACGGGCGAGTTTTCCTCCCGCGACATCGCATTGGGCTGCTACGTGAGCTACAACCTGACCCAGCGGCTTGTGGGCGGCATAGCAGCGAAATGGATTACCTCGTATATAGCAGGATACAACTCGATGGCTGTCTGCGTGGACCTTGGCGCCAACTACTACGATCCCGACCGCGATTTGTCGTTGTCGCTCGTTGCCCGCAACCTCGGTGGCCAGGTGAAAGCCTACGACGAGAATTACGAGCGTCTCCCCCTGGAAGTGCTTGCCGGCGTGACGAAGCGTCTTACCGGTGCGCCGATACGCCTATCACTGACGATGCAGGACATGACACATTGGGACTACAAATTCATCAATCACCTGGCCGTTGGTGCCGAGATTCTTCTTTCCGACCAGATATGGGTGGGTGGTGGCATGAATTTCCGCCGCGCCAACGACATGAAGATTGTGTCGGGCGAGGAGAGCAGCAGCCATGGTGCCGGCCTTACACTGGGTGGCGGTGTCACGCTGGAGCGTTTTAAGTTCGGACTCTCCTATGGCAAATACCATGTGTCGTCGAGCTCGATTATAGCGAACATCTCATTCAATCTATAACATCATGAAAAAGATCACCATTGCAATCGACGGCCATTCTTCGTGCGGCAAGAGCACGATGGCCAAAGACCTGGCGAAAGCCATTGGCTACATCTACATCGACACCGGTGCCATGTACCGCGCCGTGACCTATGCCGCCCTCACCCATGGGCTATGGGACAGCGAAGGGCATCTCGACACCGAGGGCTTGGCCACACTTCTCCCCGACCTCACCATCAGTTTCTCACTCAACGAATCCACCGGACGCCCCGACACATACCTCAATGGCGAGTGCGTGGAGAATGAAATCCGGGGCATGGAAGTGTCGAACAAAGTGAGCGAGGTGTCGGCTCTTGGTTTTGTCCGGGAGCGCCTCGTTGCCGAACAGCAGCGCATGGGTGCGGAAAAGGGCGTGGTGATGGACGGCCGCGACATCGGCACAGTGGTGTTTCCCGATGCAGAACTGAAAGTGTTCGTCACCGCCAGTGCTGAGGTCCGTGCAGAGCGCCGCTACAAGGAACTGCTCGGCAAAGGGCAGCCCGCAGACTACGACGAGGTGCTGGCCAATGTGGTGGAGCGCGACTATCAGGACAGCCACCGTGAGGTCAGCCCTCTCCGCCAGGCCGAGGATGCCATTCTCCTCGACAACAGCCATCTTACCATCGCCGAGCAGAACGAGTGGCTGCTTGCGCAGTATCAACGCGTTGCAGCCGAATAGCGCAGTACCAGCGCGTTGCTGCCGAATAGCGCAGTACCAACGCGTTGCAGCCGAATAGCGCGGCACCAGCGCGTCCTGCACGTCACGACATGCCATTCTGTTTGACCCTTCGTAGGTTCGAAAAAAAGGCGGCCCCTTTCACGGAGCCGCCTTTTTCATATTGTTCAGACGCTGATTATCTGATGATTTTCTTTCCTCTTATGATGTAAATGCCCTTGGGCAGGTTGTCGAGGTCATACTTTGTCCCATCTGCTTTGACACGTCCGACCTTCACGCCGCTGAGGTTGTATACATCCACCATCTCCTCCTTTGCCACGACCTTGGTATTGACGATGGCATCGAGCTCTTCTTCGTCGATAGACCCGATATTGAGGTCGTTGACATCAGTCATGTCTTTCTCTCTTGCCACGAAATAGCACTCGAAGGGATTGACAGTTGCCGATGAGGATGCGACGAACTTGGTGCCTGTTGAGTTGAGCAAATAGATATTCTTGATGGTCTCGCTGTTGTAAGTACCTCTGAAGTTGAACACGTCGGAGCCAGTGACGACGACCGGGTCGGCTTGCACTTTCGCATTCGTAGCGCTGAACACCACGTTCTTTCCGACGAGGTTGTACTCCTTGCCCCAGTATGTACCGGGCACAGCATAGAGATAAGGATGGTTAGCCTTGATTTGCTGGGTGTATCCGAAGAGGATAGTGCTTCTTCCCTCAATGTAGCTGAACTCCTTGAGCCAGAAGTTCTTGCCATAGTCCTTATCAGACTTGAACCATGAAATCTCCTTACCATCGCACGTGACCTTGGTGGCATCGAAAGGAATGACGAGCGTCTGCCATCCGTCATTGCCCTTTGTCCCGAGCTTGGAGTTGCGGGTGTAGGTGATGGATTTTGCCGTGAAGGATTTGGGCGGGAAGAAACGATAGCCATGGGTCAGTGCGATTTTATCTGCGACCTCTCCCATGATGACGTTCTTTCCGGTCAGACCTGTGGCGCCCTCATTGGCACCGAAGTAGTAAAGCGTGTTCGGGTTGCTGTTGGGCACCACTTTCTTCACGACAGCAGTGGTTCCCGTGAAGTCGGCGGCCACGGTGTTGGCATCCACGGTGATGGTGGCAGCAGGTGAGACGGCCTTCATGTTTCCGTCGGCAGTGTAAAGGAGCACGGCGTCAGTGACGTAGAAATACCTGTAGAGATAGTTGTATGAGAAGTATTTCCCGTCATCGGTCTTGAACACGATGGCGTATGCGGTACCAGGATTCAGGTTTTCGAAATTGAACGAGAAATCGGTGGTTTTTCCGCTGCCGAGGGTGATGTTCTCATCGCAGTTCTTCCATGCCTGATAGAGCGTAGAGCCCGACTTGTAGTAAAGCACGGCAGAAATTCTTCCTGAGAAGGAGTAATTAGCATAGTTCTTGACAGACACCTTGCCCTTGAGGTTCCTTCCGTTGACGGTGTATCCCGTCTTGACATTCTCGAGCGAGATAGACGCCACTCCGAGCGCGTTGGCGTAAGAGCCTGAGGCTATCTTGACGGTTGTCTGCCCAATGACTCCCGTTCCCGAAGAGTTGTACGAAGCCCATACATTCCATGTGGCAGCGGTATTGGGCGTGAAGTAGAGCTTGATTTTTATCGTCTTCCCGGCAGGGATATACACTTGGTATGCCGATTTAGCGGAGCCCTTTGACGAAGAGGTGCTGGCAAAAAGATAGATGTATCCATAATAGTCCTCACCGGTATTCTTCACAGCGACGATGGCTGGTTGCTGAGCGCCCTTGACGCATGAACCCGGGAACGTGATGCTGGTGGCGGTGATATTGGCCTGGCAAGAAGCCACCGAGAGCGAGACAGAGGAGCCCGAGTACACCGCCTTGATGTAATAGTAGTTGGTGACTTGGTCGCATTGCCTCCATTCGTCCTCTGTTTTCAGCTTTGCAATGGGGAACAGCTTGTAAGTGCCAGCAGCGAGTTTTTTCGTCGAGAAGTCGGTAGCCGCCACGTTGTACTTGACCGTTGTCGTACCTCCTTTGACCATATTGACATAGACGTTGGTAGCCTGGCGCATTATCTGAATGTTACCGTTGTTGTCGTAGTAACCGAGTCCGAAGATATATGCTCCGGCATTGGCGGTGTTATTGGTATAGGTAACCGTGGCGGAAGTCCCCGAGGCAGAGTTGATGAGCACGTTCAGATTGGTGTTGTCGGAGACATTCGAATAGCCGTAAGCCGGCTGCACGTCGAAGAAAGCAAACTGGTTGTTGCAGTAGCTGGTGTTGGTGACGTAGGCATCCTCACCATTGAGGTAGTTGGGGTCGAGCACGGAGAGAGCGAAATAGCCCTCGTTCTGGCCATCCCATCCCCAGTTGACATGGAAGAGCTCACCTCCATCGTATCCATCAACGATGAAAGCGTGCACGCCATTGTAATTGGAATTGCCACAATAATAGACCGGCCTGCTCTGCTTGAGCTCATTGATCAGCATCTCCTTCCACTTCTCATAGGTGTAAGCATATCTTTTGAGATAAGTGGAATAGCTGCTCTTGAAACCGAAATAGTTGGTCAGCGCTGGCAGCAGATTGCCCACCGAAGCCGTGGAGACGGTTGGGGTGAAGTCGGTTCTGATAGAGATGGCGCAGCAAGCGCTGAGCAGAGCCACATTGTTCTTCTGTGCTGCGGTCTGCGTGCCATCGAGCACATCAAACATGTTGTTCCAATTGAACGCAGTCCCTGCGGCGATGGATGGCAATACGATGTATTTGCCCGCAACTTTGGTGGAGTTGGTGTAGCCGGGGATGGTTTTGGGCAACTTTGCCGGCAGCCTGTTTCTGTGGTAATACACCAGCTGGGCCATGGCCACCGAAGTACATCCCACATAGCAGTGGTTTGAAGTACCGGGCATCATAGGCAGCTTGCTTGAGTAAGGCTCCCTCTGCCCCCATTTGGCGGTGATGAGTGGTGCGATGGGCTGCGTGGTAGGCTTTTTGGTGCGTGCAGCATCCTTTATTCCCTCAGCTGAGACACCTTTGAGGTCGAGTTCATCGATTTCGCCTGCATAACCGTCGAGGATGCCCTGCAGACCCTCGCTGATGGCATTGGGGTTGAAATGTCCTTTGTCGGAATAGGCGAGCACGGGCATGGTGCGGTCATCTCCCGACACGATGACAAATCCCTCGTCGTTACCGTTGTTGAACACATAATAATAAGGTGTCTCCTGGTTGATGCCATGAGATTTTCTTGGTCCCTGAACCTCTCCAAGGTTTTGCGACACATTGATGCCTTTAGCCTGCAGGAAGTTTTTGGCCTGAAGCATAGCCTTGCTTCTGTCGATGGGTTCAGCCTTGCTTCCAGCGGCTACTAACAGCGCCAAGATCAGCACGAAACTAATTTTTCTCTTCATACTTTTAAAATGATTTATTAATTGTTTTTATTATTATTCATCTGATAGTTGGGTGGTGTTGTCGAGGATGTATTTTCTGCAGTCCTCCATCAGCCACTTTGGTGTGCTTGTAGCTCCGCAGATTCCCACCGACTTTATATTGTTGAGCCATTTCAGGTCGACCTGTTGGGGGCACTCTATCTGGTATGCGTTGGGGTTGACCCTTTTGCATTCATCGAAGAGCACTTTCCCATTGCTGCTTTTCCCCCCCGATACGAAGAGGATGAGGTCGTGTTTTCTTGCGAAAGCCGCGATGTGCGAAATGCGGTTGGCGACTTGCCTGCAGATGGTGTCGAAGCTCTTGAAAGTGGCCCCCTCGGCGATATGGCTCTGTATGTAGTCTATGATATGATGAAACTCATCGAGCGACTTGGTCGTCTGTGAGTAAAGGTAAATGTCGTTGTTGAAGTCCAGCTTCTGCACATCATTGATGTTTTCCACGACAATGGCCTTGTTGTTCGTTTGTCCGACGAGCCCCAGCACCTCAGCATGCCCGCTTTTTCCAAAGATGACGATTTGCGCGTTGGGGTTGGTGTCGAACTGTTTTTTGATACGTTTTTGCAACTGCAGCACCACCGGGCATGTGGTGTCTACGATTTCTATGTTCTGCCTTTGAGCCAGCGCATAGGTCTGCGGCGGCTCTCCGTGTGCCCTTAGCATGACTTTGACATTCGAGAGGCGCTCGAGGTCGTGGTGGTTGATGGTGACGAGCCCCATTTCCCTCAGCCTATCGCACTCCATACCATTGTGTACGATATCGCCAAGGCAATATAGCGTCTTCTCCTGAGCCAGTTTTTCCTCGGCCTTGTTGATGGCCGTGGTGACTCCGAAGCAGAACCCGCTCTCGCTGTCAATTTCAATATTTATCATTTTGTCTGCTTCAAATGTTCGAAATACATATCGAGGAGTTCTCCGGCAGCTGCGAAAGAGGTTTTCTGCCCTCCGAGCACGCTTTTCTCTGCCTCCTTGAGCTTTCTGTCGATGTCGGCATTGTGGTAGAAGCTGTTTCTCAACTGCTCGTTGATGGTCTCGTACATCCAGTATTTGCTTTGCTCGTTCCTCCTGTAGTCGAAGTATCCGTTTTGTTTCACGAAGTCGAAATACTGGTAGACCATGTCCCATACCTCCTTGATACCGAGTCCATAGAACCCGCTGTAGCACATCACCTTGGGCATCCAGCCACTTTCAGCCATGGGGAAGAAGTGCAGTGCGTTTCTGAAATTGGTAGCCGCCATCTGGCATTTGTCGACGTTGTTGCCATCACATTTATTGATGACGATGCCATCGGCTATCTCCATGATGCCTCTTTTTATGCCCTGCAACTCATCTCCCGTTCCGGCGAGCTGAATGAGCAGGAAGAAGTCCACCATGGAGTGGCAAGCGGTCTCGCTCTGCCCCACTCCCACTGTTTCGACGAATATCTTGTCGTATCCGGCGGCCTCACAGAGTATGATGGTCTCCCGGGTCTTTCTTGCCACTCCTCCGAGCGAGCCTGCCGTTGGGCTGGGCCTGATGAACGCCTCTGGTCTGAGTGCGAGTTTCTCCATCCTGGTCTTATCGCCGAGAATGCTCCCTTTCGAGCGTTCGCTGCTGGGGTCGATGGCGAGCACCGCCAGTTTTCCTCCTTTTTCGTCGAGGATGTGGCATCCGAAGGCATCTATCGAGGTACTTTTTCCTGCTCCGGGGACGCCGCTGATGCCCACCCTGACCGAATTTCCGCTATACGGCAGGCATTTTTCGATGACCTCTTGCGCCTTGGCCTGGTGGTCGGGGTTGACGCTTTCGACAAGTGTGACAGCCTGGCTGAGGATGGTCACATCGCCCTTGACGATGCCTTCTACCATCTCTGCGGCGGTGTACACTCTTCTTCTGAACCGGCTCCGCTTGAGATAGGGGTTGATGCTCGACGGCTGCTCCACCCCGGAATTGACTGTCAGTCCTTTGAATTCTTCGCTGTTTTCTGGATGTTCCATGCTTTCAGCAATGTTTCTTTTTATTTATTTTATGTTGATGTCGATGATTACTTTTGCTGCTCTGGGGTCGTTGGAGATGAGGAGCAGTTTTGGCTGCTCTTCCACGTCCCTGAGTAATTTCCTATCGGCGTTCACTTTTATTTTGAGCGCCTGACCGGGTGCCACCACCGCTTCGGTGATGTCGGTCGTAATGCCCTCAGTGAACGACTGCACCTTAGAGATTTCAAGATTGGTTCTTCCGAGGTTCTCCACCACGATAGTCCCTTTCTTCTTTTTCTTTCCTTCAAAGCTACCGAGCTCAAGAGTGCTCTCCTGGAGTTTGAGCTTTGGCATGTAAACCAACTGCTGGTCGGTGACCACTCCGAAAGAAGGCACCCTGATGGCGGTGACTTTTATTTCCTTACCTGCCGAGGCCTTGTCGCTTGCCGACTGCCCGAGGTAGACGTTGGCACGGTATAGCCCCTCGTCGGTTTTCCTTGAGTCGAGGGTGAAGATGACGACGCCTTGCTCGCCTGGCGGGATGGACGATGGCGACACATCTGCCTTGAGATACTCCGGGAGATGGAGTATGGCGGGCGACACCATCTCGCTGGTGCTGTTGAGCACATGTATCTCCGCCGTGGGGTATTCCCCTTTCGCCACGTCGTCGAAGACCACCTCGTTGGCATCCGCCTTCAGCTTCCCGAGCGTGAAGGGATAATTGCCGCCGAAGTCTTTTATCTTGTCGACGACCACTCCCCTCAGCACGAGTGTGAAAGGCAGGGTGGCTCCATTGGTGTAGAGGTCGATGTACTTTTCGAAGTGCCCCATCGTCTTGGCATCGTAAGTGGCGGTGACCACGAAGGGTTTGTTCTCCGTGATGATGCCCTTTGGATAGCTGACCTCTGTGCATCCACAGCTGGTGTCCACCTTTTTTATGGTGCAAGTCCCCTCTCCCTCGTTGGTGAGTTCGAAGTGAACCGTCACGGGTTTTCTGAAGAGCACCTGTCCACAGTCTATGACTTGTGTGTTCGTGGTGATGCGCTGTGCGTCAGCCTCTGTCGAAGCCCCCACCCACATGAGCGCCCCCATTATCCAGGTTACAATTGTCCTCATTCCCGTCATTTCTCTCATTCTTTGACCTCGATGCTCAGTGCCTTTCCTGTCGCACAGAATTCAGGTGCGTAAGCACACTGAACCTTGCATGTACCGGTCTCATATAGTCCTTTTCTGTCGATATAGTATTCGTTTTCTATGACATACGTTCCTTTAGCCATGTGGTTGAAGTAGTATGCCGTGGTGTAATCCTTTGGTGCGATGTAGTATCCGAAGTGGTATCCCGAGAGTTGGTTGACGGGCTCCATGCACGCCGCCCTTCTGTCGATGATTTCCACAAAGTCGAGGTCGCGCTCGGTTTTGACAGTGATTCTCATCGTCACTTTGTCGCCTACCTTGAGGGGCTTGTTTCCGTTTCTTATCTCCCTTGTGACGGAGATGCCGGCCGAGGCGTCCTCCACCTCCCTGACATTCTGCATGAACTGTGCATACACAGCGCCCCACGAGGTGCCCTCGGTATTTTTCTCCACCTGCAGCATTTTCTGCCCGTCGTATTTCTCCACGGCCTTGACGTATCCGAGTCCTGCTGTGGCCTCCGATGTGTCGACCTGCTTCCCGTCGATGGTGATGTTCGACATTTCGCGTTGGTCGAGCACCTTCACATTGTCGTTGAGGAATGCGTAGACGGCGTCCACACTGTTGATGGGCGTGTTCCACATCTGTGTCCTCTTCTGCTGGAGCAGCCAGATTCTCATCTCGTCGACGATGTTTTTGTCCTCTGGCCTGAGCATCTTGTAGGCTTCGATGGCAGCCACCTCAGTGGGAATGTTGTATGAGCACCATGAGTAGTATGCCTGCCTGGTGTCGAAATATCGTCCCATCTCCTCGGTGACGACAGCGTGCTCATCGATGCTCTGCAAGTATTCCATGGCTCTTGCATCCCTTCCGAAGTTAGCGAGGATGACGGCTCCCCTTGCTTTTCCGAAGATGGTGAGCGATTTCGATTTCTTCTCGAAGAGTTTGACCATGAACTCAGCGGCCTCCTTCACATCGCCTTCGGGTGCTCTCCCGTCGAGGCTGAAGTTGTAGAGGATGCACATGGCCGTCTCGCTGGGCATATCCCACTTGTATTTCTTGGCATAGTTCATCTCCTCGATGAGTTTGGTGCCCATGAAATCGAACGCTCCGTCGAGCATGTTCTTGGTATTGTCCTGCACCCCGATGAGCGCGTTGAGCCTGACGAGCATCTCGCTCACGGCCGTCGTCATGTAAATGCTGCCGTCCATTCCTTTCCACCACGACCAGGAGCCGTCGCCGTTTTGCAACTCCTTGAGTTTGTTGATGGCGCTGCTGAGCCTGATGCTGATGGTCTGCTCATCGAAGAACTTGACGAGGCTTCTCTTTTGGCTTTCCTCCTTGTCGGCATGGTTGACCCATGGTGTCTCATTGAGCAAGAGGTCTTTCAGCTCTTCGTTTTTGGCGAGGTTGCTGGCGAGGCTTCCCTGCTCGCTGGTCTCCTCTCTCCACTTCATCACGGTCTGCTTGATGTTGGGCGAGAGGTTCATGATATACTGCCCGAGCGAGTTGGCATAATACGACATGGCTTGGGTGATGGCGTTGTCGCTGTCTCCGGGTGCCATTGTCGGCAGTGCCTGTATCATGAGCCATGCGGGGTTGTTGGTGTACTCGAGGGTCAGCCTTCCATCCGTGGAGCCCTCCGGGAAGAGCTTCGACAGGTCGATGCCCATCACGCCGGCTTTATTCTGTGTGAAAGGCTTTGTCCTTGTGATCATCTCTGTCTCGGGCAGCAGTGGCAGGAAGTGCTGCTCTCCGTCCGAGAAGCCGTCGCCTGTGGCCATCACCTTGCACACGAGCAGCCTTGGTGTGCCTTCTGCATCGAAGCTGAAGGTGACACCGGCCGTGCCGTTGGGCTCCGTGCTGAAGTCGAGGGTCTGCTCGAAGACGACCGTCTCGCTGTCGGGGTCGGTGAGCGTCATGCGTGTCTTTCCGGCGATGGGTCTCTCGGTCGTGTTGTAGATGCGTGCCGAGAGCTGTGCTTTGTCGCCCACCCTGACAAACCTGGGCACATTGGGCACCACCATGATGTCTTTCTGTGCGACGGCCTCGCCCGAGATATAGCCCGAGTTGATGGTCTTATCGGTGGCTATTCCCATCACCTTCCAGGTGGTGACGGCCTCGGGCAGTGTGAACTTCAGGGTGATGTGCCCTTGTTCATCTGCCATGACCTGTGGCAAGAACGCGGCGGTCTCGTTGAGGTTCTCCCTGAGCTGCACGTCCATCTCCCCGCTGCTTTCCTCGATGCTTTCATCGGAATCTTCCATGCTGAACTTTACACTTTCTGTCTCAACCGAGGCGTTCGCCATCATCGGTGCTTCTTCATTTAAGCTCACACTGGCTTCACGCATTTCCATCGGAGCAGCCAGGTCCATCATGGCACTTTTCGAAAGTCTCCTCATGGAACCTCCTGCTGCACCGCCGAGGAGGTACATCCTGGGATTGTAGAACTCGGTGATGTCTTCCACGAAATCGGTAAACTCCAGTTCCGGCACATGTGCGTATCTGATGGGCAGAGACCCCGAGAACGAGAGGTTGGAGAAGCTGAAAGCGTGCCATCTGCCATAAGGGAGACTGACCCCTATCATTTTCGAGAGAGACCATCCGTGATCGTAGATTTGGTCGAGAGACTTGTCGTAGATGGTGGCCATCATCTGGGCATCGGCGGGTTTCCCATTGGGATAAGTGGCTTTGAGTGTCCATGTCTCTTCAGCGCCTGGGAGCAGTCTGTCGCGGAATGTTTCCCACTTGAGGATGATCCGCTTGTCGGGCATCGGTCTTCTGATGGTGTATTCTCTGGTGTATTCCTGCCCATCCCTGACCCATGCGAAAGTGAGCAAGATGCCGTCGCCATAGCTGTCCTTGTATTTCCACTGCCTGTTTTGGTTGGCGTTGTCGAGGGTGAAATGGCCCTGCTCTATCACTTCGTTTCCGGAGAAGACGCTGTAGAGCACGTATGTCCCGGGGTCGGATGAGCCTATCTGTATGTCGACGGGAGTGCCGTCGGCAGGGAACTCGCTGTGAGAGGCATAGAACCACTGGTGGGTGTCGATGCAGGGCTTCTTGTCGCTGATGGAGAACAGGATCATCTTTCTCTCGACGGTGTCGCCATTGCAGATGGCTTTGATGATATGCCTTCCCGACTTGGCGAGCGGCCCTGTCGTGGGCAGTTCCACGGGCACATTGGTTTTCGCGTGGTGGGGCTCATTCTCTTCGTCGATGTAGTAAACCACCTCACCTTCCACCTTGTCTCCCTTGGCGTTTTTGAGTTCGAAGGTCACCGGCCTCAGACTTTTCCTCTCCACCTTTTCCGGGAGCGTGAAGTTGAATGCCGTGATTTTGTTGCTGACGGGCAGCGAGATGCTTGCCGTGTGGCTCTCCCCTCCCTGGTCGGTGATGGTGGCCTCGGCTACGATGTCGTAGAACCAGGTCCTCCAGGAATCGTCCTCATCGACGTTCTCGGGCAGCAGGATGGGAACCCTCATCTCAAACTCGCCCTTCTCGTCGGTGACGATGGAGTCGACGAGCAGCGTCTCATCGTTATGGCCACGGTATCCCCACCACCATGAGGCCTGCCGCCTCATCACGTTGTAGGCGACATTGGCTCCCTGGACGGGCACTCCCGAGTAGGTACGTGCCACACCTTTCACGGTGATGGTATCGCCATTCTTGTATTCCTCCTTCACGTCATGTATTTCCACCTCAAACGTGGGCCTTTTGTATTCCTCCACTCTGATGCTGGTGTCGCCATACATGGTGGTGATGGTGAACCTTCCTGTAAGCCCTGCCGTGGGAAGCTGGAACTCGGTGGCAGCCTTTCCATACTCATCCGTGGTCACGTCGCACTTTTGCACTTCCTTCCGGTTGGCATCGAGCAGTCTGACAATGAGTTTCTTATTAGCTATGGCACCGGCATTGATGCCTTTTTCCACTTTGAAATGGAGAAGCGCCACATGCACGGTCTGCCCCGGCCGGTAGATGGCACGGTCGGTGAACAACTGCGTCGACGTCCTGTCGGTTACCGGTGAGTACTGGTAGTTGCTCCTCCACATCGACTGCGACTGGCAGTATTTGTCTTCCGGAGTGTAGAGATAGTATTTCGTTCCATAGCCTCTTTCGAGGGCTTTGGTGATGATTTCGCCCTTGACACCGAGATTGAACACGGTGTCTCGCTCATTCCTGTTATAGCGCGATACCTGGAGTTTTGCATCGGCGAGGGGCTTTCCTGTGGTGGCGCTGACAGCGGCGAAGCGGGTGCTTCCATCGGGCTGCGGCTCAACGAGCAGGAAGGCATCGGTGACATAGAACAGTTCTCTTTCCACCTTCATGTCCTCGACATCCGACTTGAATTCGGCGAGGTAAATACCGTAGGGAAGTGGCGGCAAGGAGATGGTATCTTCGAAGAGTTCGTAATCGGCATGGGGCTCCAACCTCGCTGTGACCGACAGTTGTGTCCCTTCGACGATGGCCTTTTTCACTTTGTTGTAAGTGTTTTTGTCTCTGAGGTTGTATTCCACATTGGGCTGCAGGTCGACCCTCGCCACATCCATAGTCAGCGATTTGATGTTTCTCAGCGAATAGAGTTTGATGGTGCGTGTCTTCATGGGCAGCACGGCCTCCGGACCGAAATTCACCGAGAAAGAGGGCTGGATGAGCCTGTTTTTGGCATTGACCAACTCTTTGATTCTCGGCCATGCGCCCCATTTTGCGATAGCCTGGTCGACGAATGCCACCTGCTGCTTCACAGGGCAGTCGGGGGCATCGTTGAGGAAATCGTATTTCACCAGCGCGAGTTCTCCGGCCACCGCCAGGTCGCCATATCGCTCAATCATCTCATCCACCCGCCCGAGGAATTTGGAATTGGCCATCTTCCCGCTGTAGTTTTCCCTCTCGTGCCTGAGCATGACGGCAGCGGCCATGCAGGCGGCCTCTCTCCTGTTCTTTCCTTCGTAGTAGTTGTAGAGCAGCTCATACTCCCCGGCTTCGAAGGCCAGCACGCTGAGCAGGTCATTGTCGAAATACTTGCTGTCGGCCTCAACATGTACGAGGGGTGTCAGTTCGGGCGCCTTCTGCGCGGCGAGCAAGTCGGGATCTGAGAGCGACAAATTGAAGTATTCACGGCTGATTTGCTCGTGGTTCTCGTCGAGGGTGTGGTTGTTTTTGTACACCATGCCAAGCACCGACTGATAGACAGCGGCGAGCAGTGGTTTCTTTGTCCTGATTGACTTTTCTTTTTCCACGAGCCTGTTGACTTCGGCGCTCAGGGAGTCGGGGGTGACATCGGTGATGGCCTCTATCCTCTGCAGTTCTGCCTTGAGCAGATGCCCGTAAGCCTTCTTCTTCTCAGCCGTCTTGATAATCTCATTGAGCACGGTTTGCTCGGTCTTGGGTAAGTCTTTATCGACGGCATCCTCGTATTCTTTCCAAAGTGAGTCAAAGTTCTGCGAAAACAAATTCATGGGACAAAAAAAGATGATTGCTATATATATCCAAAGATGCTTGGTCATGCTAAAAGTGGAAATAAGTGTATTTTGGCCACAAAGTTAGGAAAAAGCCTTGGAAAAACAAAGACTTTTCGGAAAAAAATGGGTGAATTTAAGTAATATTTTATATTGCGTGCGAGAGATGCAAACGAGCCAATTTTTCAAAAATTGTCAAAAAATCCAACATTCAAATCAATTTTCTGAAGAAGATGACCGTCTGCACGCAACCCCTTGTGGCCAGGAAGAAGAGGAAAGCCATCCATAGTCCGTGATTGCCCATACACCCCTTGTCGGCGATATAGACAGCGAAGAACACCACCATGGCCAGCACCGAGGAGACGAGCATCCCCCTTGATGCGGTGATGCCGATGAACACCCCGTCCCACACCAGCGCCGTGACGGCGACAAGGGGCACCGCCACCGCCCATGGGAAATAATGCGATGCCACACCTACTACCTCCTGCTCGTCGGTGAGTATCGACAAAAACCATTGGCCCGCAACGATATACAGAACAGTAAAGGAGAGGGCGATGACCATGCTCCACACGAAAACTCTCTTTACCGTTTCATGGAAAGCCTCTCTGTGCTGTGCGCCATAAAACTTCCCGCAAAGAGCCTCAGCGGCGAATGCGAAGCCATCGAGGACATAGGAGAAGAGGATATAAAGCTGCATGAGGATGGTGTTGGCGGCGAGGATGAGCGCCCCTTGCCTTGCCCCTGCAGCGAGAAAGTAGAGATTGACAGCCACGAGGCATATTGTACGGAAAAAGATGTCGGAATTGACTTTGAAAAAACGCAACATTTTCCTTATTTCAAACATACCTTTCCATACGAGGTATTTATAGAGCCTTCGGTAGGCGACGAAGAGCAGTGAGAGCGACAGCAAAGCACCGGCATACTGTGCCACGACAGTGCCCAATGCCACCCCCTCCACCTTCATGCCACAAACATAAACGAAGAAAAGGCTGGCCAGGATATTGACCACATTCTGGAGGATGGATATCATCATGGGGAACCTGGTGTTCTGCATGCCGATATACCATCCTGTCAGTGCATAGAGGACAAGCGTCGGCGGTGCTCCCCATACACAGATGCGGAAATAGGTGGTGGTCAGGCTCGCGATGTCCTCCTCGGGCCCGACGATAAGGAAAGCGATTTGCCTGATGGGCTCCTGAGCGACGATGATGGTCAGCGCCACCGCCAGCCCCACGGCGACCGCCTGCCCAAGCAGTTGCACCACCGTCGGCAGGTCGCGCTTCCCCAATGCCTGCGATGTCATGCCACTGGTGCCCATCCTGAGGAATCCGAAGACCCAGTATAGGATATTGAAGACCATCGCCCCCACCGATATGGCCCCGATATAGAGTGCGCTCCCCATGTGGCCGACAATGGCGACGTCGACCAGTCCGAGGAGCGGCACAGTGATATTCGAGATGATGGATGGCAGCGCCAGCCTGATGATTTGCCTGTCGCGTTGGCGCATGATTACCGTTGTTAAGTAGGTGATCAAAATTAGATGATAGTTACAGATAATTTTGATTACCTACTTACTCATTTGGCGAGCTTGTAGATATTCACCAAATCGTCGCGCTTCAGGGGCCTGATGTTTCCGAGCGTGAGCACGCCGTCGTGGCTTGCCCTTCGCGCCATCTCCTCTATTTCCTCGTCGGTGATGTCTCTTCCGAGCAACTGACGGATGTTGGTGGGCATCCCCAGCATCTCAAAGAAGCGCTCCGTAGCCTCTATGCCCTTCTCTGCCGTGCGCTTGACATCGGTGAAATCGTTGTCCACCCCCATGACATTGACGGCAAACCGTGCGAAACGGGCCTCATGTCCGGGCATGACGTAGCGCGCCCAACTCCCCCATATAGCGGCGAGACCCGCTCCGTGGGTGACGTCGAACATCGCGCTGAGTTCGTGCTCGAGCTTGTGTGTGGCGAAGTCCTTGGTCGAACCGCATTCCATCAGGTCGTTGTGCGAGAGGCTTCCAGCCCACATGATCTGTGCGCGGTGGCGGTAGTCGGTGGGATTGCGCATCACCTCAAGTGCGCTGTCCTTCACGGTCCTGAGCAATGCCTCAGCCAGTGCATCGGTGAGGGTCATGTCGTCGTGGAGGGTGAAATAGCGCTCCATGGTGTGCATCATGATGTCGGTGGCTCCTGCAGCAGTCTGATAGACAGGCAGGGTGAAGGTCCTCTCGGGATTCATGATGCAGAACCGGCACCGGCAGAGGTTGCTGTTGATGCCCCGCTTGTCGTTATTGCTGTCGTTGGTGATGACGCAACTGTTGCTCATCTCCGACCCGGCGGCAGGAATGGTGAGCACAGCGCCTATGGGCAGACATGACTTCGGCACGGCCTTGCCTGCCCAGAAGTCCCATGTGTCGCCCTCATATCCCACTCCATAGCCGATGGCCTTTGCCGAGTCGATGACGCTTCCTCCTCCAACGGCGAGGATGAAATCGACACCTTGCTCCCGGCACAGTGCGACACCTTTCCTCACGAGCGAGATTCTCGGGTTGGGCACCACGCCTCCCAGCTCTACAAATTCTATCCCGGCCTCTGCGAGCTTCGAGCGCATTTTGTCGAGCAGGCCCGAACGCTGTGCGCTGCCCCCTCCATAATGCATGAGCACCTTCGTGCCGCCATATTTCTTCACGAGTGCAGCCACCTGTTCCTCGGATTCACGGCCGAAGACAATCTCTGTGGGTGCATAAAAATTGAAATCTTTCATATTTACAAGAATTTTAGGTTTGTTCTATAAGTTCGGTAACAACAACATTGCGCCTGGCATCCTTCCAAAACCAACGAAATCTTCAAATGTCGTGCAAACCGAATGCAATGAAACTTGTTTCAATTGCTGAGGTGCAGCCGACATTCAAGCGAAGCTTAATTTTCAATCTTCAATTTTCAATCGGCGCAGCCGCAATTAATCTTCAATTTTCAATAATAAAGAAAAAGTTTCACTCTTTGGCCTTGACGTATGCGGTCACTTTCTGCACAGCGATGTGGTAGGAAGCCTTGAGGGCGCCCTCCGACGTGCTGAGCACCTTGCTCATCTCACTATATTTCATGTTGTCGTAATACCTGAGGGTGAAGACGGTGCGCTGGACGTCGGGCAGCGATGCGATGGCTTCCTGCAGCAGCGCCTGGGCCTGGTCGCCATCGAAGAAGTCATCGGCCATGAGCATGGCAGCCACCCCCACAGCCTCATCGACACTGACGTCCTGTGCTCTCTTTTTCTTTCTGAGGAAATCGAGCGATTCGTTGACGGCGATGCGATAGAGCCAAGTGGATAGTTTAGAAAGGTTCTGGAAGTCACCAAGATTGACCCATGCCTTGACGAAGGTGTTCTGGAGCACGTCATCGGCATCCTCGTGCACGAGGACGATTCGCCTGATTTTCCAGTACAGCGTCTCGCTATACTGTCTGACAATCTCCCCGAAGGCCTTCCTTTGCTTGCTTGGGTCAGCCAGTTCGCTCAGCACTCTTTTCTCGTCGTATGACATCGCTTAGTGATACAGAAAGACATGGGTTCTTTTGTCGGAGTTCACCACATCAAGAAGCCCATGTCCCTCGTTCAGTGTTAACAAAAAAGCAGTTATTTCAAAACATTCTCCCTTACCAATTGGTGGGTGGTTTTCAATGTCTCATCGGCTATTTCGCCTCATCAGAACATAAAAAACCTCTCAAGGAATTTTGAGCAACTACTTGATTGTCTGTAGCTTAATTATTTAATATAGATTTTTCTTACGACCTTCCCCACCTTCACGATGTAGCATCCTTTTGGCAGGTTGATGTCGATTTTCTTGTCCTGTCCCTCCACTTTCACGCTGAGCAGCCTGACGCCCGTCACGTTATAGACGTAAAGCATCTGCCCGTTTGCTCCGGTGACATGAAGGGAAGTCTCTGTTACCGATATGGTAATCCCCTGAATGTCGTTATCGATAATCTCAATGGCCTGCTCCGCTCTCACCGTGGCAGGCACGGCGGCAAGCAGGGTCATAGAGAACACCAATGCAAGTATTTTGTTTGTCATAAGCGCTTGTTTTTGTTGTCAACATGCAAATATAGTCATTTTTCGCCAATATGAACCCCTACCCGCCCTTTTTCAAGCATAATTTAAGTTTTTTTAAGGATTGAGACAACCGAAAGACAATTCATAATTCACAATGCACAATTCATAATTCACAATTGAAAATTCATAATTCATAATTCATAATGCACAATTGAAAAGTCATAATTCACAATGAACAATTGAAAAGTCATAATTCATAATACACAATTGAAAAGTCATAATTCATAATGCACAATGCACAAGTGAAAAGTCATAATTCACAATTCACAATGCAGAATTGAAAAGTCATAATTCACAATTGAATTGATTACGAAAGCCA
>CAMHEL010000055.1 GCA_946184125.1 uncultured Prevotellaceae bacterium
GCGTTATCGGCTGTCGCCCCGTCAGGCCTTCAACCTCAATGGCTACTGGCCCGTGAGGATGCAGATGCTCGACTTCCCCGACACTCAGTACGACAACGACCCCAACCTGGGTCTTCGCCTCGACTTCATTGACGAGCGCACGGTGCGCATCCGCATGCTCACCACGCCCATCGTTCCCCCCGATGAAGATGCCACCGACCCCATGCTGTCGGATGACTTCAAAGCCCGGATGGCACGTGCCAAGACAAAGGCAGAGGACCAAGGGTGGAAAGTGAGCGACAACGGACAATCCGTCAGCTACAAGGGCGCCCATGGAAGCATCGAGATACAGCGCTACCCCTGGCGGCTCATCGTCAGAGACACCAACGGGCGCATCCTCACCCAGACGCGGGCACTTGTCGACAACGACTCCACCCAGGTGAAGCTCCTGCCTTTCAGTTTCATCAAGCGAGGGTCCGACAACTCGCGCAGCATCTGCCCCGTCATGCTCCTCTCGCCAGGAGAACGCATCTATGGCTGTGGTGAGTCCTTCACCTCACTCAACAAAGTGGGGCAGAAAGTACACCTTTATGTCACCGACCCCCAGGGACCAGAGACCGACGGCATGTACAAACCTGTGCCCTTCTATTTCAGCAACCGTGGATATGGCGTTTTCATGCACACCAGTGCCCCCGTCACCTGCGACTTCGGGGCTTCATACATCGGCGCACAGCGCCTCTTCATGGGCGATGAGCAGATGGACTTCTTCGTCTTCTTCGGACAGCCCAAGGAAATCCTCGATGCCTACACAGAGGTGACGGGAAAAAGTCCGATGCTACCTCTGTGGACTTTTGGTACCTGGATGAGCCGCATCACCTATTTCTCTCAGCAGGAAGGGCTTGAGGTGGCACGTCAGATACGTGCCAACCGCATTCCCGCCGACGTCATCCATTTCGATACCGGTTGGTTTGGTGTCGATTGGCAGTGCGACTATGAGTTTGCCAAAGACCGCTTTCCCAGTCCTGAGGCCATGCTTCAGTCCATGCGCAAAGACGGTTTCCACGTCTGTCTCTGGCAGTTGCCCTATTTCACGCCCAAGAACCGCTATTTCCGTGAGTTGGTCGATGGAGGCATGCATGTGCGCAACGCCATGGGAGGCATGCCCTACGAGGATGCCGTGCTCGACCTTTCCAATCCCAAGACGGTGAAGTGGTATCAGGACAAAATCGGCCATCTCATCGACCAGGGCGTGGGAGCCATCAAGTGCGACTTTGGCGAGGCAGCACCTTTCAATGGTCTCTACGCCAGCGGGAAAACGGGCTATTACGAGCACAACCTCTATCCCCTGCGATACAACAAAGCCCTTTGGAATGCCGTCAAGGACCATTCCGGCGAGGGCGTCATCTGGGCCAGGAGTGCCTGGGCCGGTTCGCAGCGCTATCCATTGCACTGGGGAGGCGATGCCGCCACCAACAACATCGGTATGCTCGGCGACCTCCGTGGCGGGCTCAGTTTCGGTCTCAGTGGTTTCTCCTTCTGGAGCCACGATATGGGCGGTTTCGTCACCGCTTCGCCCGAGGACATCTACCGCCGCTGGCTGCCCTTCGGTTTCCTCTCCTCGCACACCAGGGCGCATGGCGCACCACCCACTGAGCCATGGCTCATCAGCAAGTCGTTCACCGACGCTTTCAGGGCTTCCGCCGAGATGAAATACAAACTCATGCCTTACGTCTATGCTCAGGCGCGCGACTGCTCCGACCATGGGCTGCCCATGGTGAGGGCACTCCTCGTGGAATTCCCCGATGACCCGGGAGCATGGCTCGTTGAGGATGAGTATATGTTTGGTTCACAGATACTTGTGGCACCACTTCTCGAGAGTGGCAACGGGCGCGACTGCTACTTGCCGCGCGGGAAATGGATTGACTACCAGACGGGGCGCACCTACGAGGGAGGCTATCAGTATATCGAGGCAGGAAAAATACCCTGTGTCATCCTTGTGCGCGACGGGTCGCTCATTCCTCATGTCGCAGTGGCACAGAGCACCGACAAAATCGACTGGAGCAAAGTGCAGCTCATCCCCTACAAGGCCGATGCCAAACAGTGCAAGGGACTGCTCTTCAAACCAGGTGACAGCGCGCCCCAGGAAGTGGTCAAATAGCCACTTATCTCTCCCCGAAAACACGTGGTTGCCATCTTGCCGAATGCCGTAGAAAGGCATAAAATCGGCCCTCTCATGACAAACTTTAATAAAAAATGCAAAATATTTCTTGGTATTGCGCTTTTTTTATTAATTTTGAACTTCAAATCCGAAGAAGAATGAGAATAAGCAGATTGATGGTATTGTTTTTATTGTCTCTGTTGCCCGCGGCGGCTGGTGCACAGAAGATGACGGTAGGCTCGCTCACCATGAAGGATGGAGCAGTCTACCAAGGGGAGATTGTGTCCGGAAAACCCCACGGGAAGGGCGTCATGACATTCCGAAATGGCGATGTATATAAAGGCGACTTCGTCAAAGGAAGAAGACAAGGCAAGGGCGTGTACACCTTCTCCGACGGAGAGCGCTATGAGGGCGACTGGTTCCAGAACCAGCAGCACGGCAAGGGGACTTTCTATTTCATGAACAACAACAAATACGTCGGCGATTGGTATAAGGACTACCAGCAGGGCACCGGCACCATGTACTATTACAACGGCGACAAATATGAAGGGCGCTGGAGCCAGGACAAACGTGAGGGCAGAGGCAAATACACCTTCTCGTCGGGTCAGTATTATGATGGTGAATGGAAGAATGACATGAAAAACGGGCAGGGCGTCTTCAGTTGGGGAGAGGGCGTCTATTACCGTGGCAACTGGATTAACAACGAGCGATGCGGCAGAGGCGTCAATTTCTACAAAGGCGGCGACAAATACGAAGGGATGTGGCAAGGCGACCTTCCCCACGGGAAAGGCATCTACAACTTTTTCGACACCAAGGACGTCTATGAGGGAGAGTATGTCGAGGGAGAACGGACCGGCATAGGCACCATGCGCTATGCCAGCGGCGACATCTATCAGGGACGTTTCTATAAAGGCGACCGCTCCGGGGTAGGGACCTATACCTGGAAAAACGGCGACTTCTATACCGGCAGTTGGTTGAAAGACAAACAGAACGGCCAGGGAAGGCTCGTCAAGAGAAACGGCGACCGATTCGACGGAGGATGGAGAGACGGAAAACTCGAGGGAGTGGTCAACATTCACTACCACGACGGACTGCGCTTCAAGGGCAATTTCCACAGAGGGGTCAGGCACGGGCAGGCCATTGAGGAAACAGCCGACGGAAAACGCTTCGAAGGCTCATACAAAAATGGCGAGCGCGACGGCAATTTCGTTGAGAAAAACGCGCGAAATGGCCAGATTATCGCCAAAGGGTACTATTCCGAGGGGCAACGCTTCACCGACTGACATAAGCAAGCCCCATCGCTTACCCCATCAATTCAACACGATGTATAATATCAAAAAACAAATCTATAAAATATGATTATCGACACACTTGACAATCTCGGCAACTATGTGACCCTCAACCCCTTGTTCGGTGAGGTGGTCGCATTCCTCAAGAGCCACGACCTCAGTAGTCTTGAGGCTGGCAAATACCCCATCAAGGGTGATGAACTCTTCGTCAACATCCAGGTGGCCAAAGGCAAGACCGCCGAGGAGGCCGTCGTGGAGACCCACCGCAAGATGGTGGATATTCAGGTGCCCATCTCGGGCAGTGAGACCTATGGCTTCACCCCCGCCGCCCTGCTTCCAGAGGCCGAATACGACGAGTCGAAGGACATGACCTTGTTGCCCGGAGCACAAAAACAGAGCTTCGTCACCTGTGGGAAGGGAATGTTCGCCATCTTCTTCCCTCAGGACGGACACGCACCCTGCATCACCTCGGCTACCGAGCTGAAGAAAGCCATCTTCAAGGTGAAGGCTTGACAACACAAAAAAGAACCCAAAAACTTTCAAACATCATGGCAGAGAAAAAGACAACCAAAACCACAACCAGCACGACAACGGCTGACAAGGAGAAGAAACGCCCCGGAAGACCTCGCAAGCCAAGACATATCGGGCTTGTGGCCAACGACCCCTATCTGGAGCCGTATGAGGCGGCCATTACAGGACGGCACGACCATGCACTGTGGAAAATAGGACAGCTCACGCAGAAGGGCAAGACCACGCTCCGCGACTTCGCCTCAGGATATGACTATTTCGGACTGCACCGCACCGCCCGTGGAGGATGGGTTTTCAGGGAGTGGGCACCAAATGCCACCGACATCTATCTCGTAGGCGATTTCAACAACTGGACCGAGGATGAGAAATACCGTGCGAAACGTATTCAAGGCACTGGCAACTGGGAACTCAAGCTGCCCAAAAAGGCCATGAAGCACGGCGACCTCTACAAGATGCACGTACACTGGAACGGCGGCGAGGGAGAGCGCATACCAGCATGGGCTCAGCGCGTCGTTCAGGACGAGGTCACCAAAATCTTCTCCGCACAGGTATGGAGCCCCGAGCAGCCCTACGAGTGGAAGAAGAAGACGTTCAAAGCCAATGTCAACCCCTTGCTCATCTATGAGTGCCATGTCGGCATGTCGCAGGATGCCGAGAAAGTGGGGACCTACCGGGAATTCAAGGACAATGTGCTGCCCCGTATCATCGCCGACGGATACAACTGCATACAAATCATGGCCATCCAGGAGCATCCCTATTACGGCTCCTTCGGCTATCATGTCAGTTCGTTCTTCGCACCGTCCAGCCGCTTCGGCACACCCGAGGAGTTGAAGGAGCTTATCGACACCGCACACCAGAATGGCGTGGCCGTCATCATGGACATTGTGCACTCGCACGCTGTGAAAAACGAGGTCGAGGGACTTGGCAACCTTGCGGGCGACCCCAACCAGTTCTTCTATCCGGGCGACAGGCATGAGCATCCCGCATGGGACTCGCTCTGTTTCGACTACGGCAAAGACGAGGTCATACACTTCCTCCTCTCCAACTGCAAATACTGGCTTGAGGAGTTCCATTTCGATGGTTTCCGTTTCGATGGCGTCACCTCCATGCTCTACTACAGCCACGGCTTAGGCGAGGCCTTCTGCAACTACGGTGACTATTTCAACGGTCACGAGGACGACAATGCCATCTGCTACCTCACCCTTGCCAACCAGCTCATACACGAGGTCAATCCCCATGCCATCACCATCGCCGAAGAGGTGAGCGGCATGCCCGGCCTTGCCGCCAAGTTCGAGAGCGGGGGCTTTGGCTTCGACTACCGCATGGCCATGAACATCCCCGACTACTGGATAAAGACCATTAAGGAACTCAGCGATGAGAACTGGAAGCCCAGCTCCATTTTCTGGGAGGTGAAGAACCGCCGCCCCGACGAGAAGACCATCAGTTACTGCGAGAGCCACGACCAGGCGCTCGTGGGCGACAAGACCATCGTCTTCCGGCTCATCGATGCCGACATGTACTGGCATTTCAAGAAGGGCGATGAGAATGACATGGCGCACCGCGGTATCGCCCTCCACAAGATGATCAGACTCGTGACCGCAGCCGCCATCAACGGAGGCTATCTCAACTTCATGGGCAACGAGTTCGGTCATCCAGAGTGGATTGACTTCCCCAGGGAAGGCAACGGCTGGAGCTACAAGTATGCCAGGAGGCAGTGGAACCTCGTCGACAACCACGACCTGTGCTATCATTGGCTCGGCGACTTCGACAAAGCGATGATTGCCGTCATCAAGGGTCAGAAGAACTTCCAGAAGACACCTGTCCAGGAAATCTGGCACAACGACGGCGACCAGGTGCTCGCCTTCATGCGCGGCGACCTTGTCTTCGTCTTCAACTTCAGTCCGACGCGCTCGTTCACCGACTATGGTTTCCTCGTGCCCACAGGTTCCTACAGCGTGGTGCTCAACACCGACTCCACCGCCTTCGGAGGCAATGGGCTTGCCGACGACAGCGTCACCCATTTCACCAATTTCGACCCGCTCTATGTCAAAGACGGCAAGGAGTGGCTCAAACTCTACATCCCCGCACGGTCGGCTGTGGTGCTCAAGAAAAACTGACACTGACGGATGCCTTTTCTTGCCACCGACAGCCACCCGACGCCATCAACCTATTACACCCAGTGGGCGTGTGCCATCGCCTTCTGGGTGTTCACTTTTGTCTATCTCTTTTTTTACCAGAATGATGTGCTGGCAGCAGGGCAGCATGTGCTCTCGGGCGGTCAGACACATTACAACCGGCTGGTGGGTGCTTTGCTCATCACGCTCACCCTCTTTGTGCTGCAGCGGGCGGTGAGCGAGGTGTCGCGCCTTCAGGGGAGCGTCCACGCCCTCACCTATTTCCCCTCGCTGCTCGTCCTGACCATCATCACCGATGTCAGTTCCGACATCGACCGTGGTTTTTCTTTCGGAGGGTGGCTCATCGCCTGTCCACTCCTTGTGGTCGCCTTCGTCGCCTTGGTGGTGCTGCTCAGGCAGATGCCGCCGCCTGGCAGCTTGGCTGGGCATGGCTTCTTCTCACGCCACCTATGGGTCAATATGCTCATCATGGCAGTCATGTTCGTCGCGGTGGGGCTCTTCTCCAATGGCGACGAAGCCTTCCATTACCGTATGAAGATGGAGCGGCTCATTGCCGAGGAGCGTTACGACGATGCGCTGAAGGTGGGGCGGCGCTCGCTTGTCGCCGACCCTGCGCTCACCATGCTGAGGGCTCATGCGCTGGAGAAGAAACGGATGCTCGGCGACCATTTCTTCGATTATCCCGTAGAAGGAGAACCGGCGGCGCTGTTGCCCGACACCGCTGGCGTGAGGACCATCCTTCTGCCCGACAGTGTCGTGACCGACTTCGCGCGCACGCCGAGAGCAAAACTCGACTACCGGCTGATGAGGCTTCTTCTCGAGCGCGACCTCGACACCTTCGCCTATATCGTCGAGCGCGTCTATCCCGACTCCGTCATGCCCCGGCATTTCGCCGAGGCGCTTCTGCTGCATCAGTTTGCAACGGGAAAAAATGTCACCAAAACACCCGGAGATGTGGCAATGACAGATTTCCTCGACTTCCGGAAGATGGCAAAGGAGAGCCCCGCCCGCATCGCCGCCAACCAAGTTCGCCGCACGTATCGAAACACCTATTGGTATTATTATAAATATGGTATGTCGGCTGAGAAGTGACTGCAAGGTTTGTGTGTTGGTGCTCAGCCTTGCTTTTTTGTCAGGATGCGATGCTTTCGACACCCACCCTTTTGATACGCGGGTGGAAGGCAAGACCGGCATCAATGCCTCCAACATCCAGACAATCGAGCGACTGTGCCGCGATAAAGATACGTTGACCTTTGCCTTCGTTGGCGATACCCAGGGATGGTATGATGAGACCGAGGCCATGGTGAGCGACATCAACCGCCGCCGCCAGGTGGATTTCGTCGTACATGGCGGCGACTTCACCAATCATGGCACCACCGATGAGTTTGAGCGGCAACGTGATATCCTCAGTCGTCTCGATGTGCCTTGGGTGGGACTCATCGGCAACCACGACTGTTTCGGCACAGGAGTCACCGTATTCCAAACCATGTTCGGAGCGCTCAACTTCACCTTTGTGGCGGCGAGGGTCAGGTTCATCTGTCTCAATACCAACGGACAGTCGTACTGCGGCAGTGAGGATGCCCCCGACTTCCGCTTCATAGAAGCGCAGTTGTCGGGCGACAGCACGCGTTACGACCGCACTGTTTTCTGCATGCATGCGCCACCCCTCTGCGAGCAGTTCGATGGCGAAACGGCGACGACCTTCGACCAGTATGTGCGCCGTTTCCCCAATGTGCTCTTCTGCATCACGGCCCATCTCCACGGCTTCAAAGCTCGTGACCTTTTCGGGCATGGCCTCATCTATTACACTTGCGATAGTGCCCGCCACCGCAATTATCTCGTCTTCACCATCACACAAGATGGATATAGCTATGAAGTGGTACGTTATTAGTTTGTCTCTATTCCTCCTCTTTGCCCATGCTGCCATGGCCGATGGCAGCTATCCGCCTATTGTTGACGAGGAAGTCGGGCAAGTGAAAGGCAATAGGTTTGTGCCAAGGCTGATTGTCGTGCAGAATGCGGGAAACATGGGACTCTTATCCGCCGGGGTGGGGTGGGACTATGGACGTCGGGGGCAATGGGAAACCCTTTTGATGCTTGGCTTCATCCCCAAGAGTGATGGCGAGAAAGCAAAGCCCACCCTCACCCTCAAGCAGAATTTCATTCCCTGGAGCAAGCCTATTGCCGATAAATGGAGTGTGGACCCCCTCACTTGCAGCTGTTATATCAGCACCGTGATGAGCCATGAGTTCTGGGGCAGGCCACACAGCAGCTACGGCAACAGTTATTATTGGCTCACCAACAGATTTACCGTCAATGTCGCCCTCGGCCAACGTATCACACGACAATTTACACCCAAACAGGGATTCTTCTTCCGCTCTGTCACCGCATTCTATGAGGTCAGCACCTGCAATTTCGCACTCATCGACTGCCTTTCCAACAAGACCGTCAGCTTGTGGGAGGTCTTAGGGTTGTCCATAGGTGTCAGATTGCAAGTGAGGTGAAGGGGGGAGGGGAGTTTAGGAGTTTAGTAGTTTAGGAGTTTAGACATATGCTTTGCGGGCGCACGAATAAACGTCTAAGGAATTTTTAAGGAGTTTAGGAGTTTAGTAGTTTAGGAGTTTAGACATATGCTTTGCGGGCGCACGAAAAAAAGTCTAATCACAACTCTCAACCCTCAACTCTCAACTCTAACAAAGGCATGAAAAAGTGTCAGTGGGATGGCAGAGTTGGCACATGTGTCATGTTTTTCGGTGTGGAAAAATGGTTTTGGCACACTTTTAGCTGTATCTTATGCAGAATATTCAAACCATTTTTAAAACAGATACAGTATGAACATCAAACCATTGGCAGACCGGGTGCTTGTTCTCCCGGCACCTGCAGAGGAGAAAGTCGGAGGCATCATCATCCCCGACACCGCAAAAGAGAAACCATTACAGGGAAAAGTCATTGCTGCCGGTACAGGCACTAAAGACGAGGAAATGGTCCTCAAAGAGGGCGATATCGTGCTTTATGGCAAATATGCCGGAACAGAGGTGGAATTTGAAGGCGAGAAATACCTCATCATGCGTCAGAGCGACGTGCTCGCTATTATTGGATAAAAATAATATTTGAATATCATGGCAAAAGAAATCAGATTCAATATCGAGGCCCGCGACCTCCTGAAAAAAGGTGTTGACCAGTTGGCCGACGCAGTAAAAGTGACACTCGGTCCTAAAGGCCGTAATGTAGTCATTGAGAAGAAGTTTGGTGCACCGCAGATTACCAAGGATGGTGTCACAGTGGCCAAGGAAATCGAACTTGAGGACCCCTTTGAAAATACGGGTGCTCAGCTCGTCAAGAGCGTCGCATCGAAGACTGGCGACGATGCCGGCGACGGCACCACCACCGCCACGCTCCTTGCCCAGGCCATTATCCGTGAGGGCCTGAAGAACGTCACTGCTGGTGCCAACCCCATGGACCTCAAGCGTGGCATCGACAAGGCCGTGAAGGCTGTCGTGGAGTTCATCGCAGCACATGCTGAGCAGGTGGGTGACAACTACGACAAGATTGAGCAGGTGGCCACCGTATCGGCCAACAACGACCGTGAGATAGGAAAACTGCTTGCCGACGCTATGCGCAAGGTTTCGAAAGACGGCGTCATCTCCATTGAGGAGAGCAAGAGCCGTGAGACTCATATCGAGGTCGTCGAGGGAATGCAGTTCGACAGAGGCTACCTCAGTGGTTACTTCGTCACCGACCCCGAGAAACTCGAGTGTGTCTTCGACCACCCACTGATCCTCATCTACGACAAGAAAATCAGCAACATCAAAGAGTTCCTTCCCATTCTCCAGCCAGCTGCCGACACCGGCCGTCCGCTGCTCGTCATCGCTGAGGATGTCGACTCCGAGGCACTCACCACCCTGGTTGTCAACCGTCTGCGCTCTGGTCTGAAGATTTGTGCCGTCAAGGCTCCTGGCTTCGGCGACCGCAGAAAGGCCATGCTCGAGGACATCGCCGTCCTTACCGGTGGCGTCGTCATCAGCGAGGAGAAAGGCCTCAAACTGGAGCAGGCTACGCTCGACATGCTTGGCACCTGCGAGAAGGTCACCATTTCGAAGGACAACACCACCATCGTCGATGGTTCCGGTCACAAGGAGGCTATCGCCGACCGTGTGGCAGCCATCAAGAAGGAGATTGCCAACACCACCAGTTCCTACGACAAGGAGAAACTGCAAGAGCGTCTTGCCAAACTCTCCGGTGGTGTCGCCGTGCTCTATGTCGGTGCCAACAGCGAGGTGGAGATGAAAGAGAAGAAAGACCGCGTGGATGATGCCCTTTGCGCCACACGTGCCGCCATTGAGGAAGGTGTCGTGGCTGGTGGTGGTACCACCTACATCCGTGCGCTCAGTGCCCTTAAGGCTATCAACGGCGACAATGCCGACGAGCAGACCGGTATCAATATCGTGGCAAGGGCCATCGAGGAGCCGCTGCGCCAGATTGTCGTCAATGCAGGTGGCGAGGGTGCAGTCGTCGTGCAGAAAGTGCTCGAGGGCGAAGGCGACTTCGGCTACAACGCACATACCGATGTCTATGAGGACCTCCGCAAGAGCGGTGTCATCGACCCCGCAAAGGTGGCAAGAGTCGCTCTTGAGAACGCTGCTTCCATCGCAGGCATGTTCCTTACCACGGAGTGCCTTGTGGTTGACAAGCCAGAGCCAAAGCCTGAGATGCCCATGGGCGGAGCACCGGGCATGGGTGGCATGATGTAGGGCAAAGTTGGACAAAATGCCCGAAAAATTGGTCAAAATGCTAAGTTGACTTTACATAATCGGGGGAAAAAACAACATTTCCCCCGATTTTTCTGTAAAAATAGGTATTTTTGGATTTTTTAAGACCACAATATTTGGTTAGTCAACTAAAAAATGACTAACTTTGCAAAAAATTAGTAGTATTTTTTTGATTTGTTTTAGTAGATTAGTTTTTAAGTAGTTTGTTTTTTGAAAATCGGGCGTCGTGAGACATCCGATTTTTTTGTTTTTTAGGGTGGTTTAGGGGGGATTCCCGTGGAAATTTACGATTTGCTTTTTGGATGATGTTACGCTTCGTCCGTTTTTGCCGACTTCATGTAGTCGGTAGGACGGATGCCGAATTGTTTGTAGAAACATTTCGAGAAATAGGAGGGATTGGAGAAGCCCACCATATAGCTCACCTCGCTTACCGTGTGTTTTCCTTCGAGGAGCAACTGTGCCGACCGTTTCAGACGTACAATCAAAATCATTTCGTTAGGGGTGATGTCGGCCAGCGCTTTGATTTTTGCAAACAGGCCACTGCGGCTGATGTTCAACTTTTCGGCGAGGAAATTTACATTCAAGTCAGGGTTTGAGAAATTTTCTTCGATTATTCCGTTCATCTTCACCAGGAATTCGTTGTCGGTCGGGTTGTTGGCAATCTTGGTGACAGGCTCAAGGGGTTGTGTGGAGAATTTCTCCATCAGGATGTGCCGCATCTGGAGCATATTGCGTATGCAGGCCTCAAGATACTCTATGGAGAACGGTTTCTCGATATAGGTGTCGGCACCCACATCCATGCCTTCGATTTTCGATTCATCGTCGGTCTTCGCTGTAAGCATTACGAAGGGGATATGGCTTGTGTTCGCGTTGCTGCGCACACGGCGGCAGAGTTCGGCACCGTCCATGCGGGGCATCATCCAGTCGGAGATGATGATGCCTATTTCTTGCTTTGAGAGGATGTCGAGCGCCTCTATACCGTCATGGGCGGTGACGACATTGTATTGCTGGCTGAAGTGACTCTCGAGAAATGCTATCATGTCTTTGGAATCCTCTACGATGAGCATGTTCGTGCCATGTTCGTGTGTCTCCTTTGTGGCATTTGCTGAACTTGGCGCTTGGTGCGAGTCTTCTGTGGAAGTGGTCTTCGGCGTGGTGACATTTTTATCCGGGGTGGTGGCGATGGCGGCAGTGGCGGAGGTGTTCTCCTGCTTGACCGGCAAAACAACGGTGAAAGTGGAGCCTTTGCCCAACTCCGAATCTATGTGTATGTTGCCGTGGTGATGGTCTACTATGTTTTTCACGATACTAAGTCCAATGCCTGTGCCTGGTTTGTTGCCCTCGGCCTGATAGAATGGGTCGAAGATATGAGATAAGTCTTTCTCGCTGATGCCAATGCCATTGTCGCTGACGATGATGTGGAAATATTGTCCTGATGGCTCTTCCACACAGCGCAGCGACACCTCGTCCTTGGTGTATTTGCTGGCATTGGTGAGCAGGTTGCTCAATACTTTCGTCAAAGCCTCAGGGTCGACAATGGCTGTGAAGTGCGGGTCGGGATAATCCACGACGAAGCGTTTGCCACTTTGCTCGATGATAGAGGCAAACCTATCCACCACATTCTCGATTAATTGGTGGATGTTCTGGGGGACGAAATGTATGGGCATGCTTTGCTCCTCAATCTTCCGGAAGTCGAGCAATTGGTTGACCAGCTCAAGCAATCGGTGTGAATTACGGTTGATGACCTTCATCTCCTCGGAAGTGTTGCCGCGTTTCATCATCTTTTCCAGCGGTGCGATGATGAGTGATACCGGGGTGCGTATCTCATGGGCTATCATGGTGAAGAAGCGCAGACGGGCGTCGCGCACCTCTTGCTCTTTCTTATGGGTCAGGCCTTCCATCTCAAGTTGATGGCGGCGTTTTTCACGCTGCAGGCGAAGGTGGACGTAATACCAGATGATGCCCACCAAGAGCAGCAGGTAAAGCAGTTTTGCCCACCAGCTCCACCAGAGCGGAGGGTGAATCATGATAAGGAGGGTGGCCTCATGCTCCGACCATATGCCGTCGTTGTTGGTGGCTTTCACGCGGAAGATGTATTTTCCTGCAGGAAGATTGGTGTAAGTGGCTTGTGGCTGGTTGCCCACGTAGTTCCATTCCTTGTCGAATCCATCGAGCATGTAAGCATACTGGTTTTTCCCGGGTGAGCAATAGCTGAGCGATGCGAACGAAATGGTAATCATCCGGGCGTCACTGTATCCAAGATTGACCATTCCCGAGACGTTGAGGGCGACACCGTCTTCTGGATGCTCCTCATGGTTCATGATGCGTAGTGAGGTGATATAGACGTGTGGTGGGATGACGTTGGTCTTGATGAGATGTGGATAGAATGCGTTGAAGCCATTTGTCGCACCGAAGTAGATGCGGCCATCGCTGGCCTTCAGCACGCTGTTGGTCTGAAACTGATTGCCTACCAGCCCGTCTTGGAGGGTGAAATGTTGCACTCCTTCGCCAGGCACATATTTTGTCACGCCATAGTCGGTGGATAGCCATAAGGCGCCGTGCGACTCCACGATGCTCTGAATGTTCTGGTTGGGAATGTCGAGGTCGATGCGCGTAAAGTTGTCGTGTGCACGGTTGTAGGTGCAGAGGCCGTTGAAAGTGCCCACCCACAGTTTCCCGCTCTCATCCAGATAGGCGCAGTTGACTTGGTTGTCGCTCAGCGAGTGTCTGTCCTTGCTGTCGTAATGGTAGGTTCTCAGTTGGCGTGTCTTGCGGTCGAGGTGGAGGAGACCTTCACCCTGGGTGCACAACCAGAGGTTGCCGTCTTTGTCCTCGTCGATGTCGATGGTGATGGCACCTGTCTTTCCTATTCGTTCAAACTGATTTCCTGCGGGGTCGTAGAGGTTGATGCCTTTCGTGGTGGCCACCCATGTCTGTCCCTTGCTATCGTGGAATATGGCATACGAACTGATGTCGTCGAGACTTGCCTCGCTGTTCGTCTTGGTAAACTGTCGCAGGCTGCCTGTCGATGTGTTCATCACATACACGCCATCGGTGTAGGTGCCTATCCATAGTTCGTCGCCCTTGATGGCAAGGGCGTGGATGTTGCGCCAGCGAAGGGTCTCCCGATGGGGATATGGTATGAAACTGCGGTCGGCAGGCGAGAAGCACATCAGCCCGCCGTCGTCGCTTGCCACCCAGATGTGTCCACGGGCATCTTCGCAGAAACGTGAAATCACATTGCCCGTCAGCCCTTCGCCCACCGTGTATCCGTCGAACCGCTGGCCAATCGGTGAGAGATAGTTCACGCCACCATAGAAAGTGCCTACCCACAGTCCGCCCTCTGTGTCGCCGATGATGGCATAGACGAAGCGGTCGGTCAGTTTGTCTTGGGCAATCTGCAGCCGTTCCGATAGGCGATACCACTCCCTCGTCTGTGGGTTGAGGCAGATAAGTCCGTCGTCGCAGCCGATGCAGATGCAGTCGTCGGAGCGTTCATAGAGCGTGTGGATGTGGATGCCGGCTTTCGTCTCATCCGGACTGAGCATCTGCTCCAGACGGCCGTCGCTATGCATGAGCAGCAGGCCATGCTCCCAACTTCCGAGCCACATCCGCCCATCGCGAGTCTGCATCATGCGGAGGGAGTTGTAGCCAGTGTGGAAATCAAGTACTACGGGTTCGAAACGGTCGTGGAGGCGGTTGAACTTCTGGATAGTGGGGCTGCCATGGTTTGTCACCGTCCATATCTGGTTGCTGCTGTCGATGAAAACCTGTGATATGGTGCCTCCCGAGGATTTGAAACTGTATTGCTTATCGCCGCAGAAGACACCTTGGCCATTCGTCGACACCCACAGACGCCCTTCTTTGTCCTTGGCGATGCTGGTCACCGTGGTGTGGATGTCGCTTGGCAGCTTCTCGAATTTCCCTCGCTCAAAACTGAGGAGAAAAACTCCGCGCTCGGTGCCCACGTAGATGCCGTTGTCGGCAGCCATCAACGACGTGACATACTGGTTCCTGCCATAGTCGGGTATGTGGAATGTGACCACTTTCACTCCGTCGTAGCGGCATAGGCCATTGTCTGTTCCAAACCACAGATATCCATATTTGTCTTGGACGATGTTGCGGACGGCATTGGCTGCCAGGCCATCGTTCATGGTCAGGTTCTGGTAGCGGTAGTCGTCGCGTGCTGATGCCTGATGGAGCATGAGCATGAGCATGCACAGTATCAGTAAGGGGCGTCGGGGCATTTTGTGTTTCAGCTATTCTGTTTTCAGATAAGTAGGTGATAAAAACTTTCTTTAAAGATCCTTCTTGTAGTTGCTGTATGGCCAAACCGCGAAAAACTCAGGAATCATCGTTTAAGAACCTTACGTCCATCGATGATGTTCACTCCTTGCTGCGGGGCATTCAGCGGTTGTCCTTGCATGTTGTAGATGTGGTGCGAGGATGCATCCGGTGCCACCGATGTCTTCTCGTGGATGCCGGTGGGGTCGTTGTAGTCGATTGACTGAAGAGTTGAAATGGCAGCCGAGCCTCCCACTGTGACATGGAAAATGAAATTGGCATTGGCATATGTGCTGGCATCCTTCCTATAGCGCAAGGTCTGGCGGATGGTGTATTCCGAGCCTTCCGCATTCTTGCCGGGATATTGTCCGATGGTGAAAGTGAGGGTTGAAGGGTCGAATTCCGAGAAGATATAGCCATTGCTGTAGGATGTCACAAGGCCGCGAGCATCGAACCAGTGGCCATAACCATTGGCCGTGCTGCCCCGTGCCGACAGGGTGCCATCCGCCGTAGCCGCATAGAACATGATTTTCCCGTCCTGAGGCCCACGCTGGTCCCATGTCTGCATTTTCGAACTGATGTTTGCGGCATCAGTTTGGAAGGCAGTGCCCAGTGCTGCCGCAGCACGGCCGGTGAGGGAGAAGCTGCAGCCCGAATAGTTTTGGTTATCGCGTGGGAAAGACACGTCGTAGGTGAAGGTGATGTCGGATATCTCGCGCCCGTCGAGCGTCGGTGCGGTATAGACCGTGGCGCTGGGGCCGATGTCGGTGCCTTCGAGCCTGAAGCTGTAGGGCCACATGTCGTCATTGTTTATCTTTTCGTCCCAACTGTGTTTCACATAGCTCTTCAGCGCAGGCGACACGACGAGCCACAACCGGCTCACGCCTTCAGGTACAACGAGGGAGTAGTCTTCCGTCACACCATCTTCCGTGCCTTGGCAATAGACGCTGTCTTCCGAGAAATACTGCCTCGTGCCATCTTTCATCAATGCCACATAGCCCATGCGGAAACCGCGTGCCGAGCGGCTACCCCCATTGACATAACGACGCTGGCCGTTGGCCCCGGAAGCCATCTTTTCATAGACCGAGTTGCCGTTGTAGTACTCGCCCGGGTCTTCGTCAAGCAGTGTCGCCCCAACAGCCAGGCCGGTCAGGTGGGTGGTGATTTCCGTGCCTGAACTGGGCACTTGCAGCGGTATGACATTGAATCCCGTGCCTTGTGGACAACTGGCAAGAGCCACTTGGTAACTGTTGTCCGCGGTCAATATGCAGCGGTATTCGAAATTGCCGATATAGGGAGTACGGTAGGGTTTGCAGGCCTCGTAATCCCAGGTGACACAGCGGCAGGCATAGTCGAAATAGAGTTGGTAGAGGTCGCGCACGGAGAGGTTCTTCAGTTTCATGAGCGCTTGGTTGAAGTCCGTTCCACGGCCTTGCTGCTGTCCGGTCATAGGGGTGTTCCATACCTGTGCCACGGTGGTGACATCGTTGTAGTGCTCGCAGAGGTAATAGTGGAACCAGTACGACTGGTAGCGGTGCCACTCGTGGGAGAAGGCATAGTTGTGGCTGTGGCGGAAGATGGGGACGTAGGGGCCATAGCTTTCGGCGAACATCTGTTCTGGGAACGACTGTGTGGCTTGCCATTGCGCGGTCTGTTCCCAGATAGCCTGGCCGTTGCCACAGGCCAGGTGGAACCCCGTGTTGTCGCTGCTGGAATCTTTGTGGCCGCTATGTTCGGCATAGCACATATAGTGGAAACTATGTCCCACTTCGTGTGCCACAGCGAACCCCACGGGCTTGCAGGTGGAAGGGTTCAGCCACAATGCAGAGACTTGAAAGTCATAGCCGCCGCCATAGCAGACCCATTCCGTGGTGTGGTTCATTAGTACCATCACCTTGTAACGGCTCAGGTTCGATGTTGCAGGATTGACGAAGCCCAGACTGTTGATTTCCAGGTCATAGAACGCCTCGCATTGCTGCAGCAGATAAGGTATGTCGACATAATAGAAATTGCCTTTGGGCAGTTCGTTTGGTTTGGTGCTGCCCCAACCTTTGTCCCAGAAGATAATGACGTTGTCCGACTCCACCGAGCGGCTTTTCGACCATGTGTATCGGTTGTCGGGGTCATTTTCCTTGTAAAGCAGGGTGTCGCTGCCAAAATATCGCCACTCATTGGGGATATAGACCGTCTTCTGAGCGAAGGCATGAGCGGCAAAGAGGGTACATTGAAGAAATAATAATGCTGTCAAAACGATGGTACGATGACATTTTTTGTTTTTTGTCTGCATCTCTTTCTCGATATTTGATGGTGTATGGATAATTGTTTCTTTTGCCGAGGCGCATCTTATCTTAAGTAGGTGATCAAAATTATCTTATGCAAATAAATCATAAAATACGATCCTCTCATTTTGATTACCTGCTCATCTGATTTCATATCCCACGAAATAGGGCTTCTTTCCTGCTACGGCATCGTCGATGGTCTGGCCGTAATTGATTTTCCACTCCAGCACACCTCCCGACAGCCCCTTTTGTAGCTTGGCCAGAATCTTCAGTCCTTTGGTGCGCACGGGATGGAAGTCGACGCTGTTGTAGCAGTCGGTCATCACCCCGTATGCAGTGTGGTCCTCCACCTCACGCCACTGCCCGTCGTCGGTCAGATAGTACAGCGACCACGATTCGGGCACGCGGAAGTTGCCGTCATAATGGTCGAGTTGCAACCAATAGACTTGCACGTTCGACACCTCATACTCTTTGTCGAATTGATAGGAGATGGCCTCTGTGGTGCCCCGCTTCAGCCACCAGTAGTGGTAGGGCTTGGAGATGTCGGCGGAATGGGTGGGCTCCCATTGGTCGTTCACGCCGCCGGCCCAGGAGTCGGTGGGTGCCGTCTCGGGCGCGTCGTTCTGGATGGGGCCTCGGTTGGAGAAGGTCTGGGCCATCGTGGCGATGGTGAGCTGTGGGGCGGCTACCGCCTTCACCGGACTGTTGGCTACCCATATCTCCATCTGTTGTGCCCCTCGGTTGTTCCAGGTGGAGTAGGGGATGGCCTTGAAGTGGGTGTCGGCCACCACTCCGTCTTGGCGGAGTTCCTTGGCGCCGCCCTCTATGACCACCACGCCCCCAAGAAGGTCTTTCTCGAAGTGGGCGTCTATGGGTGTGCTGTTCAAGATGTACTTGTTGAACACTTTGCCATCAGACTGGTCGGAGCCTTCCAGGCAGTAAACCACCGGACCGCGCTCAAAGGCTACCTTGTGGCGGTCGTCCACGGCATTGTCGTTGGCGGCGATACGCCTGACACGCATCGGGAGGTTGAGTTCGATGACGTCGCCTTTCTTCCATGTGCGCTGAAGGGTGATGTATCCGGAGGTGGTGGTGACGGGAACGGGAGTACCATTGACCGAGCAGGCGACGGTCGGCGCCGCGTCGATGTAGGTGTAGAGATTGTTGTTCGTGGGGCTGTCCTTCAGCCATGAGGGGACGCGTAGTTTGATGGCATATTTGCCGCCGCCCTTGGTCACGCGGATGCTGACACGGCCGTCCCAGGGATATTCGGTGGTCTGTTCCAGTCCTACGCGGCCTATCTCGGCACTGCCCTGGGCATAAAGGTTCACATAGATGTCCTTGCCCTGCAGCGCATAGATGTAGCCCGGGACAGAGGCAATAAAGCGGGTGACATTGCCGGGGCAGCATGCACAGCCAAACCATCTCTGGCGCTCATGCTCGCCGTCGCTCTCAAGCGGATTGTCGTAGAAAAACCTGTCGCCGCTGAGAGAGACGCCACTCAGCACATTATTGTATAGGGCACGCTCGCATACGTCGATATATTTGCTGTCGCCCGTGGCAAGAAACATGCGGTAGTTCCAGTAGACATTGGCAATGGCGGCACAGGTCTCGCAATAGGCGGTGTGGTTCCACAACTCATAGTTGGGTCCGAAGCCCTCACCCTGTGGACGGCTGCCAATGCCACCTGTGATGAAGAGTTTTTTCGACGACATGTTCTCCCAGATGCGCTCCAGTGCCTTGAAGTAGGAGGCGTCGCCGGTGAGCGATGCCACGTCGGCCACGCCGCTGAAGAGATATCCGGCACGGACGGCATGGCCCACTATCTCGTCTTGTTCGAGGATGGGCTTGTGGTCCTGCGAGTATTCCGAAGGCTGGTGGCCGTCGGTGCAGCGGCCGGTTTCCTCGACGAAGTATCTTGCCCCTTCGAGGTATTTCTTGTTTCCTGTGACTTTGTAGAGCTTGCAGAGGGACATCTCGATGATGGGATGGCCACCAGGACGGTGAATCTGTCCTTCGTTCGGACCGAACGTCTTGCACACCAGGTCGGCGTTTTTGATGGCCACGTTGAGGAAGTTGCGCTTGCCCGTGGCACGGTAATGGGCGACGGCACTCTCTATCAGATGTCCTGAGTTGTAAAGCTCGTGTGAGTTGATGCGTTCCCAGCGGTGGGTGCCCCACCAGCCACTGAGGCGCGTGCACTTGTTGGTCACGCAAGTGGTGAGGTAGCCGTCATCTTCCTGTGCCATGCTGATGAGGTTGATGACGCTGTCGAGGTACTGGTCGAGGTGCTTGTCGTAGTGGACGGCAAGGGCGTAGGAGGCTCCCTCGATAATCTTGTAGGGGTCGGTGTCGTCGAACGAGAAGTCGCCCCGGTGTTCCTTCACGGTGGTTGTCATTCGCCCGTTGTTCTGGGCAGCAAGTGCAAAATTGTCAAACCGCCCGTTTTTCTCACACTCACGGAAAGCAGAAGGGATGCTGACCGTGCGGTTGATTTCTATACGGGGTGCCCAAAAACCATCGGCCAGATGAACCTGGGCGAACGACACCTCTTGTATTTGTGGCTGAGAAGAGGCCGGGAGGCTCATGGCGAAAGCGCCAACGATTGATAACAGTAGCTTGTTCATAAAGGCTGGAGTTGATGAATGATAGTCACCGGAAGGATGACGTTTGCTATCGAATGCAAAGTAAAGGAATTTTTTTAATAAAGAATGGAAATATCGTCTAATATGATGCAAATATCATCTAAATCAACCAGAAATGAGACGATTTTCCACGCATGGAGCCATTTTTTCGCTTAAAGGACAATTGGGGAAAAAATAATGTGTATTTTTGCACAAACTAATCATGAGCCGTATGCGGTGAAAGTCGCACATACGGTTCATAATCGGGAAAGAGGGGGCAACCCCTCTGACCTACATAATGTGAAACAAAGGAACAAATGTCATGAAACACAATGCACCTACATTTTTTGTTACACTGTCGCTTCTGCTTTGGCTCGGTTGTCTTTCATCTGCTTCAGCCCAGCCCTCAGCCTCTGATGCCCTGATGGCACATGCCAAAGGAAATCAAGTTGCTTTCGACATTTCTTCGGAAGGTATCAGGCAACCCGTTCGGTGGGGCATCGATACGGCATGGCTATGGGACTGGTGGCCGTTGCGTGCCACCAACCACATGCAAGAGTGCGCCGAACTGGGGCGTGTGACCCTTGACCCACGCATTTCTGGCACTTACACGGAACTCTCGGATGAACAGAAGAAGCGCCTTGACCTCCAGTTGTCATGGCTCAAAAAGTCGGGTGTCAAAACATTATGGCTGCTGGCAGGCAATACCAGCGGTACGGCATGGAAGGCCGCATACCGCACCTCTTTCGTAGAAGACATCGCCCTGGCAGTACAATACCTTCAAGGCAAGGGTTACACCGTCACAGCCATCTCGCCTTTCAACGAACCCGACTATAGCCCCAACAACGCTCCGTCTGTTGGAGAGATGTCCGTCGTGGCACGTCTTATACGGCAAAACAACGTGATGGAGAATATCGACGTGGCAGGACCGAGCACACTCAATTGCGACTATGCCCGTTCTTGGTGGAACACAATGAAGGGTTCCGTGCAGATTGGGAATACGCATCAATTGGCTGGCTCGTTCAATTCCTTCGTGGGGTTCTATTCTGCCGTACAGGCGGCTGGCAAGAAAGGGGCGGGAGACGAAATGCATAACATCAACGACGCACTCATCGGCATGAACTATGGTATGACGGATGGCATTTGGTGGTCAGACTTCGGCAGTTACACACGCGCCGAATTGGGACGCGCCTCCAATGACGGCGAGCGCATAGGGTATGCCGAAAACCGTTTGGCATGGACGTCTGCAGCTGTCTTCCGCCGATGCTCCGAACCGCTGGTGGAAGCTTTCCTCGGCACATCGGAGCGGCAGGCAGGAGAGTCGGCCTACACGTTCGTCTCACAAGACCGCCTTGCCTACTTCGACGGCAATGGTCCCTTTTACGACTACACCCAAGGCACGCCCGGCGGCACGGGCTACGCTTCCGGACAAACCAACGCCGAGAACGTCATCGAGATTACCCACGGCGAGGACGTTCCTGTCGCCCCTTTGAAAGGGACTTTTAAAATTGTCAACAAAGCCACGGGCAAACTGTTGACCACTCCTGGCCTTCGCAACGACGCCACCATCACTCAGATAAAGGAGAACCCGGTGGCCAACCAGTCGTGGGTCATTGAGCCCATAGCACCACGAGCGGCATCCGACATGGCACACGTCACCATCCGTGCCGCCAAGAATACGAAATTCTACCTCGATGCCCTGAAGTACGCAGCCGACAACGGCGCACGTGTGCTGCTCTATTCGGGCGATGGCAATGAGTGCGAGCGATGGCATCTGCATTACAAGGGCAATGGTTACTACACCATCACCAACTATGATAGCGGTCTATCCCTCGAGGGCAGTTCCGACAATACCGACACCTACACCACGAGCGTCGTACAGTGGGCACGCACGGGCACCGACCGCCAACTATGGCGACTCGTACCCGCTGAGGCAACAGTGGAGAACGAGGCGCCTGCCGCACCAAGTGGCTTGCAGGCAGAGGGGCGTTCGGGCAGCATCCTTCTCAAATGGACGGCCAATGACGAGACTGACTTGTTGGGCTACATGGTCTATCGCTTCAACGACGATGCCGACGAATGGGAGACGCTGGCCCGTTGTATCACATCCAATGAATTCATCGACAACTATTGTGCCAAAGGTTGCACCTTCCGCTACCGTATCCGTGCCATCGACAGGGCATGGAACCTCAGCGAACCTTCTGACGTAGTTTCTGCTGCCACCGTGGCTGCAGATGTTCTCATCGGAGAGTGGCCCTTGATAGAGAATATGCTGGACAACAGCGAGAACGCCCTTCATGCCGCCGCCACCTCTGTCATCTTCACTGACACAGACACCCACAAGGGGGTTGTGTTTAACGGCAACTACATTTCCCTTCCTTATCATGTCGCCGACATGAAGGCCATGACGTTCTGCGCCTGGGTGAAGCCTGCATCGAGCATCGCTTGGCAGTGCATCTTCGATTTCGGGCGTTCTTCCGACAACTATATCATGCTGACACCTTCCAACGGCTCTTTCCTGCGCTTTGAAATCTGTAAGGATGGTGTCAAGCAGGGTGTCGATGCCACCAAGCGTCTGCCGACAGACAAGTGGACGCATGTGGCTGTAACCCTTGGTGGAGATGGCGCGAAGATTTATCTCGATGGTGAACTTGATGCAGAGAGCACGGCGGTCACCTTCTGCCCATCCGACATACGCCCCGTACTGGCATACCTCGGTCGCTCAATGATCGACAACGCCCCGTTATTCAAAGGCGTCATCGGTGATGTCCGCCTTTACAATCATGTGCTCGATGCCGACAACATCAGGGCGGTGTTCAACCAGGAGCAAACCGAGACAACGATCAATGATGTTCAAAACGACAAATCTATCAACGGTGATTGTTATGATCTCAGCGGTCGCAGAATTGCGGATGGACCCCGTGAAGCGCATGGCTCGGAAGAGAAATCGTTAAATGGTAAATTGCCAAAGGGCATCTACATTATCGGTGGACATAAAGTTATCATAAGATGAATGTCGGCATAGCGCCCTTTTTACGCGAATTACCATGTGTTGACCATAAATTTGGGCGCGCACCAATTGCATCTTTTTGATAATCAGAAATAAAGAATCTACCCAAAATGGAAACAACATAAATGGGAGTCTTCTTTCTGATTTTAGATATCAAATGAAATCTGCCATTCACTATAGTTCCCGTGTTTTGCCCGCGTGACCTTTCTGCGTCTGCTACCGGCGTGGTCAGCTGCAGACAAAAGCAAAAGAGGGAACTTTTTCATGTTACAATCCGTTTACAAAAAACTTTTTGCCGTTCTTGATGTAAATTCCCTTCTGTGGAAAAGAGACTTTGCGGCCTTGCAGGTCGTATACAACATTGTCGTTTGCCGTTTTTTCATAATCAT
>CAMHEL010000056.1 GCA_946184125.1 uncultured Prevotellaceae bacterium
TTCGATGCCAACGGCGGCGTCTTCGAACCCCTCTTCACCGAGGAGGACGCCATCATCTCCGATGCGCTCAACCATGCCTCCATCATCGATGGAGTACGCCTGTGCAAGGCGAAGCGCTACCGTTATGCCAATGCCGACATGGCCGACCTGGAGCGCTGTCTCCAAGAGGCGCAGGCGCAGCGCTTCCGCATCATCGTCACCGACGGCGTGTTCTCCATGGACGGCAACGTGGCGCCTGTCGACCGCATCTGCGACCTTGCCGAGCGTTATGACGCCCTCGTGATGGTCGACGAATCGCACTCTGCGGGAGTGGTCGGCGCTACCGGCCATGGCGTGAGCGAGCTCTGCGGCACCTACGGCCGTGTCGACATCTACACCGGCACGCTCGGCAAATCGTTCGGTGGTGCCCTTGGCGGCTTCACCACCGGCCGCCGCGAGATTATCGAGATGCTCCGCCAGCGCAGCCGTCCTTACCTCTTCTCCAACTCACTCGCGCCGTGTATCATCGGAGCCAGCCTCGAGGTGTTTGCCATGCTACGCGAGAGCAACGAACTTCACGACCGCCTGGTGGAGAACGTGACATATTTCCGCGAGCGCATGATGGCCGCCGGCTTCGATATCAAGCCCACCCAGAGCGCCATCTGTGCCGTCATGCTCTACGACGCCCCGCTATCGCAAGTGTACGCCAACCGCATGCTCGACGAAGGCATCTATGTCACAGGGTTCTACTATCCCGTGGTGCCTCGCGGACAGGCACGCATCAGGGTGCAAATCTCAGCCGGACACAACCGTGAGCAACTCGACCGCTGCATAGCGGCCTTCATCAAAGTTGGAAAGGAACTGGGAGTGATTTAGGAATGAGGAATTAGGAATGAGGAATGAGGAATGAGGAATGAGGAATATCGTTTCTTAAGTTTTTCCCTCCTGTTTTTAGTTTTCCGTATGCTGCGGTTTTGCCGCAGCAAACAGGCATCAGCCCTCAAAGCTAATGTCTAAACTTCTAAACTCCTAAACTCCAAAACTCCCTCAAGAACTCCAAAACTCCAAAACTCCAAAACTCCCTCAAAAACTCCAAAACTCCAAAACTCCAAAACTCCAAATCTCCAAACCTCAAACCTAAAAATTCCCGTTGACGAGGATGCTGACGATGAGCGCAACATCCGATATGGTGATTTCAGCGTCGCCATTGATGTCGCCCGCCCGCTCGCAGAAGGGTATCGGTTTACCGCCAAGCATTCTCTGAATGACGCACATCACATCAGCTATCGACACGGCACCATCGCAGTTGACATCACCCAGCGTGTACTTGAAACGCTCCACGATGTTGGCATCGAGACCTCCATGGCAGTAAAGTCTGAAATGGTCGAAAATGCACCAGTAATAACTGTCCATCGTGGTTCCCCGGATGCCCACCCTGAGATTTCCTCCCGAGCTGGCCACTGTCACCCGATTGTCGTAGAGGTCTTTGGCGAAATAGATGCTCGCCGCCTCCATGTCGTTGGGGAAATACTTGCCATCGACAAACGACTCATTACCGCCCAGCCTCTTGCTCTGTGCCTCCTTGGTCACATGGCAGAGGCTGGTGCTTTTGTCTCCAGCGTAGATCAATGCGGCGACAGGCCGCCCGGCGCATTCCTCGGGTTTGCCGGGGCGCTGGAAGGCGTTGACGGCAAACTGGTAGGTGGCTGCTGGCAAGCCGCCAACGGTCTGGTAGAAGTCGAACAGCTGCTGGTAGAACTCCCCGCATGAGAAGTGGAGGGTAGGACTTCCCGTCCATCCCTCGGTGCTGTCCATGCCCGGGTTCTTGAGCAGGAGCGTGATGTCGAACGGCTGCTCAGGGTCTGTCGCTGTGGCATGACCGATGAACTGCGCAGTGGCCTCGGTTGCCTCGTCGGCAAGGGCAAGAACCTGTGTGAGGGTGGCGCCGTCGAGTTGCTGGGCGATGGCATCGATGGTGGCATGAAGGGCAGCATCGGTTCCCTCGGCATTCTCGACATGGGGCACGGCGAGCCATTTCGATGCCTGCGACAGCCATTCGGTGAGATATGCCCTGGCATCGCGCTCCTCACGCACGAGCGAGAAGTCGAACACACGGCTGTTCATATCATACAGGCCAACGACTTCGGCATAGGAGAGCGGACGGTCGTAAACGATGAAGTCGTCGAGGCGGATATCGGCTGAGCCCCAGAAGGAGCCACGCCCGAGATACAGTTCCGAGGCTCTCGTCAGATGGTCGACGATGAGGTTGTAGTCGAATCCACTGGCTGTGGTGATGCCATTGCCGTTGAGCATGCCGTTCCATTTCGTGAGCGCCTTCCTCGTGCCGTTGACGAAGAGGCTGATGCCATTGCGCGCCACCACCATGGTGACATGCACCCATTTCTGGGGCGTGAGCAGTCCCGTTTCCAAACTCGTGGGATGGCAGATGTCGAGCCAGTTGTTGGTGCCCGTGGTGTTTCCGTCGTTATACCCCATATAGGCGTTTCCGGTCATGTAGAAACGGGCGTTCCCTTCGACGAAGCCGAGGATGGCGTCCCAGAGGTTATTGTCGGAGCGCTTCAGCCAGAACGAGATGGTGGCTCCCTCCTCAAGGTCTTTTCCGAGCAGGGGATTGGGTATTTCTACATAGCTTTCCGAACCATTCACGCCGAAGAAGAGGTGGGTGTACCGACCGGTGCGCAATGGCTCGTCGTCACCCAGCACCGGTGTGGCAGTGCTTCCGCCGTGCATCAACTGCGCGTGTTGCATGGCATCGAAGGTGTTGGCGAGGGCATCGTCGTCGAAGCCGTAGTGGGCTATCATACCTGTCTTCCAGTCGGCTGTGGGCTCAGCGCTCTGTTCGGAGAGGGCGGTCACCCGATAGCTCTGCTCCCAGAAATAGCCCGGCGACTCCAGGCGTGCGGTGAGGGTGACGGGTGTGTTCTCAGCCAGACCCATGGGGTTGTATTTCCCTTGGTTGGAGATGACGTCGGGTCTGCTGCTTGTCCAGGTGAGCGTCACGCCGTCGGTAGGGGTGGAATTGCCATAGAGGTCGATATCACGCGAGACGACCTGTCCCTCTCTCAGCGGAAGGCTCTGGTTGATGACCTGCCATGCCAATGCGCACTTGGGGTGCAGTTTGTAGCCCCATACGTTGTTGCCCGCCCCGCTGCAGGCGGTGAAGGCGATGGCGAGCACGTTCTGCCCGTCCATCGTCTCTTCGGCGATGACGCCGTCGTAGGTGGTGCCATTGATGGTGACGGCGAAGTATCCCGTTCCCTCGTCGATGGCCCAGGTGCCGCTCGCCCCACCTGTCACCCTCCCGTCGACGGTGAGGGTCACCTCGATGGGTGTCACCTCCTCGTAGGCAGCATAGTCCATGCCATAGCGGTGGATGAGCAACTGGTAGTTGCCGGCTATCTGCTCAGTTGTGAAGGGCTGTGTGGTGGCGATGGTGGCATCGGTGGTCGTCTCGCCATTATACTCAAAAGGCGCTGCCACCAGCCATCCCTTCTTGTTCTGGAACACCTGGTGCACGCGCACCTGGTGCCCTATGGTGCCATTGTTGAACTTGGTGTGATAGACCAGGTAGGTGCGCCCGTCGCCGGCAGCGATGATGGAGTTGTGCCCCTGGGCGCATTCGCCCACGGTCATGTTGCCCCAGTTGTTGTATGCTCCCATGATTTTCTCGCCCCTTGTGTCGCCCCGTTTGCCATAGTTCATCACATACGACGTGAAGATGGCGCTCACCCCGTTCTGGTCGGTGTAGGGGCCGTCGGGGTTTTCCGAGCGGAAGACGCGCATCTCGTAGCCGCCGTCGGGAGAATAGAAGCCGTAGCTCACGAAAAGGTAATAGTACTGTCCGATGCGCTCGATATACGGTCCTTCTCCCGACACATAGACGCCACCTGCTATTTTCTTTCCGAAATAGGGGTCGCTGCTCACCTGATTGGTAGAGCCGTTGACGGAGGGGTAGCTGACGTTGTAGTCGCGCAAACCGGTGCTCTCGTCGAGTTCGAGCATCCAAATGCCTCCCGACCAGGAGCCATAGGTCAGCCACAGTTTTCCCTCATGGTCGTAGAAGACGGCGGGGTCGATGGTGTGCGGCCACCGGTCGCCCCACTTGCTACCCACATTGTAGCGTGAGGGGAGTGTCAGCTGTGTGCCTGTCACTATCTCGAGGTCGGTGCCTTTGTAGGAGTGGTCGCTGTCGTGGAAGCCGCAGATGACCACCGGTCCCTGGTAGGTGTAGGGACCAGTGATGTGGTCGGCGGTGAGCAGGATAATGCTCGAGTGCCATCCATCGCCGTTGACACTCAGGTAGTAGCACCATTTCCCCATGGTGGGGTTGTAGACGACGTCGGGAGCCCACATATTGCCGTCGATGTTGTAGGAACTGTCGGAGCGTCCCGACCAGTCGGCGGCGTTGAAAACGGGGAAATTGATGCTGTAGCCGTTTTTCATCACCGTCTTGACCGCCGGGGTGGTGAAGGCGTCGGCATTCGCAGCGTTGTTGCTGTTCGCTGTGCCCCATGTGGGGTTGGCCATCGTCCAGTTCTGGAAGTCAGAGGTGTAGGCACCCACCTTGTGCGAGCCGAAGATGTAATATCGTCGGCTGGTGGGTTCATAGACCACCGAGGGGTCGTGAACACTCACACGGGCTTTCGACGTGGTAGTGAAATAGGTGTTGGCTTCAGAGGTGGTGAGCTGTGTCTGTGCCTTGGCCGTCAGTGTGGCCAGGGTCATGAGGAGGAGCAGGATGGTGTGGGACATGGGGTGAAGGGGAAAAAAGGTCAGAGATGGGTGAGGATGTCGGCCAACTGGTCGATGTCATCATCGGTGGTGGCCCAGCTGGTGACGAAACGGCATACGGTGTGGCGGTCGTCGAAGGGTTCCCAGCAGATGAACTGGACCTTTTGTGCGAGTCGCTGCATGACGTCATTGGGTAGGACGACAAACTGCTGGTTGGTGGGCGACTGTGCGGCAAAGGGGAAGCCGGCGGCGGTGAGCACCTCGCGCAGCCGGCGGGCCATGTCGATGGCGTGACGGGCAATGCTCAGATAGAGGCCGTCGGTGAAGAGCGCATCCATCTGCACACCTGTCAGCCGTCCCTTGGCAAGAAGGGCTCCATGGCGCTTGATGCAACTGAAGAAACTTTTGGGCGTGTTGCCGTGTGTGAACACCACCGCCTCGCCGCAGAGAGCCCCCACCTTGGTGCCTCCGATGTAAAAGGCATCGCAGCGTTTGGCAAGCAGCGGAAGGGTGACGTCGCAACCTTCGGCCATCAGTCCATACCCCATCCGTGCCCCATCGACAAACAGCTGCAAGCCGTGCTGCCGGCACACGCCATACAAAGCTTCCAACTGGCTCAGGCTGTAGAGGGTGCCCAGTTCTGTGGGGAAGCTGATATAGACCATTCCGGGCTGTGCCACATGGTCACGGCTCTCGTCCTGCTCAAAACGCAGCATCCACTGCTCGAGGGTCTCGGCATCCAGGCATCCATTGCGATGAGGCAGTCCTATCACTTTGTGCCCGCAGGCTTCCACCGCTCCTGCCTCATGGGTGTTGATATGTGCCGTTTCCGGACAGAGCACCGCCTCGTAGGAGCGGAGCATGGCATCGATGACAATCGCGTTGGTCTGCGTGCCCCCCGTGAGCAGATGCACGTCGGCGCTGTCTGTCATGCAGCAGGCGGCTATTTTCTCACGAGCATGCTGGCTGTAGCTGTCGAAGCCATAGGTGCCAGTCGTCTCACCATTGGTTTCCACTAAACGTTGGAGAACGGCGGGGTGAGCACCGTTGTTGTAATCACTTTCAAATGAGAGCATGAGGTGGAGCGTATGGATATTTCCCGGGGTACGCGGCTCCCGGCAGAGCCAGTATCCCTATGGTTAAATTTTGTCGATTTTGAGCGACTGGGTGCAATAGTCGATGACGGCAGGCCGGTGGGTGATGAAAATCACCGTCTTGTTCTGTTTCTCGAGTATGTTTTGCAGGAGTCGCTTCTCGGTATCGGGGTCGAGGGCGCTGGTGGCCTCGTCGAAAAGCATGATGGAGCGGTCGCGCAGGAGCGCCCTTGCGATGGCGATGCGCTGTGCCTGCCCCTCGCTGAGTCCTCCGCCCGATTCCGAGCAGACGGTGGAGAGCCCCTCGGGTAGTTTCATCACGAAGTCGGCACAGCTGATGCGCAGTGCCTCTTCCATCTCCTCGTCGGTGGCGTCGAGTTTCCCCAGTTTGAGGTTGTCGCGTATGGTGCCGCTGAGCAGCGTGTTGCCCTGAGGCACATAGACGAAATTGCATCGCATGAGCGGTGAGAGCTGGCGGCTGTCCCGGTCGTTGTAAAGGAGCACCTTGCCCTTCTGTGGTTTCATGAGTGCCAGTATCATCCTCACGAGCGTCGTCTTTCCCGCGCCTGTCTCGCCGAGTATGGCTGTGCAACTGCCGGGCTTGAAGTCGAAGGAGAGGTCTTCGATGACATTTCCACCCTCCTCATAGGCATACGACACATGTTCGAGTCTCACGCCGCAAGGTGCTTTCACATACACCGGCCTTCCCTGCTCTTCGAGGGGGTTCTCTTCGAGCTCCATCAACCTCTCGGCGGCTGTGAAGACCGATACGAACTGCGGAATGAGGTGTGTGAGGTTCTTGGCAGGTCCCTGCACGCGGTTGACCAGCTGGAGGAATGCCGTCATCCCGCCGAACGTCAGGGTGTGGTTCGACAGTCTGATGGCACTCCACAGGAAGGCGACGAGATAGCCCAAGGAGAAGCCGAAGTTGAGGATGAAGTTGGCGATGACAGAGAACCAGGTGCGCTTCACCACGTTTTGCCTCAGTTCGCTCTGCGTGTCCTCCAGTTTTCCCACCATGGCATCATCGCTCTCCATGATTTTGATGAGCATCCTGTTCTGTATGGTCTCCGTCAGCACGCTCTGCACCTTGGAGTCCGACTTTCTCACCTCTCTCGAGAGCTGTCTCATCTTCTGCACATAGATTCTGCTCAGTCCTGCAGCGAGTGGCAGCATGACGATGATGATGATGGAGAGCACCTTGTCGAGTGAGTAGAGGTAGATGAAGGCACCGATGAAAAGGGTGAGCGTGGAGACGGAATTAGGCAGCACCTCGGTGAGGAAATTGATGACGGCCTTGACATCCTCCTCAAGGCGGTTGATGACGTCGCCGCTGTGCCTCTTCTCCTTGCTTTGCCACTCCGAGCGCAGGATGCGGTCGAGCAGCCGTTGCTGCATGCGGTTCTGGGCGCGTATGCCGAGGATGTTCTTTATCCACACACTTGAGATGTTGAGTGCGAAGTTGCAGAGCACGAGCAGTCCCATGATGCCCACAGCGAAGTATATGGAACCTTGCTTGGCTCCTGCTGCGATATCGATGGCGTTCTGTATGGCCCATACAGCCGACAGGCTCACCACCACGGAGAGCAGTCCGATGGACGCGTTGAGAAAAGCCTGCAGTCGGTTTCCCTTCCAAGCGTCCCATAGCCACACCATGATTTGGCGGGTGTTGTACTTGCTGTCGGGTGGCGACAAATATCTTTTGATGCGTTCAAACATAAGGTAGGAAATGTAGGATGAAAGAATTTATCGTGTGTCGGCCCCCCACATCATCTTCTCCTTGAGTGTATGGAAGTACTTCTGAGTGGGCCGCTTGACGATTCTGACCCTGTAGGGTGCCTTTCTGATGGTAAGCACAGTGTCCTCGCTGCATTTCTCCGACCGTCCGTCGATGGCGACGAGGAAATTGTGGCTTCTGCTGCCCACGCTGACGCGGATGACAGCGCTGTCGGGGATGACGATGGGCCTTACGCTGAGGCTGTGCGGGGCGACAGGCGAGAGGCACAGCACGCCCGACTGCGGTGCGATGATGGGGCCTCCGTTGGAGAGGGAGTAGGCAGTGCTTCCTGTGGGTGTGCTGACGATGAGTCCATCGGCCTGGTAGGTGATGAGGTGGTCGCCGTCGATGCTGGTTCGTATGCTGATCATCGATGCGTTGTCGCGCTTGAGCACAGCGATGTCGTTCAGGGCGTAGGGGCATCCTTCGAGCACGTCGCCCCCTTCGGTCTCCACCATGATGACGATGTGCTCCTCCACTTTGTATTCGTTGCGGTAGAGGGCGGTGAGCGACTGCTCTATCTCGGTGGGTCCCACATCGGCGAGGAAGCCGAGGCGCCCCATGTTGATGCCCATGATGGGGCAGCCCCTCTCCCCCACCCTTGCGGCAGCCTTGAGGAACGTTCCGTCGCCTCCCATCGAGATGACGTAGTCGGCCTCGAAGTCTCCGTCGTCGAACACACCGTTGGCCTCCACGTCGAGATGGAGGTCATGGGTGAGGAAATGGTGGAACTCACGGTCGATATACACCTCTGCCTCCCGTTCCGAGAGGAAGGAGAGCACTTTCTGTATGGAGGCCGACTTCCGGGCCTGGTAGATGTTGCCAAAGATGGCAAACCGCAGCTTGGGCTGTTCGGTACACATTGATTATTCGTGTTGTGGGATGAAAAAAGTATGCAAAAATACGCCTTTTTGTCGAGATTTGCACAAAAAGTGGAAAGAAATCTGAAATAATGGCTAAATTTGCACATTCAAACCATCCTACCATCATGTGAAAATGGCAAAAATCTATGTTTTTCTCGCCGACGGTTTCGAGGAAATCGAGGCGCTGGCACCTGTCGATATTCTACGCCGTGGCCAGCAAGAAGTGGTGACACTGAGTGTGAACGGCAAACTGTGGGGCACCTCGTCGCATGGCATCACCGTGCAAGCCGACCTACTGTTCGAGGAGGCCGACCTGAGCGATGCCGACATGCTCCTTCTCCCCGGCGGCATGCCCGGCTCTCTGAATCTGAACAACCACGAAGGTGTGCGCCAGGCGCTGCTGTCGCACGACGCCCTTGGCCGCCGCATCGGAGCCATCTGCGCCGCACCCATGGTGCTTGGCGGTCTGGGACTGCTCAATGGCCGCCGTGCCACTTGCTCGCCGGGGTTCGAGGGCTATCTCGACGGTGCCACCTACACACATGAGCTGTGGACCATCGACGGACACATCATCACCGGCGAGGGACCTGCCGCCACGCTGCCCTATGCTTACGAGATTCTGAGGATGTGGACCGACGACGCCACCGTGGAGACTCTTCAGACGAAGATGCAGTATGCGCACCTGATGGAGAGCCGATGAGCGACATTCTGAGCCAGGACATCATGTACGCTCCGGGCGTGGGGCCCAAGCGTAAGGAGATGCTGAACAAAGAACTCGGCATCCAGACGTTCGGGCAGTTGCTGGAGTACTATCCTTATAAATATGTCGACCGCCGGCGCATCTACAGCATCAGCGAACTGATGGAGAGCATGTCGCTCATACAGGTGAAGGGCCGCATACTCAGCTTCGAGGCATCGGGCACGGGGCGCAAGAAGCGATTGGTGGCCTACTTCTCCGACGGTTATAGCGTGATGAACCTGGTGTGGTTCGCCAAGTCGCAGTATGTAATCGACAACTACAAGGTGGGCGTGGAGTACATCGCCTTCGGCCATCCCACGGTCTATGGCGGCCGCTGGCAGATGACACACCCCGAGATGGACCTCGCCTCGAGCGTCCAACTATCTGCCATGGGCATGCAGCCCCACTACCACACCACGGAGCGTATGAAGAAGGCCGGCATGACTTCGCGCAGCATCGAGCGCATCGTCAAGAGCCTGCTCGCACGCATCACCACGCCGCTCGCCGAGACGCTCCCCCCATTCATCACCTCACGGCTCCATCTCATCGGCCGCGACACGGCCATGCGGCTCATCCACTACCCTCAGAGCGCGACCGACCTCGACCACGCCAAACTGCGCCTGAAGTTTGAGGAACTGTTTTACGTCCAGCTCAACATCCTCCGCTATGCCAGCGACCAGCGGCGCAAATACCGTGGCTATGTGATGCGCCATGTGGGGCAGCGTTTCAACACGTTCTATCATGTTCACCTGCCCTTCACCCTGACCGACGCTCAGAAGCGGGTGATACGCGAAATACATGCCGACATGAAGAGCGGACGCCAGATGAACCGCCTCCTCCAGGGCGATGTGGGCTCGGGCAAGACCCTCGTCGCCCTGATGTCGATGCTCATCGCGCTCGACAATGGCTTCCAGGCGTGCATCATGGCGCCCACCGAAATCCTCGCCGAACAGCATCTCGCCACCATCACCTCGCTGCTCAAGGGCATGGATGGCATCCGTGTGGAACTGCTCACGGGCATCGTCAAGGGCAAGCGGCGCAAGGAGGTGCTCGAAGGCCTTGCCAACGGCAGCGTCGACATCCTCGTGGGCACGCATGCCATCATCGAGGACCCGGTGGTGTTCGCACACTTAGGCCTGGCAGTCGTCGATGAGCAGCACCGCTTCGGCGTGGCACAGCGGGCCAAGCTATGGAGCAAGAGCGACAACCCACCCCATGTGCTGGTGATGACCGCCACGCCCATCCCCCGCACACTTGCCATGACCATCTATGGCGACCTCGACGTGAGCGTCATCGATGAGTTGCCGCCTGGCCGTAAACCGGTCTATACCTTACATAAATACGACAACGAGCTCACCAGCCTATACCAGGGCATCCGCCAGCAGATAGAGGCTGGCCGTCAGGTGTACATCGTCTATCCACTCATCAAGGAGAGCGAGAAGATGGACCTTCGCAACCTCGAGGAGGGTTTCGAAACCATGCGGCAGGTGTTCAGCCAGTACCGTCTGAGCAAGGTTCACGGGCAGATGAAACCAGCCGAGAAGGAGGAGGAGATGCAGCGTTTCGCCAGTGGCGAGACCCAGATACTTGTGGCGACGACGGTGATAGAGGTGGGCGTGAACGTCCCCAACGCATCGGTGATGGTCATTCTCGACGCCCAGCGCTTCGGTCTCTCCCAGCTCCACCAGCTCCGTGGCCGTGTGGGGCGCGGTGCCGAACAGTCGTTCTGCATCCTGGTCACCACGCGCAAGTTGTCGAAGGAGACCTCGCGCCGCATCGATATCCTATGCGCCACCAACGATGGTTTCCAGATAGCCGAGGCCGACTTGAAGCTCCGTGGCCCCGGCGACCTTGAGGGCACCCAGCAGAGCGGCATGGCATTTGACCTGAAAATAGCCGACATCGCGCGCGATGGCCAAATCGTGCAACTGGCCCGCGACGAGGCACAGAAAATCATCGATGCCGACCCTACCTGCGAAAGGGCGGAATATGCCATGCTGTGGCAGCATCTCGACGCCTTGAAAAAGAGCAACATCAACTGGGGAGCCATCTCCTGAACCGTAGGAAAACCGGGGGGTGAGGGCACATCCACCCGCCTTCAGACCGCCGCCGGCTTCATCCACCCGAGGGAAAACAAGTGTTAAAACTGCACTTAAAAGTTGTTAATGTGCCTCGTTTTCCTTTTTTTATGGCTACCTTTGCAACGCAATGAAATAATCGGCCTTTTGTTTTATAGGTGCTATTATTTCAAAAACAAGAGAATTAAGCTGCATTGCGGCCACTGCAATCAGCACTTTAGTATCGTCACAACGGAGGATTATGAAGATAAACAAGACAATTAAAACACTAACGTTGACTGCCATGATGGCCATGGCAGCGCTTCCCGTGCTGAGTCAAGACCTCATCGCACGCATCACGCCCGTCGACAAGAAGAGCCGAACGCTCGACACCTTGTCTCTCCAGAGCACCATCATGAGGGAGAGCCTCGAATCACCCGCTTCCGACCTTTACGTTGACTGGGACACCCGCGACACTCACTACAAGTCATCTTCCCTTCCTGAGACCTACAAAATCAACCTCCGCAATTTCTGCATGCCCACCCCGAGCCGTGTCATCACTTCTCAGTTTGGCCCGAGATGGGGACGCCAGCACCGAGGTCTGGACATCAAGGTCTATATCGGCGACACCATCCGTGCCGCTTGGTCGGGAAAAGTACGTATAGTGAAGTATGAAGCCAAAGGTTACGGCAACTATGTGGTCATCCGCCACAGCAATGGCCTTGAGACCTACTACGGACACATGTCAAAGCATCTGGTGCGTGAGAACCAGACGATTCGCGCCGGACAGCCCATCGGCTTAGGTGGCAACACCGGCCGAAGCACCGGTTCACACCTGCACTTCGAAACCCGCCTGTGCGGCGTGGCACTCAACCCCGCCCTCTTCTTCGACTTCCGCAACCAGGACATCACGGGCGACACCTACGTGTTCCACCGCAGCACGATGGAGCGCGATGCCGCACGTGCCACTGCAGCACGCGGCCTGAAGCAGTCGAGCTACACCAAGGAAGAGGTGTATGGCGGCAAGCGCCCCAGCCAGAACACTTCTCAGCACAGCGAGATGATGGCCATGAATTCGCCAAGCACTTCATCATCGCCCCTGCCCGTAACACGCACCTCGGGCTTCAGATACCACCGCGTATCCGAGGGTGAGACGCTCCCCGAACTGGCCCGCCGCTTCAACATGAGCCTCGAGGACTTCGCTCGGCTCAATGGACTGACACCCAACAGCAAGTTGCGCCCAGGTCAATTGCTGGTGCTATAACAAGTACAATAAGAAAGAACTCTTTTATATGCCGGAGCATTCTGACGAATCAGAATACTCCGGCTTTTTCGGCTTGGCACACTGTGAAGGTGTGTCCTAGTTATTTTTTCTAAATGTTTGATTTTCAATGTGCTCTATTTGATGGCACAAAAAGTGATGAAGTCAGGAAATACTCGTGAGACAAGCAGAAAACAGTAGCTCCATGAACTTGAAGAAGAGGGAAAAAAGAGGGAAAGAAATAATAGTAATCACAACTCTCAACCCTCAACTCTAAAAAGCTATTGCTTCATAGACATACAGTTCTGCATCGCGCCATCCATCCCATCCCAGTCCGGCCTTGTCTTGTGAGCAATGCCCGAAGAACTCCTCCTTCGACAATTCCACTTCGTCGGCAACTTGCGGCAGGAAGGTGCCGCTATGCCCGTCTTTTCTGATGAGGAGTCCGTGACGGTGGAGCTGGAACTCGTCGATGCTGTGAATGCGCCTCATGGGGGTGAGCACGGAAATCTCGATGGTGAGGCCCCGTAGTTCATTGCGTGTGAGGGGGTTGAAACGCCTGTCTTCGAAGGCAGCGGCCTTAGCCATCTCGGGAACGAGGCGGTATAATGGCGTGTCATCACCTACGTGCCCGATGCAACCTCTCAAGTCGCCGTTTGCCGTGCGCAGGGTGACGAAGACGCCGCAAGGAGTGCGGAGCGCTTGACTGGGCGCCTCCTCGTCTGCCGCCAGGGTTTCCCCGCCTTTGTCTTCGAGCGCCGCCACGATAGCCTGCCGTGCGATGCTCTTCAGATAACGTTTGTCGGCCTTTGTCAGCGCAAAAGAGGCGGCGTTTCCGGTCACGGCGAAGGCATGATAGCCCACCACCCTGCCAGGGTTCCCCTCCGGCACATCGCCCGAGTTCTGATAGAGGAGATGATGGAACGTGTGCTTCCCCTCAAGCATGAGGAGCAGCGTGATGAGGGGGTATTCCCCACACGCCGATGTTTCCAACTGTTTTCGCCCACTTTGTGCATTGCGCTGGACGACAGAGATGAACTGCTCCACGTCGCAGGTCATCAGGGCGTCGCAGGTCATGCGGTCCACCTCGCAGGCATCGCGATAGGCGGGGTAATGCGAGAAATCGCTGCTGATAATGAAGAGATTGTCGGGAGTGAGATAAGGTCGCAGTGCCGTGGCGATACGCTTCAGGTGGTCGTAATTGTTGGTGCTGATGACTATCGGCACAATGGCGGGCGTGTGGCTGAGCCTCCGCTGGAGGAAAGGCAACTGCACCTCGATGCAATGCTCTCGGTCGTGCGCCTCCTCCCGACAGGCAAACACCTCGTCGGCCTCGATGAGGCTCCTCCCCACCCCCACGTCCACCGGCAGCCGCCCCAACGGTGTCTGATACCAGGCGCAGTTCACGTCGACGGAGGCACCGTCGAGCCACTCATAATGACTTGGACCGAGGATGAAAATGCGGCGGAAACTGCGGGTGGGGCGCAGCGTGGCATAAGCCGCTGCCGCCACACGTCCCGAAAAACGATAGCCTGCGTGAGGAACAACCAAGGCAAGCGGGTCTTTGCTGAGGCGGTTCTGCTGGAGGGCGAGCAGACTGTCGACCTCGGCAGCCAACTGCTGGGCATCAGCCACATAGAAAGTTCCTGCATTCATGGGTGCCCGCACCCGCTCCTTGGGGGTGTGGTGCTCGCGCGTTGCTGACGGCGTCAGCAACATCAGCACAGAGAGGATTGTAGGCACCAAGTATTTCATCTGAATGAGGTATGAGGTATGAGGAATGAGGTATGAGGTATGAGGTATGAGGAATGGGGAATGAGGTATGAGGTATGAGGAATTAGGAATGAGGGATGAGGGATGAGGAATGAGGAATGGGGAATATCGTTTCTTCAGTTTTTCCCTCCTGTTTTAGTTTCTCCGTATGCTGCGGTTTTGCCGCAGCAAACAACCATGAGCCCTCAAAGCTAATGTCTAAACTCCTAAACTACTAAACTCCTAAACTCCCTCAAAAAACTCCTAAACTCCCTAAAAGGTTCTCTTGAGCGCCCTTCTAATTACGAACCAGGCATGCATGGCGAGAGTGACGGGCAGCCCGTAGTGCTGGCGCATCACCATGAAACGCTCACGCAGTGACTCCCGGTGATGGCGGGTGGTCTCGCCCTCGTTCAGGTAAAGGGCCACGACCCCCGGCACGCGCAGCAAGGCAGCGCCTTCGTCCTCAGCCTTTCGCATGATGCGTATGCACCAATCTACATCGGCAGAGTATCGGTACCGGGTGTCGTAGGGAGTCTGCTGGGCGATGTCGGTCCGGGCATAGAAAGCCTGATGGCACACCAGCATACCTTTTCTGAAAGAGCGCCATGTGAGGTGCTGTGGAGGCGACAGATGCCTATGCTGTATGAACTGTCCGTCGGGGCCGATGATGTCGGTATCGCCATAAAGCACTGCCGGCCTGTCGCCATCGCCCTCCATGGCAGCCGTCTCCATCACCCTTCGTATGGTGTCGGGGTCGGGCAATCTGTCGCCGGCATTGAGGAAGAGCACATAATCGCCTGTGGCGAGGCGCAGCCCTTTGTTCATCGCATCATAGAGTCCGTTGTCGCGTTCCGAGAGCAGGCAGACCTTGTGGCCTTCGCTGCCGGCAGCCTCGTCGAGGTACTTCTGAGCAATGCCCACGGTGCCATCGGTTGAGGCGCCGTCGATGATGAGATGCTCCAGGTCGTCGTAGGTCTGGCAAGCCACGCTGTCGAGCGTGGCTTGGAGATGGGCGGCGGCATTGTATGTGATGGTGACGATACTGACTCTCATAGCCCATAATGTTTGAAAGCCAGGGCATGGTTATACACCTCAATATACCGCAGCGAGACGGTGTTCTGCGAATAGGTGGTCGCCACCTTTCTCACCGACTGTGTGCATAGCTTATGGTAGTCGGCTTCGTCGAGCACCCAATGCATGCCTTTGGCCAAGTCGCTGGCACTTCGGTATTCCGCGACATATCCCGTCTTGAGGTGGTCGATTTCCTCGGGTATTCCCCCAGTTTTGAATCCTACACAAGGCACACCACAAGCCATAGCCTCCATGATGGTGTTGGGCAGATTGTCCTCAACGGATGGGAGAACGAAGAGGTCGGCGGCGTTATAGACATCAACGATTCGCCGTTCCTCACTGACATACCCGAGTGGGAACACAGGCAGTTTTATTTTCCCCTCCACCTCCTCGGCATGTCCTCCGAGCACCACGACACCGGTGTTGGCGGTCATTTCCGGATGGTCTCTCACCATGAGTTCTATGGCCTCAATAAGATAGTCCATCCCCTTTCTGCGGTCGGTGACGCGCTGCGAGACGAAGAGTATCAGCCTCTTGTCATCAGGCAGTTGCAGCCGTTGCCTTGCCTCCGCCTTGTCGGTGGGTTTGAAGACGTGGGTGTCGATGGTATTGGGGATGGTGGTGATGGTCTGCCCGGTGAGCAGTGCGCTCTGCTTCGCCTGCAGCTGCAACCATCTGCTGCACGCCACAAACGAGAGGTTGGCACCCTCGAGCATGGCCAGTTTGCGGTGCCATACCTTATTGGCCAAGTCGGTGGATGAGCCGTGGCTGGGCAGCAGGTGGCAGTTCTTGCACTCGCTCCTGAAGGCCAAGCAGCCTTGGGGGTAATGGCAGATGGCCGTGGCGGGCCAGGCATCGTGCATGGTCCACACCACGGGTTTTCCCGTCTCTATGATGCGGCGTATGCCTTTGAGCGAGAGCATGCCCTGATTGACCCAATGGAGATGGATGACATCGGCCTCACGGAACTCCCTGAGCCTTGTGATGTCGAAGCCGGTATTGGCGATATCGACTTCAAAGAGATGTTTTTTCGAGAAATGCAGTTTTCTCAGGATGGTGAGCCTTTCCCACAGGAAATGCCGTTGTGCCATCATGCCGTTTCCGAGCCCCACCACAGTGATGGTGTCGGTCTCTTTATCGCGTACGAGCATTTTGGCTTTCACCCCATTGTTGTTGAGGGCTTCCATGAGGCGGTTGGCCGCGACAGCAGCCCCACCTGTCCGCTCACTGGTATTGACAATCAGTACTCTCATTTTCGCTTTCGTTTTCCGCTGAATGCAAAAATACACAAAATAGTCTGTTGAGCGTACAAAAACCCTCAAAAAAATGAATTATTATTGTGAAAAAAATGACGAAAAACATCCGTCTTACTTGGCGGCGATTTTCCTCAGCATTTTCTCACTCAGCTCATTGTCCCTTCTTTCCATGTCGTATTTGACCTTGGTACGCTGCCAGGCGAGGAAACAGTCGCGTATCCCGTCGCGCCATCCACGCTGGAGGAAGAGCTGGCCGATGCGGTCCCAGAAGTCGTTGACCTCAATAACCAGTGGTCCATCATCGGTGAGCGCGATATCCCATCCGGCGGCTTTGCAATAAGGGAAAGCCTGCTGGAATTTTATCACCTCGGCCTTGATTTGCTCCCAGTTCTCTATGACGGTGCCATTGATGGGCTGCCCGCTGTCGGGGTGCCGGTCGATGGGCTTGATGTTCTCCCACCCATCATACTGCACAGCATGGTATAGTTCACCCGTCGCCATGTCAACACCACCGTCCACGTTACCGCCCGAGCCGGCATTGTCGACACATCTGCCCACACGGCCGATTTTAAACCAGGTGTCGATGATGCGGGCACTGCCATCGGGATAGAGGACGGTCATGAAGCGGATGGTGTTCACCGACGAGGGGTTGAAGTCCCTCATCTGCTTCGTCTGTCTCACCACACTCTCAAAAATCAGCGCACCCTTCTGCATGACCGACGAGAGCGGGATTTTCCTGCCATCGAAAAGAGTCAGTTCGGCATCGTTACCCGAGTAGGCGATGTCCTTTGTCAGCCAGACGGAGTCGCCGTGTGTGGCCTCCGGACTCTTGATGACACACTCCCTCACCCCCTTCTCGTTCAGGATGCGCAGCACATTGGGCAAGTCGCCGGCTGTCTCATGGTTGTTGGGAGAGAAACGCCCATGGGGCTGGTAGTAGCAGAACAGCGTTGCCTTGCGCACCCCTGTACCCTCAAGCATCTTATGCGTGAAATACTTGTTGCGTGGCAGGATATAGTACTTCTTGGGGTTGAGCAGGTCAAGATAATAACGCTGCTCGTTGAGACCGAGAAATTGCTGCCGGAACGCCTGTGGCTTCCTGTCGAACTCAAAATTCTGATATTCGTCAGTATTGATGCCTTTGGCTATTCTCAGTCCGACGAAATCGCGGTAGATATGTATTTTCTCTGCAAGCGACCTGTTGGGATAGGTCATAGCCCATCCTGCGGCCTTCACCAGCTTGAGATAGAATTTGATGGTAGAAAGAGACATTTTGATGCATGAAAGGATGAAATACCCGACTGCCACGAGGGGAAGGGGCTTGCAAATGTAGATATATTTTTCGTATTTCCTGCCCTCGCCAGGCCGAAAAGTGAAAAAAAAGAGCATTTTAGCAGGTGCATCACCCACCATTCTGCCAAATCATGCGCAAAAGGCAGGTAAAAACCGCCTTTCCCTTTCCTCTTTCAAAAAAAATGGTTATCTTTGCCCAAAGTTTAACACAAGCGAACCTGGCTTATGTATAAATACGACTACCTTATTGTGGGCTCGGGGCTTTTCGGCTCCACCTTCGCCTATCTCGCCCATCAGAAGGGCAAGAAATGCCTTGTCATCGACAAACGGCCACACCCCGGCGGAAATGTATACTGCGAGGAAAAGGAAGGCATCCATGTGCATGTCTATGGCGCACATATCTTCCACACCTCCAACAAGCAGGTGTGGGATTTCGTCAACGGCATCGTCCCGTTCAACCGCTACACCAACTCCCCGGTAGCCAACTACAAGGGTAAGCTCTACAACCTGCCTTTCAACATGAACACCTTCTACCAGATGTGGGGGGTCGTCACCCCTGCCGAGGCCATGGCGAAGGTCGAGGAGCAGCGCCGGGAGGCCGTGGAGGCCATGCGTGCCGCAGGCATCGCCGAGCCCCGCAACCTGGAGGAGCAAGCCCTCACCCTTGTGGGAAGAGACATCTATGAGAAGCTCGTCAAAGGCTACACCGAGAAGCAGTGGGGCAGGAAATGCACCGACCTGCCCGCCTTCATCATACGCCGCCTGCCCGTGCGCTTCGTGTTCGACAACAACTATTTCAACGATGCTTACCAGGGCATCCCCATCGGCGGCTACAACAAGCTCATCGAGGGGTTGCTTGATGGGGTGGAGTGCCGTGTGAACACCGACTTCTTCGCCGACCGCGCCCAGCTCATGTCGCTGGCCGAAAAAGTGGTCTTTACCGGAAAAATCGATGAGTTCTTCGACTACCAGTTGGGCAAGCTCAATTACCGCACCGTGAGATTTGAGTATGAGACGCTCGACATGCCCAACTACCAAGGCAATGCCGTGGTCAACTATACCGATGCCGAGACACCATTCACCAGAGTCATCGAGCACAAGCATTTCGAGATGTTCGGGCCTCAAGTCCTCGAATGCCCCAAAACCATCATATCAAAAGAGTTCTCCATGGAGTGGCGCGATGGGATGGAGCCATTTTATCCTGTCAACGACTCGCGCAACACCCTCCTTGCCGAGCAATACCGTGACTTGGCAGCGCAGCAGAAGGATGTCGTCTTCGGCGGTCGCCTCGCCGAATACAAGTACTACGACATGGCACCCATCATCGAGAAAGTGCTGCAACTCGACATCTAACCCCCCTCTTTCCCATGAGCATACTCAAGGCATTATACCACCGCTTCCACCACCTCATCCTCTATGGCATCATAGGGACGTTCTCGTCCACCCTCGACTTCCTGGTGTTCACCCTGCTCACCAAAGTCTGCGGGGTGCCCTACCTGCTGGCCAACTGCATCTCGGTCCTGGTGGGCATCACCACGAGTTTCTACCTCAACCGCACTTACAACTTCAAGGTGAACGACAAGACGGCGAAGCGTTTCAGCATCTTCCTTGCGGTGGGACTGACAGGGCTCATGTTCAGCAATCTCATCCTCTGGGTGGGCATCGACAAACTGCACGCCGACGAGACCATCACCAAACTTGCAAGCATCGTCCTTGTCGTGTTCTTCCAGTTCTTGTTCAACAAGTTCGTCACGTTCCGGATTAGCTCCGAGAGCGAAAAAGAAAACCAATAAAGAGTAGAAGATATGGAAAAGTTTTATTTCGTCATGCCAGCATACAACGAGTCGGCCAATATCGAGACCACCATCCACCAATGGTATCCTGTGGTGGAGCGGATAAATGGCATGGAGGGTTGCGAGGCCGTCCTTGCCATAGCCAATGACGGCAGCAAGGACAACACCTACGAGGTGATGTCGGCGCTGAAGGCGTCGGAGGGCCTCACCCACTTCGAGCCGCTCACCAAGGCCAATGGCGGCCACGGGCAGACGGTGCTGTGGCTCTACCGCCACGCCATCGCACATGGTGCCGACTATGTCTTCCAGACCGACTCCGACGGCCAGACCAATCCCGAGGAGTTCTGGCAGATGTTCGACCACCGCCATGACTACGACTTCCAGATAGGTCACCGCAAGGGCCGTCAGGACGGTTCGAGCCGTGTGTTCGTCACCAAGACGCTGCGCCTCGTCGTCTGGCTGATGTTCCACGAATGGGTGACCGATGCCAACACCCCCTTCCGCCTCATGCAGCGCGACAAGCTGCAGGCCATCATGGATGTCATCCCCGAAGACTATTTCCTCTGCAATGTCGCCATCGCTGCCATCGCACAGAAATGGAAATATGCCATCAAGTTTTATGAAATCACCTTCAAGCCCCGCCAGGGCGGTGTCAACTCCATCAACATGAAGCGCATTTTCAAGATTGGATGGAAAGCCCTGGGCGACTTCAGGAAAATCAACGCCAACCTGCGGGGCAAGACGCCCGCCAAGCACTGACCATGGCGATGTCGGAGAAGATAAGACGCTTTCTCATGAGCGACAGCAGCTACCACCTGCTGCTGTGCCTGTTCTATCTGTGGATGCTGGTGGGGGTGTTCCCGCTCAATGTCACCTATGAGGGCGATGGGCTGTGCATCATCGCCGGCAGTTCAACCATGTACAACCATGGGTGGGAGGTGCCCCCGGCACTCTCCTACCAATATGGCATGCAGCCCATCATCATCTACATGATAGTAGCGGTGAAGCATCTGCTGCCTTTCCTGAGCTGCAACGCCATCTACAGTCTGCTCTCCGCCCTGATGGCTTTGCTGCTCGTGCCGCTCTGCGTCGCCTTTGTCAGCCGTGTCACCGGCATCCGCAAGGTGCTCGTCCTCTCGGCTCTCATCCTGTTGCCCGAGACCTATGCCGTGGCGACCTATCCCAACTCCTCGGTCTTCGCCTTTGTCTTCGCCATGGCCGGTTTCCTGCTGCTGGTGAAGGGCGCGTCTCCCGTGAAGTACTTCCCGCTGCTGTGTGTGGCACCCCTGTTCCGCATCGATGTCATCATCATCTATCCCGTCATCTTCTTCCTCTACCTCCTTCAGGGAAAGAGCCTGAGGAGGAGCATCGGCCTCTCGGTAGGTGCTGCCGTCAGCGTGGTGGCCTTCATGGCTTTGACCTACAGTCTGCTGCAAGCCAACCCTTTGGCGACGCTGAACCATGCCCAGGTGATGAACAATTCGGGCAGCCTCCTCACAATGGTGCTCATCGCCATCTATTCCTTCTACAACAGCATCAACCTGCTGTTGCTACCCATCGGCGTGGCATGCGTGGCCCGACAGCGGCGGTTCCGACTGCTCATGGCGGCGTTGGTGCCCATCATCCTCGTCCATTATTTCTACCGCCTCAATGGCGGAGCAGCCAAGCACTACCTCTATCTGCTGCCTTTTGTCGCCATATTCACCGCCCACGCCCTACAGTGGCTGGTGGGTGTCTGCCGCGAGCATAAGGTGGTGCGCTATGCCTGCGTCACCGCCCTCGTGCTGTTCTTCGTCATCGGCCTCCGCTTCGACATTCCCAACATGCCCTGGCGCAACAGCGACACCTGTGTGTCGAAGCAAGGTCCTTACCTGTCACTTTTCCACGACACGAAGAGCAAGATGCACTGGCAGGTGGGCATCGGTTCGAGCCTGGGCTTCTTCACCGAGGATGAGCTGATGCTTTTCTCCGGCCATCTTTTCTACCCCTTCTATATCCACGAGGTGAAGGCAAAGCAGCTCGGCCACATCCGCCAGGTCAAGGATTTTCTCGACAGCCATGCACCCCATCATTATGCTGTGCTGGCTCTGACCTGGACCGATTTCTCACTCTATCCCTCGCTGTTGATGGAGGAAGGCTATCGTCGTCAGGTGATGATGGAGCGGGTGTCGAAACTGACCAAGGGCGACAAGGCGGTGCTGGTGCTCAGAAACGAGACCGACCACGACGAGAAGATACTGACCAAGGCCATGCACCAGTGGAGGCAACTGAAGGCTCTCGATGGCGTGCCCATCTACGTGGTCACCCAGAGCGACTCCTTCATCTACCACCTTGACGTCCTCTGCAACAAAGGGCTGTGCAAAAAACTGATGGAAGGAGTTTATCAAATTGAAGATTGAAAATTGAAAATTGAAAATTGAAAATTGAAGATTGAAGATTGAAAATTGAAAATTAATTTTCGATTGTTCAGTTTGTTGCGATGTCATCGCAACTACGCACTATCCACCATCACGCCTTTCGTCTTCGGGTTCTCCGTATGCTGCGGTTCCACCGCAGCTAGATGGATCACTCCTCGTTCACCACCCTGAACCATCAGGTACTCCTGGTCAATCAGTTCTCTTGTCAATGACATGGTTGAGATGGTTTTGGTTTGTTTGCCACCCTTTTATGCGCAAGGGCAGGCCTTGGGAGGCCTGCGCCCCACCGCCTGCCCTTGTGGATAAAAGGGTTTGGGTTGCGTCTTCCACGTTGGGAAAGGATGCATTAATTTCTGGAAACCGGGCGCACCGTGAACCCGTCGAAGCGAAGGCCGTAGCTGTCCGTGTCCGTGCCGCCCGAATGGAAGTACAGGCTGTAGGCGCCGTTCGCGCCCAACGGGTACTGCGTGGACGGCCAGTAGTAGCCGTCCGAGCCGGCACCGATGAGGTCGGAGTCGTTGCGGCCGCCCGCAGCTGGCAAGAAGATGCTGCCGCCATTTTTGCCAGAGAACAATCTCCCACTAACACCATTTTGGGTTGTCCATTCGTAGGTGCAGTTTTTTATCAATTCGTCCCATTGCTCATTTGACGGCATCACCCAAGAGCCGCCCCATTTCACATGGGCAACGTCGTACTCCGTGCCGGCGATGTCAGAACCGAGACTTTGGTAAGAACCATCCTTGTAATAGCATAGACGAAGATATTTTTATGCATGTCCCTATGGTTTCGGGGGCATTCCAACCCCGCCGATTATTGTCGCCCAAAAGTCTTAGGGACATGCATAAAGCAAGTCCCTAAGACTTTTGGGCGTTAGGATATGCACGAGTCAAACTCCCAGTCCCCTTGATACGCGATACTATTTGCTTTCTACACCGTAGAATTTCAAAATTTCATCCACCTTTCTTCTATCTGATACTTCTTTTAGAATGATGGCTCTATAGTCTATACCAAATTCTTTACAATTCTGAATTATATCTCTTGCTGCACTTATAACTGCTTGCATTTCGTTTCTGTCGTTAGTTGCAGGATTTTTAATACAAAGATTATAGTACTTTACCATTTCTCTAATTCCTAAAGAATCAGCTTTCATTGTTTCTTTCCTTGCCTCTGCGGACCTCCTATCAGCCTCTGCGGATTGCTTCCTTGCCTCTGCGAATCGCTTCCTTGCCTCTGCGGATTGCTCCCTTGCCTCTGCGGATCGCTTCCTTGCCTCTGCGGATTGCTCCCTTGCCTCTGCGGATCGCTTCCTTGC
>CAMHEL010000057.1 GCA_946184125.1 uncultured Prevotellaceae bacterium
GCCGTCGCGGAGCATGTTGTCTGCGCAGTCGTTCGAGACGTTCGCGGGCACATCTCACCCTTTCCTTGCAGATGATGGCATGAGCGCTGCTCGCCGACAGGTAGAATTTGGGTGCCTCCTGCGACACCGCATGGCACACCACCTGGCTCATCGTCCAGTCGGGATGCTCAAGGGCGATTTGCTCGCACCGACGGCGTAGTTCATCATACATCTCACGTTTAAGGGCGTGCCCAGTGTTGGCTGTGGCATCGCGCTTCATGGCATTCAGTACGCGAAGGGCACGCTCCTCGCTCACCCAGAAGCGGCGGGAGGCGTGGTTCACTGTGCGCTCAAGCACGGCTTCGATGGGCTCGCCGGGATCTTTGCCCAGTTCGCTGTTGAACACTTCCACTAATTCACGGCTACGGTCGTTGCCGTACTCGAACGCTGTGCGCCGAGATACTCGTCTTGTCTTTTCCATGGTAATAAATACTTAAAAATGTTATCCTGAACACAATCAGTGCTGTTCGAAGCGGTCTTGTCAGGCAGGTGGTTGGTCTGCCTGTGTCATCCTGATACAATCTTTACGGGGCAGGTGGTTGGGCTGCCGTTTGCGATGACAAAGTTAGTCTGCTTCCAAGGATTTGAGCGAAAAAATAGCGTTTTTATTTTCCTTCAAGGGAAAACATATAAAAACGCTTCACCAATAACCTGAATATCAATAGGTTATTGGCGAAGCGGATTTTGTGGCCAAAAGGTATTCCTAAACCTTTTGACCCTCAAATAACGTAGAAAACGTAGTTTTTTTGGGGGAGATTCGGCTTCTCTGATTTCTCAGGGTCATCACTCAGACAGTTGCCTCAGGCCTTCGGCGTAGTCCTGCTCGATGGCGGCCATGGCATCTTTGAAGTCGAGTCCGAGCACCTGTACGCCGAGAGGTTTGATGTTGGTGTACATGATGTCTAAAATTTCCTCGTGGGCTTTGTTGAGCTCCTCGACGGTTTTGGCATCAGCCATTTTCTCCATGAGTTTCTCCACCGCTCCGATATATGCTTTCGCCGACGCTTTTTCAGTGCGTGCCGGTGTGCTCCGTCCAGAGCTCTTCGTGCTTCGTGAACTGCTTTTCTTGGCGGTGGTGCTGGTCTTCCTGCGGGTGGGAGCCGGTTCCTCCTCCTCCTCTTCCTCCACATCCTCGACGGTCGACTTCGCGCTTCGTTTCGAGACGAGGAAGGCACCGATGCCCGCCGGGATGGCAGCGATGCACAGCATGACGAAAAGGTTGAAGTTCTGGAGGGCGATGCCTAAGCCATAGCCGATGGCGATGACAGCCACAGCCACGCCGAGGCCCCACAGCAGACTGGTGCCCACCTTGGTCTTGTTGTACAAGCCGGTGCCGGGGATGCTGGTGTTGAAATACACACCTTTCTTGCTGATGTTGAGCTTGGCGCCTCTCGGACCGATGCTGAGGCTCATGCCGCTCTTGTTGATGTTGAGCTTCACCCACGGCAGCAGGGTGATGGTCTTTCTGATGTATGTTGCCATATATTATTATAATAAGGTGTTATCGGTTTTTCCCGGGCTTGATGCCTCGACATAATTAATAGACCCCACCTCTCACGAGATTTTCAGTCTCAGGCTGTTGAGCACTACGCTGAGGCTGGAGCAGGCCATCAGGGCGCTGGCCCATGAGGGGGTGAGCTGGAAGTCGAGACCGAAGAGGTGCAGGGCTCCGGCGGCTATGGGAATGCTCACCACATTGTAGATGAAGGCCCAGAAGAGGTTTTGCCTGATCATGCCCACGGTGCGCTGGCTGAGGGTGAGCGCCTCGGCGATGTGCCTGAGGTCGTCGCCCATGAGGGTGGCCTGTGCCACGTCGATGGCCACGTCGGTGCCATGGCCCATGGCGATGCTCACGTCGGCTCTCGCGAGGGCCTGCGAGTCGTTGATGCCGTCGCCCACCATGGCCACGCAGTGCCCCTGCTGCTGTAGGCGGCGCACCGTGTCCTCCTTGTCCTGAGGGGTCACGCGGCTTTGATAGTGTGCGATGCCTGCCTTGCCGGCCCAGTAGGCGGCTGCCTCCTCACGGTCGCCGCTCATCATGTATATTTCCACTCCCATGTCATGGAGCGTTGTCATGGCTTCCCGTGCGTAGGGCTTCAGGCTCTCCCGCTCCTCAAAGGGCAGGCTGTCGGCACGTGTGAAGTCGATGGCGGGATTGGGGATGGTGAGCGTACCGGTCTTGTCGATGACCAGTGCATCGATGCGCCTGATGCGCTCGAGTGCCGTGGCGTCGCGGATGAGAATGCCCATCTTCGCTGCTTTGCCGATGCCCACCATGAGCGAGGTCGGCGTGGCCAGTCCCATGGCGCATGGACAGGCAACGACCAGCACCGCCACGGCCGACATGATGGCCTGGGGCAGTGCTGCTTGGCCTCCGATGACCCACCATGCGAGGAAGGTGACGAGGGCTATGGTACCCACCACGGGAACGAAAACCTGCGCCATGCGGTCGATGGTGCGCTGCACGGGCGGCTTGCTGTTCTGCGCCTGTTCCACCATGCCGATAATCTGTGCCAGGGCGGTGTCGTCGCCCGTCTTCTGTGCCCGCAGGCGCAGTTGCCCCTGACTGACGATGGTGCCTGCCAGCACGGTGCTGCCGGCCTGCTTGAGCATGGGCGAGGGCTCTCCGTTGATCATCGACTCGTCGACGTAAGCGCCATCCGAGGTCATGAAACTGGTCGCCCACCGCACGGTGCCGTCAACGGGTATGCGCTCGCCGGCATGCACCTCCACGATGTCGTAGGGCACGATGGTGGCTATGGGCACCTCCTCTGTCACGGTGACCATGCCTTCCTCGCTGCGCTCGCTGCGGCAGATGCGTGCCGTCTTCGGTGCCAGACCCATGAGTTGCCGCAGTGCGCTGGCAGTGCTCCGACGTGTCAGTTGCTCGAGCAGACGGCCCGTAAGCACGAAGGTGATAATCATGACCGAAGCGTCGAAATAGGTGTGCCATGACAGTCCACGCGAGCCCCACAGACGCTCACCCCAGAAGGTGTTGACCACGCTGAAGAGGAAGGAGATGGCGGTGCTCAGCATGACGAGTGTGCTCATGTCGGCAGAGCCATGGCGAAGCTGTTTCCAGGCGTGGACGTAGAACTCCCGCCCGCACCAGATGAGGTTGCCCAGGGCGAGGAGCAGCGAGACTTGGTTGGTCATGTCGCGTGAGCCGATGTGTATCCAACCCATCGACAGGGCCATCACCGCAAAGGCGAAAAACCACGACAACAGGGTCTTACGCAGCAGCGAGCCATACTCACGGCGCTCTATCTCCTCGACACGCTGGGTGGCATCGATGATGAGGTCGAAGCCGATGGCGTTGACGGCTTGCTTCATCGCTTCGGGACTGGTTAGCCGCTCGTCCCATTCCACAAGCGCGCTACGCGTGGGAAGCGAAACCGATGCCGACAGTATGCCCTCGAGTGTGCTAAGGCACCGCTCCACATTGGCAGAACATGCCGTGCATGCCATCCCTATCACCGGGAAGGTGCGGCGCATGATGTGACTATCTTCCATTGTCCAACATCTTACGGTCGATTATTTCTACGCTGCGAAATTACAAAAAATAAGGTGAAAAATGACCTGTGAGATGTGAAATGGTGCTTTTTTCCGGGAAAAAGATGCAAAAAGATGGAATATCTTAGGAAATGGCAAAAAATATCGCTACCTTTGTGGCGTAAGAAAGAACCTTATACTGAAACTAAGACACTCTAACGTGCATATCGTCATCGCAGGAAATATCGGGAGCGGGAAAACCACGCTCACTACGTTGCTTGCCAACCACTATGGATGGAAACCACAGTTTGAGGCCGTCGATTACAACCCCTATCTCGACGACTACTACAAGGACATCCCACGGTGGTCGTTCGCCCTTGAAGTGTATTTCCTCAAGCAGCGCTTCAAAGACCTGCTCGACATCGCACGCTCCGAGCAGACGGTCATTCAGGACAGGAGCATCTTCGAGGGCGTCTATGTCTTCACCGCCAACAACTATGCGATGGGCAACCTCGACGAACGCGACTTCCAGTGCTACATGGACCTCTTCGATTCGATGATGATGGCCGTCAGAATACCCGACCTCATGATTTATCTCAGGGCATCCATTCCCCATCTGGTGGCCAACATCCAGAAGCGGGGAAGGGAGTATGAGCAGCAGATGCAGCTCGACTACCTGAAAAACCTCAACGTGCTCTACGACAAGTTCATCTTCGAGAGCTATAAGGGAAAAGTCCTCACCGTGGAGGTCGATGACCTCGACTTCCTCAACAGAAAGGCCGACCTGGCGAAAATCATACACCGAATCGACACACAACTCTTCGGACTCTTCCCGGAAATCTGAAAATACCACTCACTCAAGAAAACAAATAACCTCATCACATGCATATAGCAGTAGCTGGAAACATAGGAAGTGGCAAGACCACGCTCACACGAATGCTCGCCAAAAGATATGGCTGGGAACCAAGGTATGAGCCTGTTGACAACAACCCCTATCTCGATGACTTCTATGCCGATATGGAGCGGTGGTCGTTCAACCTGCAGATTTATTTCCTCAACAAACGTTTCAAGGAGGTCGTCGAAATCTCGAAGTATGATGGCTACATCATACAGGACCGCACCATCTTCGAGGATGCAAGAATCTTCGCACCCAACCTTCATGACATGGGCATGATGAGCGACCGCGACTTCAACAACTACAGCGACCTCTTCGACCTGATGATATCGCTCGTCGGACTGCCCGACCTGATGATTTACATACGCTCCACCATCCCCAACCTCGTGGCGCAAATCTCAAAAAGAGGCAGGGAATTCGAAAAATCCATACGCATCGACTACCTCCAGGGACTCAACGACCGTTACGAGAACTGGATCAGTGGCTATGAGGGACGACTCATCATCATCGACGGCGACACGTGTAAGTTTGAGAGCAATCCGGGCGACTTCATCAAAGTCACCGACAGCATCGATGCGCAACTCTATGGACTCTTCCCCTTCAGCGGTAAAGAATGAGGCATACAAACATGGAAATTCGCTCCATTACCCCTAAAAAGCCGTGAAACACGATCGTTCAACTGCAATTTTTGGGCTTTTGTGCCTTTTTGCTCTCTTTTTTTGTTCGGTTTGACGAAAAAGTGTTAACTTTGCACCAAATATCAGATAACGACTCATGATAAGGAGGATAATGAAGCGTTCGAGCGCATTGTTTTTAGCATTGGTCAGTGTGCTCACAGTCTCAGCCCAGCATATTGATAAAGCGGTCGCCGACGGCGGGCGCGAATCTGCCGTACCCACCACAACCTCAGCAATAGGACAAGGTGGTGTGGAAAACCAAAACCAGCCTTCACACATATCGGTGAAGAAAGTCAGTGCGGTGTCACAATTCGATGTTAATGGCGATGGCGTGACAGACGCCGGCGACATCGTAGATATCGTGCTCTATGTCAAGGGCTCACCACGCACCGTGTTCGCAAAGGCTAAAGCTGATGTCAACGGCGACAAGAAAATCGACATCGAGGATGCCAAGGCGCTCTCCACACTTATCACTGGTGGAGAAGTGACCGCACCCCAAGGCAACGATGAAGAAGACCCCGCCGGCAATAAGGACAATACACCATCTGATAATCCTACTCCGGGCGATGACCCATCAGCTGGTGATAATCCTACTCCGGGCGATGACCCGTCAGCAGGCGATAATCCTACTCCGGGCGATGACCCTTCAACAGGTGAAGACCCAACTCCGGGTGAAGACCCATCCGCTGGTGAAGACCCAACGTCTCCTTCCAATCCCACGAAAGGTATTTGGGGTAATTCCATCAAAGATCCAGAGACACCTTGATATCCAAAAAAGAAAATATAGGTAATCGGAGCAATCATCTTGCTCCGATTTTTTAGTGTCGTATGGCGACCGAAAATGTGTGGCCCCTTAAAATGTTAAATAATGCAATGATTTTCAAAAAAATGCTGTTTTCTCGCTTTCCGAAGCCTCAAAAGCGCAAAAAATTGATTTAGTTTGAAAAAGTTTTGTAGGAAATGTATGATGTTTCGAAATAAATTCTTAATTTTGCACATTGATAAAAAGGTCTTTGGTATTGGCGTGCCCTTTTGGGAGCAGCCAGTATCCATCAAACCTTCATTAAATCATTGTTCAACAACAAACAAAAGTAATTGACTGTTAGTAAAATAAAATGAGTAAACAGATACGACGCACACTGGCCCTATCGCTCATGCTGATACTGGGTTGGGCTCAAAGCACCTTCGCCCGTTCATTCACCTTTTCTGAGATTAACATCATTCCGGGTCAAACCAGTGAATTTTACGTCTATCTCTCCTCATCCTACAGACAGATTGTATCGTTCCAGATGGACCTCATCCTGCCAGCAGGACTGACTGTCAATACAGAGAAATGCGCGCTCACCGAGAGGGTGACCGACAAAGAGCAGCAGCTTTATATAGGTAAGGTGGCCGACAATACCTACCGTCTTGTCTCCACCTCGTTCAGCCTTACCACGCTGCCTCCGCTCTACAACACACTGCTGAAAATTTCGGTAACTGCCGACAAGTCCTTCAAAGGAGGAAACGTGGTCATCGACAACCTCATCGGCGTTTCGAGCAATGGCGTGAAGAACACATGGACACGCTTGAGCCAGGCGGTGAAAGTGCAGGAAGGTCTCACCGGGGATGTCAACCTCGACGGAGTGGTGGATGTGAAAGACTCCATGCTCATCGTTGAATACATGCTCTCGGCTGGCGACAAACCATACACCACACAGATGGATGTCAACAAAGACGGTAAAGTGGATGTCACCGACGTCATGCTCGTCGTCAACTTGATACTGAAAACTGAAAAATAACAAGATAAAATTAATAAAAAACAATAATCACTTAAAGTAACTTATCATGAAAAAATTTTTACTTGGAATTGCTATGGTGCTCGTTACCAGCAGTTCGTTTGCCGCGGACAATCTCAACCTCACACCTGGAAAGATTTCTCTGAAGGCTGGTGAGACAGCGGATGTGGAGGTCGTGCTGAATGCTGCAGAGTTGCTTACCTACACTGCTCTTCAAATCGTTGTAACTCTTCCTGATGGAGTTGAGCCTGTGCCTTTCAACCAAGCTGCCATCGATCTTGGAGAGAAAATTGGTAAGCCTGTTGCACCTGCATACGGCCAAATCACTATGCCTGCTACTCTTGATGATTTCAAGAAGGAGTTTCAAGTGAGCTCAAATGCTTTCAAAAAGGGACAGGATATCTACAAGGATGATGCAAACAACAACAAAGTTTATGAGCGCACCACAACCAAAGCTGAGTTGTCATTTGTCCTCATGTCTTTGTCTGCTACTCCGTTCCCCTTTGATAATCATGAATCACTCTTCAAATTCCGCGTCAGGGCCACTGACAAATGCTTCACCGGTGACGAGGAGTGCTTCGACATCACTCATGTTACACTCAACACAGCGGAAATGTTGGGTTACAACCCCGCTGACGTAGAGAAAGCTGCTACATTGACCTACACCATCGACTACAAACTGGACGATGACTGCGAATACGGTACACTCTGCTGGCCGGTTGCCCTTGACTTTACTGCCAATGATTTCGAGGCTGGCATCGCTGCTCTCAACGGCTCTTCTTTCTCCACCACCAAGGTGACGAAGATCCCCGCTGCCACTCCTGTCATCATCAAGGGTGAGAAGGGTAAGACCTACAGCATCTCCACAACCCGTGAGGAGAGCCTCGACGACGTGTCGGCCAATGTGCTCGAAGGTACTGTCGACGAGCCCCTTACCGTTTCCGGCAATAATATCTATGCCCTCGCCAACCTCAGCAATGGTCCTGGTTTCTACCGTGTTAAGAGCGGTGTCGAAATCCCGCAGTACAAGGCTTACTACACCGCCACCGGTGCCTCTGTCGATGCTTTCATCTTCGAGGAGTATACTGGCATCAACAAGGTTGTGGCCGATGATGCAAATGCCGAGGTCTTTACCATCTCGGGTGTGAAGGTCGACAAGGCCAACAAGAAAGGTATCTATATTGTCAACGGCAAGAAAGTCGTCGTCAAGTAATACATGCACATATTTCATAAAATCCCTCCTTCGGCCATATCCTCTGAGGTCTGGGGAGGGGTTTTTTTAAATTTTCCCCAACCATTTTTCCTTTTATGAGACATTTAAGATTATTGCTCACTTTCATGGCAGTCTGTGTCGTCTCTGTGTCTTTCGCCGAGACGTTCTACATCGAAGGAATACGCTACTCCATCACTGATGAGGTAGAGCAGACCGTCGCTGTCACAGGCTGGGACAGTAAGTACTTCAACGAGCTCATCAGTCCCAACAATCCAAATGTGGGAAAGGTCGATCCCGATGAGATTGGCCCCGAAGACCTCGTCATCCCCTGGAGGGTGCTCTACAATGGACTATATTATAAGGTGACTGCCATTGGCGAGGAAGCCTTCTCCGACTGTGCCACGCTCACCAAGGTGCTCATCCCCAACTCTATTGAGAGCATCGGCGAATATGCTTTCCAGAACTGCGCCAGCCTCAAGGTGGTCAAGGTGCAGTGGGTGGCACCACTCGCCATCGAACCCTCTGTCTTCGACGGCGTCGACCTCACCGGTATTGCCGACGACGAGGATACGGGCGTGTCGCTCTATGTCCTCTCAGGTTACGCCGATACCTACCGCAACGCCGACGTATGGAAGGATTTCAAGTTCATCAACACCTATTCCGACCTCGACATCAACATGATTTTCGAGGACCCATACGTCAAGAAAATCTGTGTCGACCACTGGGATGCTGATGGCGACGGAGAGCTCACATACCGTGAGGCACGTGCCGTCACCGACCTCGGTGCTGCATTCGTAGGCGATAAGGATATCACCAGCTTCAATGAGTTCCGCTCATTCGGCATGGTCTCCGCCGTCGGAACGTCATGCTTCAAGGGCTGTTCCAACCTCACCTCCATCGTCTTCCCGCCAAGCGTCTACACCATCGGTCAGGAAGCGTTCGTAGGGTGCAACGAACTGACCAACGTCACCTTGCAGAACAGAGTGACCACCATCGGCAACTCTGCCTTCGCTGGCTGCTCCAAACTGCTCGCCTTCACCTTCCCCAACACACTGACGACCATCGGTGCACACGCCTTCGACGGCTGCACCAGCATCACCTATTTCAATATCCCTTATTCTGTCACCACTATCGGTGAGGGTGCTTTCGCCAACTGTACCTCGAACACGAAGCTTGATGTGGCAAGCCCCAACAAAGTCTTCGTGCACAACGACAGGCGTACCTTCATCCTCGACAAGGCGACCAGGACACAGCTCGTGGCTTATGCTTGCGCAGCACCTGCCACCACTTTCACCATTCCCGAGACCGTTGCCGAGATTCTGCCCTACGCCTTTGCCGGCGCTCAGAACATCACCTCTGTCCATCTCTCCAACGTCACCTCTATCGGGCGTCAGGCTTTTGCCAACAACCCCAACCTCTACACCGTCACCATCCCCATCACCGTCTCTCAGATTGATGCCGATGCCTTCAAGGGTGTCGCCAAGGGTGTTCGTGTGCAGGTGGAGTGGTCGTCGCCCCTCGATATAGCCGACGGTACTTTTGCCACTGCACTCCCGCTCGAAAACGGCGATATCAGCGGACGACTCTTCGTGCCCGTTGGAACACGCTCACAGTACGCTGCTGCCAAAGGATGGAAGTGGTTCAACTTCATCGTCGAGGGAACCATCTCCGATTATGCCCAGCGCATCATCAGCTTCGCCAACCAAGCTACCGCTGAGGTTTGTCTCAATGCCTTCGATGCCGACCACGATGGTTACCTCACCTACGAGGAGGCCGAAGCCGTCACATCCATCGGTACAGTATTCAAGGGCGCAGAAATCGGTTCTTTCGAGGAACTGAAGTACTTCACCGCACTCACAGCCATCGATGATGAGGCCTTTACCGGAAGCACCGTCTCAAAGGTCACTTTGCCCGACGGCATCACATCCATCGGCAAGGATGCATTCGCTTTCTGCAACAGTCTCACCGCCATCAACGTGCCGGCGGCTGTCACCAATATCGGCAGCGGAGCTTTCAAGTCGTGCGCTGAGCTCACTGCCATCACCGTTGCCGAAGAGAACGAGGTCTATTCCAGTGGAACCTCCGGCGTGCTCTTCAGCAAAGACCACACCACCCTCTATCAGTTCCCTGGCCACAAGATGGCCTACTCCGTCACCATCCCCGAAGGAGTGACCACCATCGCACCCGAGGCCTTCCTCGGAGCCACCATCCTGCAGGGCGTCACCATCGCCAACAGCGTCAACAGCATCGGCGAGAGGGCATTCGCTCAGTGCGCCGTGCTCAAGAACATCAAGGTGTCGTGGCCTGAGCCTCTGCAGGTGCCCGCCAACACGTTCGAGGGCATCGACATCGAGAATGCTGTGCTCCAAGTGCCCAACGGCACCGAGGAAATCTACAAAGAGGCTGAGGTGTGGAAGGAATTCCTCAACATTGAGAGCTACAAGAACTTCATCATCTTCGAGGATGAGAATGTGGAGAAAGTCTGTGTCGCTCAGTGGGACACCAACCAGGACGGCAAACTCAGTTATGAGGAGGCCGCTGCTGTGACCACCATTGGCAAGGCTTTCGCCGGCAACAAGAACATCTCACGCTTCGCAGAGCTCGCAGAGTTCAGCGCCATCACCGAAATACCCGACGGCGCCTTCAAGAACTGCGAGGCACTCACCTATGTCTCCATCCCCTTCGGCGTCAAGAGCATCGGCGTCAGTTCCTTCGAGGGCTGCTCCGTACTCAGCCTGCCTATCCTCTCAAGCAACCTCACCACCATCGGAAAGAAAGCTTTCTATGGATGCGAGGCCTTCACCACCTTCAATGTCAACAAGTACATCAAGAGCATCGGTGATGGAGCATTCGGACGGTGCACCGCTTTGACACGCTTCGTCGTCGGTACCGACAATCCCACCTATGTGGGGCTCGACGGCATCGTCTTCAGCAAGGACACCACCACTGTGGTGGCTTATCCTGCTGGAAAGGTCAACGACACCTTCCGCGTCACAAAGGATTATGTGAAGGAAATCAGACCTTACGCTTTCAGCGGCGCTTACAAGCTCAAGAACTTCGAACTCAACTGTATCAAGACCATCGGCGGCTACGCATTCGAGTATTGCGAGGGCTTGCAGCAGGTGACATTCAATAGTCATCTCTCAACCATCGGACAGCGTGCTTTCTTCCATTGCCACAACCTCCAGGCCATCACCATCCCACCGACAGTGAAGACCATCGGACAGCGTGCATTCGAAGGCATGCCCATCGGTGTCAGGTGCCAGGTCAGCGATGCCACTCCAAAGGAGATTCCTGAAAACGCCTTTAGCAACAATGGCACTCCTACTGCCGACCAGATCTCCGGCATTCTCTTCGTGCCCGAGGGCTCTGCAGAACTCTACAAGGCCGCTCAGGGTTGGAACTTCTTCGACCTCGTCATCGAGGGCAACATGGCCGATTACGACGCCACGCTCATCACATTCGCCGACCCGCTGGTACGCCAGCTCGCTATCAGCGCATGGGATACTTCTGGCGACAACCAGCTCTCCTATGAAGAGGCTGCTGCTGTCAAGAGCCTCGGTGAGGTGTTCACCAACCAGCCCATCACCTCATTCAATGAGCTGCAGTATTTCACTGCTCTTACCAAGATTGACGACAATGCCTTCCGTGGCACCAAGCTTGCCACCATCACCATGCCCGAGGGTATCACTGCCATTGGCAAAGCGGCCTTCATGGGCACCTCTGTCAGCCGTTGGAACACCCTGCCAGGACTCACCGAGATTGGCGACAGCGCCTTCGCCTACAACGACGGATTCGTGTCGCTTACCCTCTCGGCAAATATCGTGAAGCTCGGCACTGGAGCCTTCAAGGGATGTCCGAAACTCACGGCCATCAACGTGCAGACAGCCAACGAGAACTACTCCTCGGCCTCTGGCATCCTCTACGACAAGGCCGGCACCACTCTCCTGCAGTTCCCCGCTGCTAAGGCCATCTCTGGTGATCTCGTCATCCGCGAGACGGTCACTGCCATCGAGGAAGATGCCTTCAACGGTGCACAGAACCTCACTTCGGTCACCATCCCTGTAGGTGTCACAAGCATCGGCGAGAACGCCTTCCGCAACTGCGCGAAACTCGACTCCGTCACCGTGGCTTGGAGAGAACCGCTCGCTGTGCCTGCCAACACTTTCAGTGGCGTCGATGTTGCCAACGCTGCACTCTGCACGCCCAAGGGCTTCAGCGGTGTCTATGCCGAAGCCGACGTGTGGAAGGACTTCGGACGCTTCGAGGTCTATCTCGACGATGCCGCAACCATCGACTTCGAGGATGATGCCGTCAAGGCACTCTGCGTAGCCAACTGGGACCTCGACAACGACGGTGAGCTCACCGTGGCTGAGGCCAAGCAAGTCACCTCGCTCGGCACCGTCTTCACACTCAGTCCTGAAGCCAATATCAAGCGCTTCAACGAGCTCAAATACTTCACCGGACTGAAGAGCATCAGCACCAATGCCTTCAAGAACTGCGCCAGCCTGGCCAGCATCACGCTGCCTCCCACCATCACCGAGATTGCCTATGGCGCTTTCACGGGGTGCGAGAGCCTCAGGAACATCACCATCCCCGCATCTGTGACAACCATCGGCAGCGGTCCGTTCACCAACTGCTCCTCACTACAGAAGTTTGTTGTTGAGAGCGGAAATACCCGCTTCGTTGCCGTCGACGGTGTCCTCTTCAATGCCGCCAAGAACACGCTCGTGGCCTATCCAGGTGCAAAGGGCGGTGAGTACGACGTGCCCGAGACCGTAACGGCCATGCAGCAGTACGCTTTCTGTGGCGCCTTGAATGTCACACGCGTGCGCCTGCCACAGGGCCTCAAGGCCATTCCCAACGGTGCCTTCGAGAAGTGCGCTTCGCTCAAGGTGGTCAACATCCCTGAGTCGGTGACCAACATCGGCACATTCGCGTTCACTCAGTGCTCCTCGCTCGAGGCCATCAAGGTGGAATGGAACACCCCCATCTCCGTGCTCGCCGATGTCTTCCGCACGACTTATATCGAGGATGCTGTGCTCTATGTACCCGCTGGGTCGGCACAGGCTTACGATGACGCCAATGTGTGGACTCGCTTCCACGAGTTCAGGGAGTATCCCGACATCGATGTCAACCGCGACGGTAGGGGCGACATGCTCGACGCCGTGGATGTCGTGAAGTATGTCATCGACAGCACCGTCGATAGCTTCGACGAGTTCCTCGCCGACTTCGACAACGACCAGTATGTCACCGTGGCAGACGCCATGTTGCTCACCAAGCAGCTCGCCGACGGAGCCACACCAAATGCTGCAGCTGCTGCTGCACCTACTACCTTCGACGAACAGCAGGACATCGAGGAGAACCTCTCTCTCACTAAGGATGTTAACAACGTCATCTCGATTTGCCTCGACAGCAAAGTACGATACACCGCATTCCAGTTCGACCTCACCCTCAATAACGAGGAGCAGGTGGAAATCGCACAGCTCACGGCAAGAAAGAGCGGACATCAGTTGCTCTACAACAAAATCGACGACAACACCTACCGATTCGTCGCTCTGTCTCTCGCAAGGAATTCGTTCAACGGCGAGGAAGGCTCGCTCATCAACATCCTCTGCGGACATCCACAGGCTGACGACATCGAGGTGAGCAACATCAAGTTTGTCACTGAGAACGGCCGTATCAGGCAATTCGACAACATCAAGGCTGCACAGCCCACTGGCATCGTGCAAGTACTTGAGGCTGGCGACAACAACAGCTCCAATACCTACAACCTCAATGGTATGCGTGTCGAAAAAACCGGAAAGGGCGTCTATATCGTTAATGGCAAGAAAGTAATCTTCAAATAATCATCCGACAATGAGAAAGAACATTATATGCTTGGTCGCCGCACTATGCTGCATGACCCTCATCTCCAAGGCCGAGAGTGTCGCCGTCGATGACTTCACCGTCAAACAGGGGGAGACCATTCAGGTAACCCTGCAGCTCGACAACGAACACAATGACCTCACCGCCTTCAGCATGAAGATGCAGTTGCCAGCCGGACTCACACTCACTGCTGCTGAGGCTACAGGGCGATATGCCGGTGAAATCATCATCGGAAATCCCGCTGCCAATGTCTTCAACATCATGGGATTGGAGGGAAACCTCGCTACCATCACCGGCAACGAGGGCGCCCTTCTCACCCTCACCTTCGAGGCCAGCAAGAGTTTCAAAGGCGGCGAGGCAACCATCACTGCTATCGAGTTCATCACACCTGAAAGAGACTACGTCGAGGCCGACGACACTTCTTTCTACGTAGATTATGAGCAGGGACAGTTCGTGCTGCCGGGCGATGCCGACACCAACGGCATTGTCAACGTCTCCGACGTCATGACAGTTGTGGCCTATGTGCTCAAGAACCTCAACACTTCCTTCGACTTCAACAATGCCGACGTCAACGGCAACGGAATAGTCGATGTCGTGGACGCCATGCTCATCGTTGATATCATCCTGGGCAGGAACTAATCCTAACGCCGGGAGGTATCCCCCCTTAAAAAGCCGCCACCCCACCAGGGTGGCGGCTTTTACATTTCATCTTCTTTTCTTTCCCTTTCCTTTCTCCACATGCGCTGCGGCAAAAAAATGCCGCGGCGCTTTTCGCAGATACGAAAATGACATGCCCTGGCTCGTTGTTCATGTTATCTTTGCAGTGTTTTCAGGATAACACTTTTTATTCACACAAAAAACAGCAATTATGAGTAACATGACCAACCTGCCCGATGCGGGCAAGACCCAGGGTGGAGTGGAGCAGTACAAAGGTACCACCGAGCACCACAACACCGCAGGAGCCGCAGTCCTCAACCCCACCAACCCCGATGGCATCCTCACCGAGACCATTGGCCGAGCCGACGGCGACCCCGACATGTATCAGCGCGACATCGACGAGCGCATCACTCGCATCCGTCCCATGGCCACTCCCATCGACCAAATCTCACGCTATGCCACGGCACAGAAGGCCAGCTCTTTCGAGGTGAAGTACTACAGCGTCGGCACAAGACCCGTGAAAACCACCCTCTCGCAGAGCGTGGCACGCTCCACCGGCGTCTCCACCGCCATCACCGTCGCCGACCCCGACATCTTCACGCTCGACGACACCATCCGCGTGGTGGGCGTCAAGGCCATCACCAACCACAAGGGACAAGCCTACAACGCCAGCGACCCACACACCCCCGACCTCGTGCTGTGCGTCTGCGGAAAGACCGCCGAGGGACAGCCCATCGTCTATGCCGTCAACGGCATCGTCGTCAACAACCAGCCCATCGGCGTGCCGGCTATCGATGCCAACAAGGTGCTCATTCGCATGGGAAAGTCGTGCGGTGAACTCGACGTGCAGACCGGGCGCTTCAACAACCTCCCCTCGTCCGAAATGCAGTACTGCCAGAACTTCATGGCACAAATTGAGCAGTCAACACTCGACAAGATTGCGGCCAAAGAGGTGGGATGGGGATTCTCCGACCTCGAGGAGGACAGCATCTACGACATGCGACTCGCTATGGAGAACTCCTTCCTGTTCGGCGACATGAACGTCATCAACCACTCCGTCAAGGACGGCATGTCGCAGTGGTTCACCAAGGGCATCTGGTGGCAGGCTGGAAAGGACATCGAGGTGGGCTCGTGGAGCGACACGCGCAACACCACCGTCATCACCGACGAGGACCTCGTCGACATCTCCAAGGACCTCTTCGTAGGTACGGGCATCGGCAACAAGCGCAAGGTGCTCCTCTGCGGTTCCGACTTCCTCGCTGCACTCTCCAAAATCGACAGCGACAAGTTCCGCCTCAAGGACACCGTCGAGATTTGGAATCTTAAATTCAAGTCGTGGGAGACCGATTTCGGCGAAATCCTCGCCATGCACGACGAGCTCTTCGACCTCAATGGCATGGCCGACTGCGCCTTCGCTCTCGACCCTGAGTTCCTCACCAAGCGCACACACCTCAGCTGGAGCCGCAACATCCTCGACCTCAAGAAGGCCGGCGTACGCAACACCGACGCCGTCGTCATCCAGGAAATCAGTTGCCTCTACCTCCGCTACGCCAAGGCGCACGCACGCCTGCAGCTCGCTCAGCAGCCGTGAAACAAAGCCACGCATCATGCAGAAGACCTACACAGCCAGCAGTGAGCTCTCCTTCAATGTGTGCATGGGCACAGGCCACCGCCACGTGGCCTTCGTGCCCTTCACACGGGGAGGCTCGGCACTCACCACCGACGACCCGGAGTTGCAGGACGCCATCGAGAGGCACCGCTTCTTCGGCACACGCATCACCATGACCATCGACGACAGCAAGCCTGCCGAAAGGCCTGCGAAAGCAGAGCCCGAGGCGGAGCAAGTACACTTCAACTCCCCATCCGATGCCAAAGACTATGTCGCAGAGCGATGGGGCATCTCAAGGACTCAGTTGCGCACCTGCGCACAAATCGCACAAATCGCCGCGGCACACGGCGTCACCATCCATTTCTCCACCTGAACACACCATGTTGAATACCAAAGAGAAACGCACACCTTTCCTCGCCAGGGGAAACGGACGGGTGAGGGAACTTGAACACCGCGTCGCATCCCTCGAGACCAACGGCATCCCCGTGGGAAGCATCGCGTTCGTCGAGACACTGCCCGCCGACCATGACGAACACCCCGACACACTCTATTTCATCACCAACGACTGACAATATCTCACATGACCTTCCCCATACAGCGCATCCTGCGCGACACACGCATCCTCCTCGGGCGGAACGCCTGCGACCGGTCGCTCATCCTTGCCTGCGACACCGACACGCTGCACCTCGACCAGCTCATCATCTCGAAAATCGAGCGGGCGGCACGCGAAGTGGCAAGCGAGGCACAGACCGTCGACCTCGCACCCGGCGTCCCACTGCGAACGGCACTCGAATGGCCCGAGGGAGTGGGGAGGGGCATGGCCATCATGCCTCTCCCCGACGATTTCCTGCGCCTACTGCGAGTAAGGCTGTCCGACTGGCGACGGCCGGCACGCATCATCGCCGACAACGAGCCCATGGCACGCTGGCAGGCAAGCCGCTTCCATGGCATCAGGGGAAACCCCGAGCGACCCGTTGCCGTCATCACCATGCAACCCACAGGGCGCGTGGCCGAACTCTATGCCTCCTATGCCGGTAGCCAAGTGCGTATTCACGAGGCCATCTACATGCCCGTGCCGCGCATCAGGGAGCATGCTCTCGACTTTCCCGAAAGACTCTACGAACAACTGGTCGAGCGCATCGCTGTGCTCACCGCCAACACCTTCCAACAACCTCTTCTCTCACCCTTCCAAGACCTATGAGAACCTTCAACAACCTGGGTAATTATTCCTCCTTCGTCGAGGTGTGGCGCCGCTTCCCGTATGGCGGGCACCAAGGCGACTTCCTGTTCATCGACGCCCAGCGATACGTGTGGGATGCCCACCACCGCAACTGGATGGCCGACGACAGCACCTCCGATTCCTATCGTCTGCTCCACCAGGCCGGCGACCTGCGGCTCGACGGTGAACTGCATGTGGGTGGACGAACGCATTTCCGCCAACCCGCCGTCTTCCACCGCGATGTCTGCATCGAGGGCAACCTTTTCTGCCGTCATCTGTCACGACACGACTGCGGCCTCTATGCCACTGCCGAGGCACTCATGGCGGCACATCCTGTGCCGCGAAGGGGCGACTGGGCGCTCGTGGGCACCACTGCCACTCCCGAACTGTGGACCTGCGGCACGCCGGGGCTGTGGCTGCGCCACGACGAACCTATCGCACTGGCCGACGCCTTCCATCTCGACGAGTACGACTCGGTACGCGACATCATTAACGACATCGCCAGCAGGGGATATGTCTTCGCAGGTGTCGCCTGTCCTGACACCAACCCCATACGGCCTGCCGACTACAACGTGTTCTATATCGCAGCGCAGAGAGGGGAGTATGTCCACTTCGGGGGCATGCATATCGACTACTGCTCCGTACTGATGTGGAACCACGGCACCGATACCGACAGCAACGGAACGCCCGACGGGCAGTGGACCGCCCAACTGCTCCTTGGGGGCGTCTTCGTCGGCGAGGACAATATCGGCGAACGCGCCGTCACGACGCCAAAAATCGACGACCGGGCGGTGACGGGCGATAAAATCGCCTGCGACTCCATCGCCACCTGTCACATCAAGGATGGAGAGGTCACCCCTGAGAAGACCACTGGGCTCGCCACAACCGACAGCGTCGCCGGCCTGCGCTCCGACATGCAGACTGCGCTTGCCTCAACCGGGGCGAACATCGGGACGCTCAATGCCGCCGTCAACAACCTCAGAGCCTTGCTCGCACAGTGCGTCAAGTCCATCACCGTCAACCAGTCGCCGAAACTCACGCCCGACCAGCAGGGCAACGTCGCACTTGTCATAAGAACCGATGAGGGAGAAGAGGTCATTCCCGTACCTGCTGTCATCGACGATGAGGCCATCCAGACCATTTGGGCGGCCATAGAGCCGAGGATGGAGGCGGCAATTGATGAAGCTTTCGCAGAGTTCGACATCCAGAACATCTGGGGCATCATCAGCGGTAATGTCTCGGCGGCAATCGCCGATGCGCTCAACGACTACAACCCCATCTCCGAAGGGGCGGTCAACGACATCTGGAACCGTATCCTCTCGCGTATATGGCCGGCGGTCAGCACCAATGTCGCTGCTGCCATCGCTGCTGCTCTTGAGCAGTTCACGCCAAGCGGTGGTGATGACGAGGAGCAGCAGGACATCCTCATCGGCTACACCGACCTTGACACCGAAGGGGGAACCATCGACAACAGCACTTTCACGGAGGGGGGCAGGTACAACATCTCGGCCGCCTACATCCTTGCTGAGGATGTGACCATCCCTGCCGGCGTCACCATCCATTTCTCGCAAGGAGGAAGCATCGGTACGGCTGAGGGCGATGAATACGACATCACCGCCCAGCAGACCGTGCTGACAGCACCTGCCAACCAGCAAATCTTCGGCGAGGGTGTTTGTGTGGCAGGTACATGGAACATCCCCTTCTCGCGACCCGAATGGTTCGGCGCAAAGAACGATGCCACCGACTACGGCACGCTGCCTGTCAGGGTCTATCGTGGCATGCTGTCGGCTGGAGCGGCAACGTCTGCCTCAAAGGCCAATGTGACAGCGCATTATCCCAACGAGTTCTTCAATCCTGCCGACTATGTCGAGGCTTACAACGGGGGAAGTTCCGATATCGAAGCCGTCACGCACCAGGATGTGTTTTACGACAGCAACGAGAACAGGTTCCTCATCCTCCACAACGGGATCTATCACACCAGATGGGACAACGACAGCGAATACAACGACCCTTCTGGACACGCACGCACCGATGCGGCGTTCTTCTCGGTCGATGAGGGGATTTCCACCACCGAGAACGGCAAGGTGGTCACGCTCGCGCACATGTTCACCTCCGAAGGGAGTAAAATCTACCTCAAGAACAGCGTCAGCGACACCGACTCCACCGCTGCGTTCCAAAAAGCCATCAACATGACGGGAGGAAACGTCAGACTCAGAAAGGGCACTTATCGGCTCAACGGGCAAGGCAACGATAAAACCATAAGGTTCGAGCCTGCCGGGAATGCCGACTTCGATGGGCAGGGAGCAACGCTCTACTTCGTGCCGACTCAGTATGAGGCCTCTGTCTCGCAGTATGCATTCTTCGTCAATGCCAACGCGCCAGCCGACAGCGGCAAGGAGGTCGTTCTGCACGACTTCACCATCTCCACGGCCAACGTCTTCCATGGGCGGCCTTATGCATCCAATTACAAGAGGCTCGACTTGCTCTCGTCATTCATTACCGCTTTCCGTCACAACAGGGGCAACAACGTCACCTACCACGACATCCACATCCGAAACTGCTTCAAGGACTTCACCATCAAGTATGAAAGGACTGAAGACCCTTACGCGCCTGCTGATGTGCAGATAGAGGACGTGCTGGCCAACCACGTCACGCTGTGCCGCATCCATACGGAGAATTCCTATGCCGGCATCTACCATGGCTTCGGCGTGCAGCATCTGTTCGTTGAGAACTGCAGGTTTAATGTCCGTCCACACATCGACACGGGGGCGCACACGTTCTACCTCGCATACGGAACGCTGTACAGAACAACCTCGGTGCATGTCTCCGATACCATCGTCAATATCAATGGCGGCTTCATGTCGCAACCCATCAACCTACAAGGGTCGGAAGGGTGGGGGGCGTACGCCATGTTCACCAACTGCACGTTCCGATGCGCAGCACTCGGAACAGCCGGCACCGGAACGAGGATATTCTTCGACAGATGCAGGTACTACTCCAACGGGGCGAAAGCGGTAAATGTCGCATCGGTGACACCGCAGAGCGGAGAGTTCAACACCTTCCACCTCGTCACAAAAGGGGAATGCTACGTCTCTGCCTCCATGCTCAAACTCGGAAACAAGAAGTTCAACACTTCGTCCGACAGCGGAAGGACAAGACAGAATATCCTGCAGATAGAGAAGTCGTATGTTGAGTCGAACTTCACCTACACCAGGGGGTCGACGGCGGTCTACACCGACAGTGCCGGAGGGGCGGTGCTCACCAGTTCGGGAACGCTCATCGCAAGGGGGAACGTCTTCGTCACACCCAACTCACCGGTCATCTCGTTCTTCAGCACATCGAACTCAGGCGCCTCGGGAAGCGACATGAGAGGAAAGGTGGCTGCAAAACTCATCGTGGAGAACAACCAGGCACGATGCAAGTCCGCGCTCGTCTTCATGTGTGTGTCGAGCGCTAACGCCCAGGCCATCACCGAGGTGCATGTCGATGCCAACACCATCATCGTCACCCCGACGGCTTATACCTATTCGGGCACTACCTACAACTTCGCGGCTGTCATCGGATGGAATTTCCTGGCTAACGATGTGATGCGGATCAGCGACTACTCCACGGTCACCGACAATTACATCACATCATCCACAGCCACACCTGCCACGCTGTACACCGCGCTGACGTCCGACAACAAGCCTTCGCCTCAGGGCGGACGGGTCTTCCAGAATTTCCTCAACGGCGCACGCTGCGACTATGAGAACGACCCGCTCCAAAATCTCCGCGACCTCATAGGCCGACTGCAGTAGACTCTTCTATACTCTTCCATACACTTTTCACTCATCACACATCTTTATCATGAAAATCCATTTCCAGGGCCAGACTTACAACCTCTCAGGCCCACTCTATGCCACGACAGGCAGCGCCACCAATGGGGCGATGACCCAGAAAGCCACCACCGAGGCTCTGCAAAACCTCACTAACACCCTTTCGGAGCGCACCTCTGTCACACGGCGCTCCTATAACAGCACCGCCGTCGCAGCCCTCGACACCTATTGGTACATCCATGTGGCCAACAACAAATGGCAGCGCACCACGGCCAACTACAATGCGTGCCTCATCCCTGTCGACGACAGCCGGGGGATGACCGTGACCGTACGGCCCGCACAGGGCACCACAGCACACCTCGCCTTCATACCCGCCAAACCTACCGCGGTATCCACCGTACCCGTGCTCTGCGAGGGGTGCTCCTTGGTGCGCACTGCCGACACCTTCGTCGCCACCGTGCCCCCCGATGCCGCCTTCCTCTATGTGGCACGGCGATACAACCAGGCCAATCTCATCCCGGAGTCCATCGACATCACATGCGAGGTGACGGACATCGCCTCGGCCACTGAGGACACCGTCATACGCCTCATGAACCATACCTACCATGTGGATGCCGAGAATGGGAGCGACGACAACGACGGACTCGCTGCATCACGACCCCTCGCCACCATGGCAAAGGCGGCGGAACTCGCTGGCCCCGACCTCAGCATCATCCTGCATGGCGACACCACGGAGGCCTTCTCGCCAACAGGGAAAAGAAGTGTCAGCATAGCGGCTCCGGGGGGCGAAATGGCACGCATCATCAGGGGAAACCGACTGACACAGGCGTCGCTCGATGCACAGACGGGCATCTATACGGCTGATGTTTCGCAGTGCTGGACGTCAAGGGCCACCATCGGCACTTACTGGCTCTACCAGCACGATGTGCCCGATGAAGGCACACGGGTGGACTTCGGGGAGAGGCATCCATTGCAGAGGGGCCGGGAATGCCGCTGCGGCAGTCTGAGAATTCCGCCTGTCGCATCTCTCGACGAACTCATCGCCAGCAGCACACCGGCTTATTGGTACGACAGCAGCAGCGCCATGCTGCATTTCCGCATCGCAGAGGGAACGGCTCTCGACGAACATCCTCTCATCCTCCCGCAGTATTCCGACTATGGCATACGCTACAGTGGCGAGAACTTCCGTGCCACGGGCATTGAAGTGCTCTACGCTACCTTCAACCTGAAGAAGTCGACGGCTGCGGTGGTCACCGACTGTGCCGCACGCTATGCCTTCGCCGATGGCTGTTGGGTGTGGAATGGCGCACGGGCCCTCCAACTCACACGATGCGAGGCGGCAAGGGCAACGGCGGGTAACGCAGGGGGCGACGGGTTCAACGCTCACTCCACTGCCACCGAAGACACCGAGGCCAAACTGACCACGCACACACTCACCGACTGCTGGGCGCACGACAACAACGACGACGGATACTCCGACCACGAGCGCTGCGAGGGAACCGTCGTGGGGGGACTGTTCGAGTACAATGGCAAAGGGGGCATCACTCCTGCCGTGGGAGCACACGATACCATCTATCATGCCTGCTGCCGCAGGCAGACAGGGGCGGGCATCCTCTACACCGGCGTCAGCAGCGTGGCGGAAGGGGGAGTGGGAGGACAACTCTATGCCGAGGGGTGCCTCTGCGCCGACAATGGAGGCAACAACTATTATGTCCGGGGGGGTATGTCGCAGTCGGGATACCCCGACCGCGTGACTCTCGTGGGGTGCATCTCCCTGAGGGCGGGGGGCTATGCCTTCTTCGCCGACACCAACTGCAATATCATACTGCACAACTGTTCCGACCAGGGGTCGGCACACACCACGGGGACTGCGGGAAGCAGCGCATCCATCACCATCGACAATGCAACGCTCGTTCAGTGATTCGACAATGCAACGCTCATTCAGTGATAAGTAGGTGATCAAAATTAGATGATAGTATTTTATGATTTATTTGGATGCAG
>CAMHEL010000058.1 GCA_946184125.1 uncultured Prevotellaceae bacterium
AAGAGGGCAGGTTAGAGTAAGCTTTTCCATCTTCTCACCCCCTCGCTGATGGACTTGAGGCCGAAGTCGGCGGGCGAGAGGTCGGCGGGTGAGAGCCATAGGCACTCGGCAGCATCGTCGCCGGCGCGGAGCGGTTGTGTATCGGCCACCTCGCATCGGAAGAAGAGGTCGAGGGTGGGGATGTTCAGGCCCGAATAGAGATAGGTGTTGGGGATGGAGAAGAGGTAGTGCGCTGCGGTGACGACAAGCCCCGTCTCCTCGAGCACCTCTCGTGCCACGCCTTCCTCGGCAGTCTCGCCGCTGTCGGCGAAGCCGCCAGGTAGGTCGAGTGTGCCCTTCGCCGGTTCTCTCCCTCGCCGCTCGACGAGGAGCCGCCCCTCGCTGTCGGTGATGAGTGCCACGTAGGCACTGCTGGGGTTGATGAAAAACTCAAACCCGCAGTCATCGCACTTCCTGCTTTTCACGCTGTTGGGGGCGAAGTGCCTGCTTCCGCAGACAGGGCAGTAATTGAAATGTCTCATGTCGTTTTTTGCTTTTTGAGGGCGGAGAAGGAGGGCTTTGCCTTGCCATTTCGCCGATAGCCTTTTTAGGCAGCAAGGCTGACGCCTTGCTCACGGTGGCTGTGATGGCTTCTCACTTATGGCTTTTCACTTGCTTTTTTACGGGCTTTTCACTTGCTATTCCCAGTTGTCTATTCCCAGTTGTCGGTGCGGAAGGGGAAGAGCGGGAGTCCGGCGGCGTTCTTGAGGTTGCCTGGCTGGAAATTTTTGAAGCAGTAGCGCAGGGCGACGGGATGCTCCACCTCGGGGCAGTCGATTTTGATGGTCTCGCTCCAGTATTCACCCCCTGGCTGCCAGAAGTGCACCGCCTTTGCGGGATGGAAGACACGGTCTTCGCCCGCCACCTCGAAGCCCTGTATGTCCTCGAAGCGGCTGATGCCGTTGTACTCGTCGTTGAGATGGATATGTATGGTGCTGCCATCGATGCGCATGTCCTTGAACGATGGGCTCTTGCACCAGATGTCGGTCATGCCGTAGGTCTGGTTGAGTGCGAGGTATGCGAGCCGCTGACCGACGGCCTTTTTCTGTGTGGGATGTATTTGCGAGCTCTCGTAGGGATATACGAGGTCGTTGGTGCACACGAGTCCGCTGTTGGGGATGTTCTTTGATGCGATGAACTGTTGTTCTCGCAGCCTTGCGCCGTTATCCCCGTCGATGGTGCTGTAGTTGTAGGGCGCTATTTCGACGAAGTAGAATGGGATTTCTCCGAGTCCGAACTGCTCTCTCCATTGTTTGACCAGCAGTTGTAGCCTTTCGGAGTACTGGTTTCCCGGGTCGCCCACGTTGGAGCATCCCTGGTAGTATAGAATGCCCTTCACGGTATAGTTGAGGATAGGGTTGAAGGTGCCGTTGCCCCACACGAGTTGCCGGTGGTAGTCCCATTCATGTCCGTTGACGATGGCCATGGTGTCGAGCGGTTCGTTGGTGTATCGCTGCAGGTTGTCGCGTGTGAGCCAGCTCTCCACCCTTGTGCCGCCCTTGTTGGCCAGGACGAGTCCGATGGGTATGTCGAGTGCTTTGTTGACCACTTGTGCGAAGAAATATCCCGTGGCGGAAGCGTCGCCCACGGTGGTGGGTCCTATCTCTCTCCATTCGCAGTTGGCATCCTCGAGAGGCTTCATGCTCATGACGCTTGGTATTTTCACATAGTGTATGCCTTTGAAGTCGCGTGCGTTGACCACTTCCTGGTTGTATCCCTCGACGGGGCACTGTCCGAATCCTTTCACCGGCATCTCCATATTGCTTTGTCCGGCACATACCCACACCTCGCCGATGAGCACTCCTTTGAGGGTGACACGCTCGCCGTCGTCGAAGGTGATGGTGTGTGGCGTGTAGCTGGCCTCTGGAGTCGGTATGCTGACCGCCCATTTGCCGTCGCTGCCGGTTTTTGTACTGTAGGACTTGTCGGTCCACGACACGCTGACCGTCACTTTTGCGCCGGGCTTGTCCCATCCCCATAGACGTGCGTCGGTGCGCTGCTGCAGCACCATGTTGTCGCCGATGAGGTGAGGGAGCCTCACTTTGGCTTGTGTGCCGGTGGCCATCGTCAATGCCACGGCAAGGAGAAGAAGTGCTTTTCTCATATCGTTTTTCATTTGGGTTGGTTGTAATATTGGTTAAAGACGATGCAATATTACAAAAAAAACATTACCTTTGCAATAAAAATGGAAAGATAAATGCCGAAGTGGTTTCAAAAAAGCCGCTTGGCAACAAGTAAAACATGTAGTTATGAGAAAATACCTGTTGATGATGGCCATGCTGGTCATTGCCGCCTCCGTGTCGGCTCAGAGTGTGAAAGTGATGAACCTGTGGCCCAAAGGGGCCCCTAACCGCAACGGCGTGCCGACCGACACCGCTAAAGTGTGGATTTATCTGCCTTCCGACAAGAAGGCTACTGGCCGAGCTATTGTCATCTGCCCGGGCGGTGGATACTCGCATCTCGCCATGGACCATGAGGGTCATGAGTGGGCGAAGTTTTTCCAGAACATGGGCATCGCCTCCGTGGTGCTGAAGTACCGCATGCCCAACGGCAACCCCGAGGTGCCCATCTCCGATGCCGAGGAAGCCATCAAGATGGTTCGCCGCAACGCCATGCAGTGGCACATCAAGTCGAACGAAGTGGGCATCATGGGCTCGTCGGCTGGTGGCCACCTGGCATCCATCGTGGCGACGCTGGGAGAGCGCACGGCAAAGCCCAATTTCCAAATCCTCTTCTATCCGGTGATCAGCATGGTAAATGGCCTGGGCCATCAGGGCTCGCACGACAACTTCGTGGGCAAGGGCAACCAAAAGCGTAAGGAGAAGAACTACAGCAGCGACCAGCAGGTGACGCGCACCACGCCGAGGGCATGGATAGCCCTTAGCGACGACGATACCGCAGTGCCCCCCGCCAATGGCGCCAATTACTATATGGAGCTTTACCGCCACGACGTGCCGGCCTCGCTGCATGTCTACCCCGACGGAGGACACGGATGGGGCAGCCGGCTGAGTTTCAAATACCACATCGAGATGATTATGGAGCTCAAGGCATGGCTCGACAGTTTCTAAGCGACCAACACAACGAAGAAAACCTGTAAAACCTATAAAACCTTTGTCTTATGAAAAAACTTCATATCCTGCTTGCCGCACTGCTGATGGCGCTTGGTGCCCAGGCCGCTCCACGTAGTGGCGGCACTTTCACGGTGGGCGACAAGACCTTCCTTCTCAACGGCCAGCCCTTTGTGGTCAAGGCTGCTGAAGTGCATTATCCCCGCATCCCCAAGGCCTATTGGGACCATCGCATCAAGATGTGCAAGGCGCTGGGCATGAACACCCTGTGCCTCTACGTGTTCTGGAACATCCACGAGCAGCGTGAGGGGGAGTTCGACTTCACGGGCAACAACGACGTGGCGGAGTTCTGCCGTCTGGCACAGCGAAACGGCATGTATGTCATCGTCCGCCCCGGCCCCTACGTCTGTGCCGAGTGGGAGATGGGAGGACTTCCCTGGTGGCTGCTGAAGAAGAAAGACATCAAGCTGCGCGAGCGCGACCCCTATTTCATGGAGCGCGTGAAGATTTTCGAGCAGAAGGTGGGCGAGCAGCTTGCCCCGCTCACCATCCAGCGTGGCGGCCCCATCATCATGATACAGGTGGAGAACGAGTATGGCTCGTATGGCGAGGACAAGCCCTATGTGAGCGAGATACGCGACTGCCTGCGCTCCATCTACGGCAATGAGGTGGCACTGTTCCAGTGCGACTGGTCGTCGAATTTCGAGAAAAACGGTCTCGACGACCTCACCTGGACCATGAATTTCGGCACCGGTGCGAATATCGACGAGCAGTTCCGCCGCCTCGGGCAGTTGCGGCCCAATGCTCCGAAGATGTGCTCCGAGTTCTGGAGCGGCTGGTTCGACAAATGGGGCGCACGCCATGAGACACGCCCCGCCAAGGACATGGTCGATGGTATGGACGAGATGCTGTCGAAAGGCATCAGCTTCTCGCTCTACATGACCCACGGCGGCACGTCGTTCGGCCACTGGGCAGGCGCCAACAGCCCGGGCTTCGCCCCCGACGTGACGAGCTACGACTACGACGCCCCCATCAACGAGTGGGGTCTCGCCACACCGAAGTTCTGGGAACTACGCAAGATGATGGAGAAATACAACAATGGTAAGAAACTCCCCGCCGTGCCGAAGGCCCCCATGCCCATCATCACCGTGCCGAAATTCGAACTGACGGAGTTTGCCACCCTGATGACTGCCGCCCCGAAGGATGGAAAGACAGAGAAAGGCGCCCTGAAAACCTTTGAGGAGATGGACATGGGATGGGGTACGATGATTTACTCCACAAGATTGCCGGAAATCACTTCTCCGAGCGTTCTGACAGGCGAGTTCCACGACTTTGCACAGGTGTTTATCGATGGCAAATACATTGGAAAGATTGACCGTGTGAAGAACGAGAAATCACTCACCATCCCTGCCGTCAAGAAAGGGGCCGACCTCATCATCATCGTCGAAGGCATGGGCCGCATTAATTTCGGACGCGCTATCAAAGACTTCAAGGGTATCGTCGGCAATGTCACACTGAGTACGGAGACTGACGATGCAGAGATCATGCTGACACCGAAAAACTGGTTGAACGTCGCCATACCCGATGACTACGAGACGGCCAGGAATGCGCTCGACATGGTGAAGTCTTTCAATGCAAAAACCGACTTGAAAGGCAGTGTTCCCGGCATCGCTGTCACACGCAGTTACGAGGAGTCGGCAAAACTCGCTGAGTTCATGAAACCTGGCTACCATCGCGGCTACTTCAACCTGAAAAAGGTGGGCGACACGTTCCTCAACTTCGAGACCTGGGGCAAGGGCCAGGTGTGGGTGAACGGCCATGCCATGGGCCGCATCTGGAGCATCGGACCGCAGCAGACGCTGTACATTCCGGGCTGCTGGCTGAAGAAAGGCAAGAACGAGGTCATCGTTCTCGACGTCGTCGGGCCGAAGGAGGCCGTGGTCTGGGGGCAGGCCGAGCCCGAGCTGAACAAACTGCAGCTGGAGAAGACCAACAAGCACAACAACATCGGCGACAAGCCCGACCTCAACTCCGCCACCCCCGTCGCTACCGGCGCTTTCAAGTCGGGCAACGGTTGGCAGACCGTCGGCTTCGGCGGCCAGAAGAATGGACGCTACCTCGCCATCGAATGCCTCTCCTCGCATGACGGGAAGCCACAGGTGGCCATCGCCGAACTCTACCTGCAAGGTGCCGACGGAAAGCGCCTGAGCCGTGAGCCGTGGACCACGAAATATGCTAACTCGGAGAACGAGAACGGCAACCACACCGGCGACAAGGTGTATGACCTGCAGGAGTCCACCTACTGGCAGACAGAGAAAGGCACTCAGGGTCCTCACCTGCTGGTCATCGACCTTGGTTCGGTGCAGACTGTCAGCGCCTTGGAGTACTTGCCCCGTGCCGAGCAAGGTGCTCCCGAGAGCATCAAGGACTTCCGGATTTTTGTCTATTGACGTCATGGCAGCCACTTCACTCCAGCAACTCATTGCAGAGGGTGAGCACCAGTGCCAGGACTTCAAGTACAAAGTGACCGATGCGGTGAAGCTGGCCAAGTCGGTGTCGGCATTTGCCAACACCGACGGCGGGCGCTTGCTCATCGGTGTGCGCGACGACGGCCACCTCTCGGGCGTGCGCTCCGAGGAGGAGATCTTCATGATGCGCAAGGCAGGCGAGGAATGCTGCCGTCCGGCGGTGAGCATCGACTTCACCACCTTTCGCGAGGAGGGCCGCACCATAGTGATGGCCGAGGTTCCCGTGTCGCTTAGAAAACCAGTGCGCGCCATTTGCGATGACGGCAAATGGCGCGCATTTATTCGTGTTGCTGATGAGAATATCGTGGCTTCTCCGGTGCATCTGCGTATCTGGCTGGCTGAGCGCTCGCCGCGTGGCACCTTGCTGAGTGTCGATGCACAGGAGCGGGCCGTCATGCAAGCACTTGAGGGAGCCGGTGGCATGACGCTGCGCCAGGTGGTGCGGCGCTCGGGCGTCGCCCGGCATCAAGTGGTGAACATCCTGGCACACTTGGTGCGCTTCGGACTGGCCACTTGCCAGCTGTCGGGGGGTGAGTTCCTGTTCGAGGGTCGATGAGCCTTTCGCTTATCAGCCGTTTTCCCCGTTATTAAGTAGGTAATCAAAATTATCTGTGACTATCATATTTGTAGGTGTTTCATAGTCTTTTATGTTTCTTTTGCGCATCTTTTTCACTCATCCTCAGTCACATAGCCCGCTATGCTCCATCGTCTGAGATAAAAAATCTGCATCAAAATAAATCATAAAATACTATCATCTAATTTTGATCACCTACTTATCGTTTCACCACTTTCTTTCCACCTACGATGTAGACACCCTGTGGCAGTGTGCTCAGCACTTGCTGCACGCTCTGCCCGTTGGCGCTCACCTTGACACCCGAAAGCGTGTAGATGTCGGCTGACGTCGGCAGGTTGCTGTCGATGGTGTCGATGCCATCGGTTTCAGTGGCATGGGTGTATCGTGCTGCCACATAGAGAATGCTGCCTTCCTCTGGTTCGGTTTCCGAGGTGAAGTAAGCCCTGAAGGGTTTCACCTTACTGGCGCCCTTGGTATATACAAAGGTATTGCCGCTGTCCTCCTCGTCGAGCATGTAGATGTAGCCGCCGAAGGTGTCGGTGCCGTAGAGCGAGCCCTGGAAGTCGAAGTTGCGGGTGTCGGCAATGGGTTTGCCTGGCCCCATGTCGACATCATCGGCGCTGAACACCAGGGGCTTGCCCACCAGACTGTATTCCTCGCCCTTATAGTCGCTCGGGACGGTGATGATATAAGGCGTATAGGCCTTCATGGCCTGTGCATCCTCAAAGTAAGTGGTGTAGCCCTCCTGGCCGTAGTACTGGCGGAGCCAGAAATTCTTGTCGGTCTCGTCGTCGTTTCTGAACCAGTCTATTTCGCACTCATCGGCGATGTTGTAAACCTTCTGTACATCGAAGGGCAGCACGATGGTCGACCAGTTGTTGCCGTTGCGCTTGCCGGTGAAGCCTTTCTCGAAGGTGCGCTTGTAACCCACATAGTTGGCGTGGAAGTCAAGCGGGACGATGCAGGAATACTCATCGACGAAGTTGATGGAGTCGGCTTTGTTCTTGAAAATGACGTTGTGGCCCTCCAGGGTGTCGTAATTCTTCCTGACGTAGTAGAGCGTGTTGGGGTTCTTGTTGGGAACGATGGAGTTAGGTATCTTCACTTGAGCCGAGACATCGAGAGCCACGGCATCTTCGGGCATGGTGAATTTTGAGGTCGATGGTGCTTTGGCATGCAATTTGCCTTTGTCATCCCACCAGCAGATGCCCTGTCGCGGCTGGAATGTGCGAGCCCAGAGCGACTTGGTGAAGACGTGCGGGTCTAAAGTGCTCGATGTCTTGTAGTAGAGGTAGAAGATGTGGTCGAAGTCGTATGCCAGGTCGTCGTACTCCACATTGATGAAGATGGAGTCGCCGGCTGGTATGTGCACGAGCATCTTCTTCGTACGGTCCCAAGACTCAAGGCGTATGAGCTGACGTATGAAGTCGTTGTAGTCGTGTGAGCCAACGTTCTTGACGCAGAATATTATTCTCAATGAGTTGCCGTAGAGGTGTCCCGATGACAAGTTGTCTACCTGTGCTGAGATGACTTTAAGGGTGTTTCCAACAGCTTTTGCCACGGTGATTTCCTTCTCCATGATGGGCTGAAGGTTGGGCTTGATGGTATCGGTGTATAGTCTGAGTGTGTGTGTGCCCGATGTCTGTGGGAAATACGTGAAGATGGCATCCCCAGTGGTGTTGGGCTGTATGACAGCATGAGTGATGTCGATGGCCGTGGAGTCCTCATAGAGGTAGAGGCGCTTGTCGAGCCTGTCCATCGTGTTGTTTGTGAGGTTGAGGGTCATGTGCCTTGCTGCTCCGAGCACAAATTTCAAGTCTTCGGAGGGCTCGAAGGAGTTGTAGACCAGCGCCGGCCCTTCGGTGAGTGTGAACTGCCCGTTGACGACCTCTATTTCAGCGAAAGCGTTGGTGCTGTTGCAGTCGTCGAAATGCCAGATGCCGTCACCCTTGACGAGCTGGCTGACCGGGTAGATGCGGTATTTGCCGTTTTTCACTCCGCTGAGGTCGAGCACGTTCCATGTTTTGGTGAGCGCCTTTCCTGGCTGATAGGTGATGGAGTCCCAGTGGAGGATGCGCATGATTTCGTTGTCGTGACCAACGAGAGCGATGCCGTCTTTGAAGGAGAGCGCATTTGATGTGCGGTTGACCCGTGTGATGATGATATCCTCCATATCGACTGTCAGGCTGGTGGTCTGCAGGTTGGTGTATGGCGGCACGTCGGTGTCGGCTACGTAGGTGCTTTTGGGCTCGATGTTGTAGATGACGCTGAGGTTGCGCTCGTAGGTGTAGCTGTTGGAATTGTTGTATGGGCTGAGGTTACTCATGCGGAAATATCCGTTGGCATTGGCCGACCATCCCCAGTCGATGTGGTAGAGGTCGTCCTCGTCGCATCCGTCGATGATGAAGGCATGGCCGGCGAGGTTGTTGGTCACGTTGTTGGCGGCAAGGATGACCGGGCGTTTGTTCTTCAAGTCATTGTAGATGATTTCATCCCACTCGTGCATCGACTTGTCGGTGATGGGGATGAGGTTGGTGGCGTTGTATCCGAACGCCCTGAGTGTGCGTGGCATATAGCCTGAGTAGCCCGGGGTGGATTTCGTTCCGTAGTCGGCCCTCATTACTTGTCCGACGTAGCGTGTGAGGTCGGCCACAGCAGCGGCTTGGATGCTGTCGTATGAGGGGACACGGTTGTAGTTGGGCAGCATATTGTACCAGTCGAATGTGATGCTTGGCAGTGCCGGCACCACGATTTTCGATGTTTCGGTTGTATAGCCGCTGACGCTCCCCAGGGTCTTGGGGTACTCGAAATAGCCGAGTACCTCGCTGACAGCCACGATGGTGCATCCGGTGAGGGTGATGGTGTCGTTGTGAACCGGGTTGTGGTTGTTGAAGGGTGTTCGGTGGCCCCATGCTTTGGTGAGGAAGGGCTTGATGGGGTATTTCGCTGCCGACATGGAGCGGCGTATGCCCTGACGTGCGGCGATTTCCGGTTGGCTGTCCGCCATGAGTGAGGATTGGCTGGCCGTTTCCTGGTAAGCCTCAAGGAGGAGGCGTAGACCGTCGGGAAGGTCGTCGGTGTCGATATGTCCGCTGTCGGAATAGCCGAGGACAGAAGGCATCAAGTCATCGCCAGAGATGATGACGAAACCCTTGTCGTTGGCTGCATTGAAAATGTAGTATGGAGTTTCTTCTACTGCATTTTTCATTCCAGGAGCCTTGCGTGCCCTGCTCTCATCGAGCTGCATGGCCATGCCTTTTGACTCGGCGAACTGCCGTGCTTTTGCGAGCGCGGTAGGCATGTCGATGGGGGTGGCGAAAGCTGTGGTGAAAAGGGTGGCTGTCAGTGCCAGGATAATTATTTTTCTTAACATCGTTTTTTGTGACTCTTTTTGTTTCAAAGGGGTGATATGCTTGACTTTCTGTTTACCTTAACCGAGAGAATCTGGTCTCTGTTTTCAGAGTGCTTGTGAAAATTTGAGCAAAGGTACAACAATTTGTTGTAAATTAGGCTTAAATGATGGATGTTAAGATAAAAACGGGGTTAAATTAATTTTATTTTAGTTTTTTTAACCATCATGCCGACAAAGGGAAACTCTTACCAGCGATGCTTACGCTCAGGTGGATTTGCAATTCACCTGCATGGAGTATAAGCATTTTTTAATGCGATTTTCGGATTGCAAATCCTGATGTTCAATGCGTCGGGATTGCAAATCCCGACGAACATAACTTTATTTGTAGATTCGCTGAATGGTTACCGACATAGGATGGCCTTCGTACTATGCGCTCTCGTTTGCGGCATTTGACAGGCAAGATGCCGTGCAGAGGCGCAAGCCCGTGGTACGGCTGGGTAACAAGTGCTTTTCAACTACTTTCTTACGTGTTTGCACTTAAGCCGCGTTTTTTTCATCTGTCAAAATTTGGAATTCTCGCTTGATTGTCTTATTTTTGCATAACCGAAGACATGCATCAACTTTTAGCTACCTTTTCAATCCATGACCACCGAGCAGCAGAAACCCAAGAAACTCCCCTACGGGATGCAGAACTGGGAGGACGTGCGCCTCTCCAATTTCTACTATGTCGATAAGACCCGTTTCATCCCCGAAATAGAGGCCTCCAACCGCTATTTCTTCTTCATTCGCCCCCGCCGCTTCGGGAAGTCGCTGATGATGAACATGTTGCGGCAATACTACGACATTCGGAAAGCACCTCTTTTCGAGAGGCTCTTCGGCGACCTTTGGATTGGGCAGCACCCCACCGAGGAACACAACACCTACTTGGTGTTGTATCTCAACTTCTCCAGTTTCTCTGGTGATTTGGAGGGATATAAGGAGCGCATGGATGGATATTGCCGTATACAGTTTGAGGGGTTCCTCAGAGACTACGCCGACTTGCTTCCCACTAGCTCCCTTGATATTCTCCGTGCAGAGAAAGGGGCTGCAAATCAGTTGGCTGCTCTGACACGCCTCTGCGATGAAGCAGGCCGTCAGATGTACTTGTTCATCGACGAGTACGACCATTTTACCAATATCATCCTCTCTGACCCGAGCACTGAACATGGCTACAAGGCCGAGACACATGGCACCGGTGCCTACCGAGGATTCTTCAATGCCATTAAGAGTGGCACCGACAATGCCATCAAGCGCCTGTTTGTCACCAGCGTCAGTCCCGTGACGATGGACGACTTGACCTCGGGCTTCAACATCGGCACCAACTACACCATGAACGCCAAATTCAACGCAATGGTGGGCTTCACCGAGCAGGAGGTGCGCGAGATGCTCGAGTACTACCGCCAGTTCTATCCCTTCCGCCACACCACCGACGAACTACTCGAAATCATGAAGCCGTGGTATGACAACTACTGCTTCTCTGAGGAGTGCCTTGACGAACCTCCCATGTACAACAGCGACATGGTGCTCTACTTCGTCGATAACTACACAGATGGGAACGGACGGTTGCCCAAGAACATGCTCGACTCCAATATCCGCACCGACTACAGTAAACTGCGGATGCTCATCCGCAAGGACCGTGGCTTCGAGAACGACGCTTCGGTCATCCAGCACATCGTGGAGACAGGGGGCATCACGGCCGAGCTGAAAGACCATTTCCCCTCGGAGGGCATCACCGACCCCGACAACTTCGTGTCGCTGCTCTACTACTTCGGGTTGCTCACCATTGCCGGCAGGAAAAGGGGCGACATTAATTTCCGCATCCCCAACCAGACGGTGCGCGAGCAAATATACGGCTATTTGGCCGACTCATACCGGGAGAACGACCTCTTCATCGAAGATTACCTCCGCAACAGGCTGATGGCCAACATGGCTTTCGACGGCGATTGGAGACCTTGCTTCGAGTACATCGCCGAGACGCTCAGGCGCTTTTCCTCCAACCGCGATAAGGCGAAGGGCGAGGCGTTCGTCCATGGCTTCACACTGTCGCAGACCTGCATGTCCAAGCTCTACCTGCCGGTCTCGGAACTGGATGCCGGTGCGCGCGACCTCTCTGGGCGCGGCAGCGGCGGCTATGCCGACATCTACCTGCAGCCGATGCTCGGCATCTATCCCGACATCGAGCACTCGTATGTGCTGGAACTGAAGTACCTGCCCTCGAAAGCGACGGACACAGAGTTAGCAGCAGCCCGTGAGACGGCCATCGAACAAATCACTCGCTATGCGGAGAGCGTGAACGTGGAGCGCACCGCCGGACACACGAAGGTGCACCGCCTCATCCTCATCTGGAGAGGCATGGAGCTCGCCGTGGCAGAGGAACTCTTGTGATTTTATGCGTCGTCAATGAACTTGCTGAAGCCAAAAGCCAGAAGAGTCCTGTTCAGTATTATGGATAGGCATGAGGGCGATGCACCTTCTCTCAGTGCCTCGACATAAATAGAACCCACCTTAAAAACCAATAAACTTACCAGCTACTCCGTGCTGACTGGTAACCATTAGAAGAAATAGTGGAGAACTAAGGTGCCACCAATGCGTGAGATGCCATTGATTTCATCTGAATTGCTGAAATGAGAATCACCTTTCTTGCCAAGGAAGATGGTCATGTCGTGCAAATTGAGACCTAAGCCAATATGGCGAGAAGCAAGGTAAACCATGCCGACGGCCAACCGTGTGCCCAATCCAAATTGTACGTTTTCATTAGTTATGACATGACTATTATATCTATCGTCCTCGCCTTTAGCGGTTCCTAAACCCAGCCCGAGGGAAACCTTTCCAAGCCATTTCCTATGGAAGAGATGGGCATAGCCCAAAGAGGGGCCGACAAAGTTGAGGTTGACTTTGCTACCATGAATATTTGTTCGGTTATGATAGAAGGAAAGCCCAAAGCCCAATCCTCCCACCTTGATGGCGGAGTATTCTACACCCAATTCCAATCCAATCTGCCCTTTGAAGTATCCATCTGAGGTATATACTTTGGAGTTTATCCACGATGGTCCTATCTCAACGGACAGAGAACCCATTTCTGTCTTGGTGTAGACAGAGTTATCCATGGCGCCGTTCTCGCCCTGCCCTTGCGCATGAAGGGCAATGGAAAAAACAAGCAAACTGATTAATGCTACTTTTCTCATCTCTTTAGTTTGAAGTTAGATTTAATACTGATGATGCGGCAAAGGTAAATAGGTGAATATAAATAACGCATTTTATAGGAGTTTAGGAGTTTGGTAGTTTAGGAGTTTAGGAGTTTAGGAGTTTAGACGTATTCCCCACGTCGCGTATGGCGGCGTAGTATGAGTAATTGAAATCGGGGAATGCAATATAGTTATAGACTTTCTTCCAACTCTCGCCTCCAATTAACGTGTCGCCATCAACACTATTGCAATAGTTGTTTTCCAAGATTGGTCCGACTTGTGCTTCCCAAGTCTTGCCTTCCTTCGCAAACGGTCGGTATTCCATCTGCTCAGTCTGTGCCAGTGCAGCCATGCCATATATGGCCAACAGCAAAGATAATAAGAGTTTTGTCTTCATTGTTTTCCTACTTTAATTGAATGATGATGCTAAGGTAAGTAATCATAGGAGCGCGGGTCTCCGAACCCGCGAATCACCCCTGCAGAAATCCATCCCTCCAAACTAATCATAAACCTCAAGCCTCAAATCTCAAATCTCAAATCTCAAACCTCTCCTATTGTAGTTGCTGAAAAATCTCTCGTATCCAGGCGCAAATATGGCCCTTGGAGAGGAGCGTGGCCTCGGGCTGGGGCATGGCGTCGAGGATGCCGAGGGCGGAGTCGGGGCGGTCGTTGATGAGTCTGTAGGCGGTGTCGAGGGCGCGACGCTCATCACCGCCACCCGAACAGGCGGCGAGAAGCACGGCGGCAAGGAGGAGGAAGTAGAATGGCGTTCGCATGACGGTTTTTATCAACTACATTTCCGTGAGTTTCAGTCCTATGGCGGCGATGCCATTTGGACTGATGGCGTGCATATTGTGGCGTATGCGCATGACGAGCGAGTCGCCGGTTTCCAGTTTGAGGCTTTTGAGGGGGTAGATGAGTTGGTGTGTGCTGATGCCTGTGCCTTGTGGGCGCCCCTTGTTGTCGTAGATGTCGATGCAGATGGTGTCGCTCTTCATTTTTCCCATTTGATGGTTGGCGGTATGTACGACAAACTGTTCTACGACCAGGAAAAGCTGTTGGTATCGGTACTGAGCAGTGGTACGCACTCCGATTTCCTCGACATAGTAGCCAGGGTGTGTGACGGGGCTTACCTCGTAGGTGAGTTGGTGCTGTCGGTTCCATCCGTCGAGAGGTGTGGAGTGGTAGTGGAAATACGCCGTGCGCTGGTAGCAGGCATTGAGAAACGCCGCCGCGATGACTGCGGCGGCGAGGATGATGGTTTTGTTTCTGAGGTTTTTACTCATTGCTGTTTGGCTTTTTGCCTGTATCCTGTGCTGGTGCGGCACTGCCCTCCTGACCGTTATTTGGGCGGTTCTTTCGGTTTTTATTGCCTTTGGGCTGTTGTTTCGCACCCTCCCTTTGCAGTTCGCCTTTGGGAGCCTTTGGCTGCTGTGGTTTGCCTTTTGCCTGTTGTGGGCGTTTGGGCTCAGTGGCTGTTGTCTCGTCTTTTTTCTTCTCCTTGACGGCAGGTGTGCTTTCGGTGGCGTCAGCCTTTGCCTTGCGCTTCTTTTTCTTTTTCTTGCTCTTGTCGAAGCGCGAGATGTCGTCCTCGAGCAGGTCTTTCGGGTGTTCGTCTTCGTTGGCGAATCCCTCTTCGAGCAAAGATTCGGGTTTCTGCCCCTGTTTGTTGAGTTCGATGATTTCCTTTGCTCTTTCCGCCGTGATGGTGACGAGGTTGACCGCCGCCCGTTTGTCGGTGGAGTAGGTGACGAGTCCAGCCAGGATGTCGGCTTTGAGGAAGAAATAGTCGCTGTCGAGCGTCTGCAGGATGACGTCCTTGGGAGGCAGCATCCGTCCGGCTTCCATATAGCTGTCGACCTCGTAGTTGAGGCAGCATTTGAGTTTAGCGCACATGCCTGCGAGTTTCTGCGGGTTGAGCGAGATGTCCTGGAATCGTGCGGCGTTGGTGCTGACGCTGATGAAGTTCTTCATCCATGTGGCGCAGCATAGTTCTCGCCCGCAAGGTCCTGTTCCTCCGATGCGTCCGGCCTCCTGTCTTGCTCCGATTTGCTTCATCTCGATGCGCACGTGGAATGTTTCGGCGAGCACCTTGATGAGTTGCCGGAAGTCGACTCGTTCGTCGGCTATATAGTAGAAGATGGCCTTGTTGCCGTCGCCCTGGTACTCCACGTCGCCGATTTTCATGTCGAGTCCCAGGTCTTTTGCGATTTGTCGGCTTTGTATCATGGTTCCGTGCTCTCTGCTTTTCGCCTCCTCGTATTTTTCCATGTCGACGGGTTTTGCGAGCCGGTAGATACGCCTTATGTCGTCGGCCGACTTGAGGTTGGCCTTTTTCAGTTGCAGCTTGACCAGTTCTCCGGTGAGGGTTACCACTCCGATGTCGTGCCCGGGGTTGGCTTCCACTGCTACGATGTCGCCCTTTCTGAGGTCGAGGTTGTTGACATTATGGTAATACCCTTTTCTTGTGTTTTTGAACTGGACCTCGACGAGGTCTGTTCCTTCAGCGTTTCCCGGAACATCGGCAAGCCAGTCGTAGGTGTTGAGCTGCTTGTCCTGTCGCCCGATGCCTCTGCGGCAGAGACCTCTGTCGCAACCGGCGCTTATTCTGAATGTCAGGTTCTTATAGTCCATTTGTTGTGTTAAGCAGGAATTCAAAAATAATCAAATCTATCATCAAGGATTAGCTTGATGGCACAGTCACTGCACCACGGGTCGGCGGAGCAGCACGGTGGCATTGAGTGCGAGGTCGAAGAAGAGCATCTTCGCGTTGGCGTTGCGCCCGATGTCGGTTCGCGCCTTCTCTATCAGTTCCGAAAGCTCGATGACGTTGGCCTCATGCACGTAAGGTGCGAAGCGGCGCAGGAAGTCCTCCTCCTCCTGAGTGAGATATGAGAGGTCCTCGATGTGGAAGTTGTAGATGAAACTCTCGCGTATCATCCTTCCGAAGAAGGTGAGCATTCGCATCTGCTTCTCTCGCCCGTAGAGAGCCACGTCGGCTGTCCATTTCGACATGCCGGCGACGTTTCTCATGAAAGAGGTGCGGGTGAGCTGTTTGAAGTCATTGAGGAAGACCTTGTTCTCGCTGTCGGCGTCGAGTGCGTCGAGCGCCTTGAGCCAGTTGCCCTCCGAGATGCGTGCTATGCGGTGTGCCGCATCGTTGTCGACCGCCCTTTGGCGGATGAGCGCCTCTTCCACCTTATCGGTGTCGATTCTGCGTAGTGCGAACTGCTGTGTCCGGCTTCTGATGGTCTCGAGCACCGCTGCGGGGTTCTCGCTGACGAGCAGGAACACCGTCTGCGAGGGTGGCTCCTCGATGAGTTTGAGGAGTTTGTTGGCCGTGGCCTCATGCATTCGCTCGGGCAGCCATACGACAGAGACCTTGTATCCGCCCTGGCTCGAGCGCATCATGAGTTTGTGGGTCAGTTCGTCGGCCTCCTTAACGGTCATGATGGCTTGTTGGCTGGAGGCGTGCATGGCGTCGAGCCATTGCTCCACGGTGAAGTAAGCCCCCTGTTCGAGCATGGCCCGCCATTCGGTCAGGTAGTCGTCGCTGATGGGTTTGTAGTCGGCCGACGAGCCCTTTGGCTTGATGACGGGGAATGTGAGGTGCAGGTCGGGGTGCGCCCATTTCCGGAGCATGGCGCATTGCGGGCACGAGCCGCAGCTGTCGCCGTCGTGGCGGTTGGCGCAGAGCAGGTATGAGGCGAAGGCCAGTGCCAGTGCCATCTTGCCGCACCCCTGGGGACCCGTTATGAGCATGGCGTGAGGCACCCGCCCCTCTGCCTCGAGTTTCACCAGCCTGCGCTTGGCGTCGTCCTGTCCTATGACTTCTGAGAATTTCATGTTGGCTCGTATGTCGTTATGTTACGTCACAGCAGTCGGTTGGCAATGGTGCGGACCGACTCCACGGCGCCCATGGTGTAGAAGTGAATGCGCGGCACGCCGTGGTTGTAGAGGTCGCGGCACTGCTCCGTGGCCCATTCGATGCCGAGGAGCCTCACGTCGTCGTCGCTCTTGCAGCGGAGCATCTGTGAAGCGAACTCCTCGGGCAGGTCGCAGTGGAAGGTCTTGGGCACTATGGTGAGCTGTGAGCGCTTCGTCAGGGGTTTGATACCCGGGATGATGGGGATGGTGATGCCCATCTGGCGTGCCCTTTCTACGAAGTCGTAGTAGTGCTGGTTGTCGAAGAACATCTGTGTGATGGCGTATTGTGCGCCCATGTCCTGTTTGGTCTTCAGGTGTGCCATGTCCTGTTCCATGTTGGGAGCCTCCTCATGCTTTTCGGGGTAGCATGCCACGCCGAAGGTGAAGGGCTCTCCGGGCTGCCGTATGGGTGTGCCGTCGGCGAAGTATCCCTCGTTGAAGCGGTTGACCTGTGCGATGAGGTCTGTGGTGTGGCTGTGCCCTCCTGCGGTGGGGGTGAACATCTTCTCGTCGGCTGCCTTGTCGCCACGCAGGAGCAGCAGGCGGTTGATGCCGAGGAACTGGAGGTCGAGCAGTTCATACTCCGTTGCCTCCACAGTCGTGCCGCTGCAGATGATGTGGGGTATGACCGGTATGCCGAATTTCCGCTGTATGGCAGCAGCGATGGCTATGGTGCCTGGGCGTCGGCGGACCCGGTGCCGCTCGAGCAGTCCGTTGGGCAGTTGGGTGTAGACATACTCGCTGTGGTGGGTGGTGATGTTGATGTGCAGCGGGTCGAACTCCTTGAGGATGTCGATGGTATGGTAGAGGGCATCGGTGCCGTTGCCTTTGAGTGGCGGCAGCACCTCGAAGGAGAGGTGCCGCCTGCCCGCCGTGCCGGGGGTTGGTTGGTTGATGCTCATGGGTTGGTGGCTTTTTTTCTGATGTATTTCCTTCCTTTCTCCACGACGATGCCTTGTGTGTGTGTGCTGGCGGCGATGCCGCTGACGTGGTGGGCAGCGTTGCTGCGTGGCTTGTTGTGGATGGTGGCGATACCCTCGCCGTGGTCCTGGTGGATGGTGATGGGTGTGGCGCTGGTCACCCCGCAGCCCTTGATGTATAGCGTGGCGGTGCGGCTGTCGGTGTCGGCTGGCAGCCGCCTGCAGGTGAACGAGATGCGGCATGCTCCTTCGTCGCCCCAGTCGGCCCAGTGGCCTGCGTCGACCTTGACGTCGGTCACCCATTCGGGCAGGCCCTCGATGGCGTAGCAGGCCGTGTTGCCGTCGTACCAGGGCCGTGCTGTCCGCACGGTGGTCCACTCCGGCTGGCAGTGCGCTCCGTCGGGGGCGACGGTGATGAAGTCTCTGGCGGGGTCGACAATCACGGCGTCGTACATCGCCATCATGCCGATGCGCATGGCGAAAGGAGAGCCGTAGTTGAGGAAATAGCTGTAACCGGTGTTGGGGTCGAGCAGCATCATCTGCGCCTGCTCGTTGTCCTCCACCTCGGTGTTGATGTATGCTGCATCGATGCCCACGTCGATGCCTTTTCGGTGGAAGCCCGTGATGACGAAGACGAAGCCGTTGTCGTCGTAGTTGTCGGGATGGAGCACGAAGGGTGCGGTGTGGGTGGTTCCGTCGGTGTCGGTGACGTGCTTGTGGAAGAGAATTTTCCCCACGTGGATGGTGTGTCGGCCGTCGCCGCTGCCTCGCTGCGTGGTGGTGACGAAGTCGATGGTGTCGCCGGCAAGTGCGTATAGCGTGTCGGTGAACTCAAAGTTGGGCATGACTCCCATCACGTCGAGGGCGTTGACGCTTCTCATGGCCCTTGAGATGTAGCAGTAGAGTGTGTCGCCGTCGGCGATGGGCTGTTCGGAATACGAGGTGGCCTCGACACACACTTGTTCGACGTAGAGTGGCGACATGGGTCGTGGCATGGGCTGGAAAGCGCCCCACGACACCAGGTTGCGCCCGCCCGTTGTCAGTGTGCCCGTGCCGTAGATGTTGTCGCCGACATATCCCCATCGTGCGAGGTTGAGGAAAGGCTCTCCGTTGTCGCGTATGCAGGTGTTGGGGTCGAAGGCAGTCATCATCACCGGTCCGTTGCCTGCCATCACCTGTCCCGGCCACATCAGGTAATCGTTGCCTTTGAGGCTGTAGTAGTTCTCGTCGCCGATGGTGAACGAGTTGTCGCCCACGGTGAGTGTGGGTGTTGGCCACACGCTGGCTGGCGACTGGCACCACAGCAGGTCGCCTCCCTCAGGGCTTGCCGGCCCCTCGCCGATGATGTCGACGGGTTTGTCGTCGTCGTCGGTGCTCCACAGGTGCCACTCACCGTCTTTTGCCGGGTCAGCGTTGGCAAAGGTGACCGTTTGCCACGGACAGACCACGAGTGTGGTGCTCAGGCTGCCTTCGCCCCTGAGTGGCGCCCCCACGTAATAGGCACCTTGCGGGCGGTGGTAGTAGGCGCCCGAAGAGCGGAAACGTGGCATCTCGCCTACAGCCAGCTGTGCATGGCTGTAGGCGAGAGGGAGTAGTGATGCGGTGATGATGGCGAGAAGCCTCATGTCTATTTTCGTTTCCAGAGCTTGGTCATATCCTCGAGGGTCTTGCCCTTGGTTTCGGGGACAAGGCGCCAGACGAAGACAGCCGCGATGATACAGATGATGCCATAGAGGCCGTACGTGAACCAGTGTCCGAAGTCATCGCCAGGAGTGAGGTGCATGTTGAACATCGGCACGAAGGTGCTGCTCACGATGAAGTTGAATATCCACTGGAAGGCCACTGCGATGGCCACGGCACCGCCACGGATGGTGTTGGGGAAAATCTCGGAGATGAGCACCCAGCAGATGGGTCCCCATGAGAACATGAACGAGGCAGAGTAGACCATGATGCTGACGGCTGTGACCATCTCGAGTCCGGGATGCCCGAACGTGACGGCGACACCGAATGCACCGATGGCCATTCCTAACGAGCCATAGATGAGTAGCGGCTTTCGTCCCCATTTCTCGACGGTGAAGACGGCGACGAGTGTGAAGAGGATATTGATGACCCCCATGAAGACGGTGAACATCATCTCGTTGTCCATGCCCATGTCCTTGAAGATTCGCGGAGCGTAGTAGAGTACTGCGTTGATACCCACGGCCTGCTGGAAGACGGAGAGCATGATGCCGACGAAGATGCAGAGGAAGCCATAGGTGAAGAGTTTCTCGGTGCGCACGGTGATGGTCTCCTTGATGTCGGATAGGATTTGCTGTGCGCGGCTCTGTCCGTTGATTTTCGAAAGCACCTTGAGTGCCTTGTCGTCCTGTCCCACCATGACGAGGTATCGCGGTGTCTCGGGCACGAAGCAGATGAGCAGGGCGAAGAGGCCAGCCGGCACCATCTCGGAGCCGAACATATACCTCCATCCTGTCTCGATGGTCCACTGTGCCTCGGCCATGTTGGCGATAGCCCCTGCTGCATCGTAGATGGGGTTTTTGTGGCTGCCGAGGATGACGAAGTTGACGAAATAGACGACCAGCTGTCCGAAAATGATGGCGAATTGGTTCCATGACACCAGCATGCCCCTGATATTGGAAGGAGCGACCTCTCCGATGTACATGGGGCAGATGGCCGATGCGAGTCCCACGCCGATACCACCGATGATACGGTAGATGTTGAAAACGACAAGCAGCGAGTATGTAGGCTTGCCATAGGGGAAGACGAGGAATTCAGGGTTCATGCTTCCGAAAGCGGAAACGAAGAAGAGGATACCTGCCAGGATGAGTGAGCGCTTACGTCCGAGACGTGTGGCAAGAAATCCCGAGAGCGCGCTTCCGATGATGCATCCGATGAGTGCGCTGCTGCTGGTGAAGCCATGGATGGCGTCGGTGTAGGCGAAGTCGCCCGCACCCTTGAAGAAAGCCTGGAGTCCTTTCTCGGCTCCCGAGATGACAGCTGTGTCATAGCCAAAGAGCAGTCCGCCAAGGACGGCTACCAAGACGATGGAGAAGAGATAGGCACGGCTGCCTTGTTGATTGGTGTTCATTGTCATGTGTATAGTTGATAGTTAAAGTTATAGTTATTTCACAAGTACCACGAGATACCGGCTGGTTTGCCAGAAGGCGTCGGGGTCGGTGATGTGCAGGGTGAGCTGTTTGGAGGCGTCGGCATCGAGTCGGTACGACGATGCGGGATGTGAGGTGAGGAACTTCACTTTCTTGGAGTAGAACTTCAGGTCTTTCTGCTGCCGGATGTCGATTTTTGTGAAGTAGTTCTTGTTGAAGTCCTTGCGCAGCACCTCTCCGTTCTTGTCGAGTATGCCTTGCTCCTTGAGTTCTCCCTTGGTGCCATAGACATAGTATGCCGTGTGGAGTTTCTTGTCCTGTTCGGAGATGGTCTGCGACTTCTGGCTGCTCTCGTTTTTGAGGTCAGCCACATCATTGTTGAGTATGCTGATGTTCTCGCTCATCTCATTGATACGGCTGTCGCGTGCGTTGACCTCCTGTGTGAGATGTTCCACCAGTCGGGTCTTCTCCTCCAATTGGCTCACCATGACCTCGATGGTTTTCTTGAACTGGTCGCTCTTGATGGTGCTCTCGTCGAGCTGTCCCCGTAGTTTGTCGATGAGTTTGCGGTTCTCGTCCATCTTATTCTGGATGAACTGGATGTCCTTCAGGATTTGCTGCTTACGGTCGGCGCCTTCTCCGCCTTTGGCCAAGACGGTGCGCTGCTCGGCCTCGCTGATAAGACGGAAGCCCTCCTGTATGTCATTGAACGTGGTCATCCATTCGTTGATTTCGGCTTCTCGCTGGTCGACAATCCGCTGCAGCGAATCGATGGCTTCGTTGTTGACCACTTCCACCACGGTGGGTTTTGCTTCCTCTTTGCAACTGGCCAGCACCAGAAGACAGAGGGCGAAATACAATACTTTTCTCATTGTGTTATGTCTTGTTTTGGTTCGTTGTCGTTCTTTTCTTTAGTGCGCTTCTCGTCGGCACCCGCCACCACCACGACGAACTCGCCCCGTGGCGGGTTGTCGGTGAAATGGGCTGCCAGTGAGGCCAGTGTGCCACGCAGGGTCTCCTCGTGCACTTTTGATATTTCGCGCGAGATGGTGGCTTTGCGTTCCGCTCCGAAGACTTCCGCCAGCTGGGTGAGTGTCTTGAGCAGTCGGTGGGGCGATTCGTAGAAGACCATGGTGCGCGTCTCGGCGGCGAGGGCGTTGAGCCGTGTCTGACGGCCTTTCTTCTGGGGAAGGAAGCCCTCGAAGCAGAAGCGGTCGTCGGGCAGTCCCGAGTTGACCAATGCGGGCACGAAAGCCGTCGCGCCCGGTAGGCACTGCACCTCGATGCCTGCCGCCACGGCCTCTCGTACGAGGAAGAAGCCCGGGTCGCTGATGCCCGGCGTCCCGGCGTCGCTCACCAGGGCCACCGTCTGGCCAGCAGCCAACCGCTGTATGACATTGGCCGATGTGCCATGCTCGTTGAACTTGTGGTGTGCCATGAGGTGGTTGTGTATGTCGTAGTGCTTGAGCAGCACACCCGTGGTCCGGGTGTCCTCGGCGAGGATGACGTCGGCCTCGCGAAGCACCCTCAGCGCGCGCATCGTGATGTCCTCCAAATTGCCCACGGGGGTCGGTACAATATACAATATGCCCATAATCGGCACAAATTTACTGCAAATCGCACAACCTACAAAATAATTATACTTTTTTTTGATTTCTTGGTGAAAGTTTCGCCTCGGAAGTTGGTCATGTCGCCCAATCTTTGTACTTTTGCATTCATCTATGAGCGAAAACATATCAGGCGAACTTCATCGCCATGGCAGGATAGAAGTGGTGTGCGGGTCGATGTTCTCGGGCAAGACCGAGGAACTCATCCGGCGCATCAAAAGGGCCGTATTCGCACGGCAGAGGGTGGAGATATTCAAACCCTCGATAGACACTCGCTATTCCGACGAGGAGGTGGTGAGCCATGACCGCAATGCCATCAGGAGCACACCTGTCGATACGTCGGCATCCATACTGCTGCTCTCGTCGGACATCGACGTGGTGGGCATTGACGAGGCGCAGTTTCTGGACGAAGGGCTCGTCGATGTGTGCAACCAGCTGGCCAACCGTGGCGTGCGGGTCATCGTGGCGGGTCTCGACATGGACTTCCGCGGCGTGCCTTTCGGCCCCATGCCGGCTTTGTGCGCCATCGCCGACGAGGTGACGAAGGTTCACGCCATCTGTGTCAGATGCGGTGCCCTGGCCTATCTGAGCCACCGCCTCGTGGCCGACGAGAAGCGTGTGCTACTCGGCGAAAAGGCACAGTATGAGCCGCTGTGCCGCGAATGCTACCGGAAGGCCAACAGCAAAGAGTAACTTTTGGCGGCTTCGATTCTTTCGCTCGCGCTGATTACAGGCCGACCGTCTCCGTGGCGACTTTACAACAACTCCAAGCACAAGCAGGGAGCAAAGTCCAGTTAGGTATATCTGATGAGAATTATCTATGTTATAATATAGTTGTAAAGGTGTGTTCTATTAATTCTGAATTTTTGAGGTGGCATTTCTATACATTACATT
>CAMHEL010000059.1 GCA_946184125.1 uncultured Prevotellaceae bacterium
AGCCTTTCCCATAACGACTCTGTACCTCATCTTGTTCTATTCAAAGGGCTGTTTAGCTGTAAATGGTACAGATAGTGAAGCGTTTAAAACTACGAAGTGTTCATATCTTTTTTATCAATATCCGAAACACTTTTACGCAAAGATAGTCCAATTTGTTGTATCTACTTTTAATCAAAGACCCCACCCCAGCCCTTTTGCGGTCAGGCACAAGACCTGACCCTACAGGGGAGAGGATATGCGCACCGACTGTTGGATAAAACCTCTTGGCATAGAAATCACCGACAAGTTTGGCAGGATTGACACCAACAAGTTTGGCAGGATTGACACCAGCAAGTTTGGCAGGATTGACACCAGCAAGTTTGGCAGGATTGACACCAGCAAGCATGGCAGGGAACGGGCAGGAAACGGGCGAGCACCGACATTTGCAAAAAGGGTGAGACGGCTATGGCAAAATGACATCATTTCTCTGCCAGCATACTGTTTTTTGCTCCAGATTTACCAGAACGACCGTGACAGATGGAGGGGGTCATTCATTTCATACAACAAACAAAGGGGTTCATACATCCGGGTTTCGTTCTCTTGATAGAATGGAACCCTACGATGTATCTTTGCGTTAGAAAAAACAAAATAGTAATGAAAATAAAGTATTTATTGGCTTATTTCATACAACAAGCAGGTCTTGCTTGTCATCTTAAGAAGACAACATGACATGTAGTAGAAGACGATGAAGTATTAGTAACATAACTGCCATTTCAAAAATATAAGTACATGAAAGTAAAAATGATTCTGCCTGCCTTGCAGGAAGCCGACAGCCCGTATTGGCGTCCCATCAAGTACTCTTTGTTCCCGCCATTGGGACTCGCCACATTGGCGGCTTATTTCCGTGACGACGACGAAGTGGAGATTGTGGACCAGCACGTGGAGAAGTTGACACTTGACGACACGCCCGACTTGGTTTGCATCCAAGTGTATGTGACCAATGCCTACCGTGCCTACAAGATTGCCGACCACTACCGTCGGCAAGGCACCTATGTGGCCATGGGCGGACTTCATGTCACATCGCTGCCCGACGAGGCGGCGCAACATGCCGACACCATCCTGCTTGGACCAGGCGAAGAGGCATTCCCGCGCTTTGTCAACGACCTCCGCGAAGGTCATCCACAAAAGCGCTACGTGGCCCGCTGGCGCTCCATAGAGGATATGCCACCTGTGCGCCGCGACCTCATCAAGCGAGAGAAATACTTCGTGCCCAATTCGCTCGTGGTGTCACGCGGTTGTCCTCATCATTGCGACTTCTGTTACAAAGATGCCTTCTATGGAGAGGGGAAGTCGTTCTATACACAACGTGTCGATGAGGCACTGGCTGAAATCGACCGCCTGCCGGGACGCCACCTCTATTTCCTCGACGACCATCTGTTGGGCAATCCCCGTTTCGCAGCAGAACTCTTCGAAGGCATGCGAGGCATGGGGCGCGTGTTCCAGAGTGCCGCCACTGTCGCCTCCGTGTTGAAGGGCGACCTGATAGAGAAGGCTGCCAAGGCGGGCCTGCGCAGCGTCTTCCTTGGCTTCGAGACGTTCTCTCCCGAGAACCTACGTTCGAGCAACAAACTGCAAAACCTCTCGAAGGACTATGTGGCCGCCGTGGAACGTCTGCACAGCCTGGGAATCATGATCAACGGCAGTTTCGTGTTCGGTCTCGACCACGATGACAAAGACGTGTTCCGCCGGACGGTGGACTGGGGCATCGAGCACAGCATCACCACGGCCACCTTCCACATCCTCACTCCCTATCCAGGAACGCGGCTGTTCAAACAGATGGAGCGCGACGGGCGCATCACATCCTATGACTGGAGCAAGTATGACACGCGCACAGTGGTGTATAAAACCATCGGACTCTCGCCAGAAGAGTTGAAACAAGGCTACGACTGGGCATACAAGGAATTCTATTCCTGGAGCAACATCTTCCGTGCAAGTTTTGGCCACGACAACCTGAAGCAACAGTTGGCGCACCTGCTCTACATGGGTGGATGGAAGAAATTCGAACCGTTCTGGAACTTCATGATCCGATATGGAAATCTCAACCGCATGTTGCCCGTCTTGGAGACCCTGCTGTCCAACACCAAGAACAGGAAACCTGCAAGCCATTCGGAATCTTCTCTCACGACAACCATGAAATCGATGATAGGGAAAGCGGCATTATAACATGCCCTCCCTGTCGGCGATGAAAAATCTTGAACCATCTTACCTAACAATCATAAAGACAATGAAAAAGTATTTAAGAATCATAGGGATTGCTCTTATCTCCTGCATCATGGTGTCCTTCTGCATCCCGAAAGGAGGACCAGACCTGGAAACGTTTATCAACAGCCATAAGCGAATCAACAAAAGCAATTCGAAATATGAAATCCTTGTGGATTTCTCTAAACCATCCTGTGAGGACAGGCTGTTCATTTATGACGTATCCCATGACCAGAAGTTGGCTTACTCAGGTGTGGTCCTTCATGGATGTGGAGGTGCAAGCACACCTTCAAAACCAGAGTTCAGCAATGAGATAGGCAGCCACTGTTCCTCGCTTGGTGAATACACCCTTGAAGGACTAGTGACGATGAAAAATGGAAAGGAAGCCATCAAGCTGTAAATGGTACAGATAGTGAAGCGTTTAAAACTGAAAAAGTATTCTTGCTCATAGTCGTTGATGTTTGATTTCGGGAGCAAAGTTAGGACCATGCTGTGTCAGAACATGGGACATGCAAGAGAAAAGATGAAAAAAATCGTTTTCCATACTTTTCCGCGGAGATATTTGATGAAGTATGTTCTTTTTTACAGAAAAGTTTGGTGGAATAGGGAGTTATACCTATTTTTGCGGAAAACACATATCTCAACTTTGCAGTAATGAATAGACCTTGGTATTATGGAATCAGGAATCTTTGGTTGCAAGTCGGCATTTTGTTAGTGGCCGACTTGGTGTTCCTTTTCCTTTTTTACTTTCATCCTGTAGAATATCAAGACGGACTAAGCACTTTGTTTTTCGCTTTCATACTGTTCGGACTAAATCTCATTTTAGGTGTAAGTAAGAAAAATCCTTGGTGGAGAGCGTTTGTAATCAATGGATTCCTTCTTTTGCTTGGAGTCTTGGGAGCAGCTGGCTTGTCGACTAAATTGCATTGGAATTATTGGCACAAGGATTATTCCATCGAGGTAAATGACAGTACTTTTGAGTTAGAGATGGATATGAAGGAAAAGGCATTTACCATTTGTTTTTATGAAAAGCCTTATGATGTTTGGTATTACAGAGGATGTTTCATGGAGACAGGCTATAATGAATATTCCTTATTTGTCGATACCATGTATTCCGTCAAGAAAGACCTCTTTCATTTTTCATTCAGAAACGACACTTTGATAAATTTCAGACCGAAGCCAATCAAAATCGAAAGGACTTCTATAGAGGTTAATTCTTTTTTTGTTGACGAGTAGACCTCTAGTAAAAAGGCGAGAGAAAAAGAGGCCAAGGCCATTGTGATTTTATTAGACATCACTGTCAGAATAACAAAGAGGACGGCTCCGATTGGAACTGTCCTCTTTGTTGTTCTACTCAGTCAAGACACTCATTGATTATACGGCGGGTTTCACGTTTATGACCCAGACGGTCATACTTCATGCCACGGCATCGAATACAACTGCACGGGGTTCCCGTGGAACGATAGGCATATGTCCAAGGTTCCTTTGCCAACTCAAACCAGTGCAATGGGATCGCATTAAAAATGCTTTTACTCCATGCAGGTGGATTGCAAATCCACCTGAGCGTAAGATAATCGCATTAAAAATCTTTATACTCCATGCAGGTGGATTGCAAATCCACCTGAGCGTAAGAATCGCCGAAATGTTACATCATGCAGTTGAAACGTTAAAAGTTCGAAAACTTTCTCAATTTTCGCGACACCGATGCACAAAGCACAAAGATTATCTGTACCTTTGCGCACATCAAGGCCACATGTCGCTCTCTTGAGCCTAGAATGTTGAGGGTCAACAAATAAGTTGAACAATACGCCTCAAATATACAAAACAGTTGTGACTTAGTTCACTTAAAGAGTAGGATTGAGCGTATGTGCGCCTTGATTTCTTTAGCAAAACAACCTGTTCGTAGCATTTTGTCACATTTTCTATTTCGACTGGCTTGTAAATCCCCATTTTTTCTCTAAATTTGCAAAAAACTAAAAGACTATTAAAAAACGTCCGTGTGGAACTACATGAATACTGACGATATACAATACAATTTCAGTGGTTTCAAGAAGATTGAAGACCCGATAGTTTTCGACGGCTCATTCCTATCCCATTATGTCTGCAGCAAGGAAGATGACTTCCTGTTTTAATGGATGGACAGGGATGATACGGATAACCAATAAGCAAAATAAATGGAATTAAAAAAACAGCAAAAAGAAGTTTTTGAGCAGATAAAAGCATTCATGAATAGCGATGCTTCTGTCTTCATCCTTAGGGGATATGCCGGCACTGGCAAAACGACGATGGTGAAAGTCGTGGCCGACTATATAGCCCAAAGTCGGGAGGTCATTCTGATGGCTCCGACTGGCAGGGCAGCCAGAGTTCTCTCAAACAAAACCGGATATGAAGCAAAAACAATACATAAGGCTATTTATTCAAAGGCTTGTGTCGTATCGAAGAAGGTAAAGGACCTGGCTGAATCAGAATTCAAATTCGTTTTTCCTATCTGCCAAAACGACCACGACGGAAATGCAGTCGCCATAGTAGACGAAGCATCGATGGTCTGTTCAAGGACTATCGAACATGAATTGTTCGTGTTTGGAACGGACAATCTGCTCGAAGACCTGCTGACATACATTCGTCCTTCTTTCGGGGGAAAAGTCATCTTCGTCGGCGACCCGGCACAGTTGCCTCCCGTGGGCGAATCTATCTCAAATGCATTAAGAGCAGATTATTTCAGGGAACGTGGCATAAAAGTGTTCGAGGCAGAACTCACAGAGGTTCTTCGTCAAAAAGGCGACAGTGTCATACTGAAAAATGCCATGATGATAAGAGACTTATTATTGAAAGACAAACGAAATCATCTGGTTTTTGAAGAAAAGGAGAATGAAGTGGAATCCATCCCATCGGGTGATTTTCTCAATAGATATCTTGAATACAGGAGGACCTCCGGCACCCATGACAGCGTTGTCATTTGCTTTTCCAACAGGACGGCAAGCAGATATAATAGGGATATCCGCAACAGCCTCTATGGTGGTGACGTTCCTTTAAAAGAAAAGGATGTTCTTCTTATCACACAAAACAACTACCGTTTGGGGCGAATGAATGGTGAATTCGTTCCTGTTTTGTCTGTCGGTGCAAGGACACAGGAATCGGCTCCAGTATATGTACAAACAGGCGGTGAGAGAAAGCGCGTTGTCATCACTATCAATTTTGTTCAAGTGACAGTGACCGACGGATCTGGAAATCCTACGACCTGCATGCTTATAGAAGATTTGCTGACAAATGACAAAGCGACATTGTCCATCGATGAGCATCGAGCGCTGTATATTAATTTCTGCATGAGAAATCCCGACCTAAAACAAGGTTCAGAGGAATTTGCCCAAACGCTGATGTCTGACCAATATTATAATGCGATAAGAGCAAAATATGGTTATGCCGTCACAGGGCATAAGTGCCAGGGTGGTGAATGGGGAAAAGTCTTTGTCGACTATGCCGATAGGACCGGACTAAGCGACGACTGCCTCAGATGGGCTTATACGGCAACGACCCGTGCAAAAAAGACTTTATACATAACAAATCTTCCTCACATCACTCCTTTTTCCAAATTCCGCATCGACCCTATACAAAAATGCAAAAACATGGATGCGGAATGCCGGATAATCGGGGAAACGATGCCCACACCTTTCCACGACGAGACCAAAGAGGATTTTCTAAAGGCTAAATATCACTGCATAACGAAGAATATAAACGGCACTCCGTATAGTATCCAACGTGTGGAGAGCAAGCCCTATCTGGAAATCTATTATATCCAGACACCTGATGGCATTGACAGGTTTGATATCAACTACAAAGCAGGGGGTATCTTCCTTCCCGCCAAGTCTTGTTCACAGAACGAGCATACACCATCGATATTATTGCACCTTGATGATGAAAGGTCATTGCCGATACGTTTCAATTACCGCCCCTCTGACGGCATTCACGAGCAATTGTATCATATGGTACGCTCTGCTTGCGACGGGTTGTCAATACAACTGACCAATGTGGTGGAGCATCCAGAGGATTACAGTGTGGTTTATTACATGAGAACCTGTGGCATGTTCTCCTACATTAAAGTATACGTGAATGGCAGCGGCTTTATTACCTATGCAAAGCCTATGTCCATGCTCGGTACAGACGACAGCGAACTTGAAGCGTTGATTAACGACATCAAGAGCCACATGACATAATCTTTTATGCCTACGGCAAATAGAAATCACATCCCAAATGACTCTTTACTTATGGGGGAAATCGACACACGCAAAAAACGAAAGCAAAAATAGAAAGAGATAATGAAGACACTTCTATTGACACTGATTCTGTTGGCAGGAAACGTTGCGACTGACACAACGAATAACCAGGCCAACGAAACCTATGTATACATCTGTACAGGCCCCAAGTCGGAGAAATATCACTCCTCAAAAGACTGCAGGGGACTGAATAGATGCTCGGCAACTATCGAGAAAATCACCTTGACCAAAGCCAAAGAATTGGGACGAGGCCCTTGCGACATCTGCTATTGATATGAATTTATCAATAACACATGAGCGTATCATACGATTGTTAAGTTTTCACCCCACATAGATAGAGTTAGTGGGGTTTGAAATCCCACACCTATCTGCGGGATTTCCAATCCGTTGCTCAGTTTCACGGTCATCATTTGAGCAAGGCTTTCACGTTCGTAACCATGTCCTTGTGCGCCTCATCGTCTTTGGTGAGCGTCGGGGTAAGAACGATTTCACCTGCATTGTCCATGGCTGTGAATGCGCCCGAATAGGTGATGTCGCTCTCGCCGAAGAGGGTGGCTTCCACAAACACTTTGTAAGTCCCTTTCTTGACTATCTTCCCCGCCGCGTCGGTGAAGTCCCATGAAAAACGCTGCATGCCATCAACTTTAGGTGTGGCACCTGTGTAGGCATCCAACTGCTTGTCGGTTTGCTCTTCGGCTTTCGATGCCTTGACCCATACTGGCACACATGCCGGACGCTTGACATAGCCGCGCATGGGTTGCTCGCCAGGACGCGTGCGGCCCTTGGTGGTGAAAGAGGTGACGAAAAGCGTCTTCACGACCTCTCCTTTCTCATTTTCTATCCAGACGGCATATTGGTTGGAGCCTGGCCCCGCCTGACGCTTATAGTCGAATGTCACTTCCAGGGTTCTGGCCATTTCCACCTTTTTCCTAATGCCTAATACCATGATGGGCACAGCCAGCAGCACGACAGCGAGAATGGCAGAAAACAATTTGGTTCTTCTCATAATCTCAGTAGTTATAATGGATTTGACGTAAAGACAAGTAAGTTTTATGTATCCTTTCACTGAATACGGCTACAAATATAATGAATTATTTTCAAATACTTCGCTACATTGCGAAATTTTTAAACAATTTTTATCATTTTCCGGAATACCATCTGATTGTAGACGAGAAAAAACGCATTGTTTGTATGACAAGACTCTCGTGCCTCGCGCTGATGCATACCGTGGAAAGTGTCTTTTCGACAAAAGTGTGAGGATAATAGTTCAAAAAAAAGACACATAAATATGCAGATATCCCAACCCTGTATGGAGTTGGGATTTTTTGTATCTATTTTTTTACAAACACTTTAAAGAGGACAACCACCTTAATGATTGTCATTGTTATTCCACATTAGCCTATTGATTTCTTTGTTTAATAATCTTGTTTAGGTGCTTTCCCTGATAGAAACCTCCTGTCAAATTCACGCTTTGACATATTAATTCCTTTTCCCCATCCACCTTTTGGTTCTCTGCCTTACTGTGCCATTGACATTGCTCCGTGATAATCCATACCATTTTCTTTTGAAGATGTTTGAACTCTTCTTGGGTTGTTTCTTAAATCGCTATTGAATTTTTCCCTTCTTCTTTGTATATTACAATGTCTAATTATCTGTCACTGATGATTTGTACTCTTTCCGGTATCCCGGCCCTTTGCAGCAAAGATGCGTCTCTTACAAATATTGTTCTCAGACTATCACATTCTCCAAAGGCGTTGAAGCCGATTTTTGCCACGGAAACTGGTATGACTATTTCTGTCAGTCCCGAGCGGAAGAAAGTCCATGATCCAATTTCCATAACGGAATTAGGGATTGTGATAACAGTCAGATGCTTGCAGTTCCAAAAAATCCCATCAGCTATTTTTGTCAAAGTATCTGGGATGAGTGTGGATGAGCATCCCGCGACCATGGTGTTGGTTGATGTCTCGATGATAGCATTGCAATTGTTGCGAGAGTCGTAATTATTGTTTCTCCTGTCAACCATGATAGCCTTCAGTTCCGAGCAACCACGAAATGCAGCATCCTCAATCTTCGTTACAGATTCCGGGATGCTCAGTGTGCGCAATCCTGTATTCTCAAATGCGAAGCATTCAATTCTTTGTATTGTATTCGGAATCACCACAGAGGTCAGGTGAGAGCAACCTTCAAAAACGCTCGCCCTGATATCCGTCATAGAGTAGGGGATGTTTACTGCTATCAGCCCTGAGGTCATGAATGCGCGTTCCCTAATCTCGTTAACGGATTCTGGTATGGTGATTGATGTAAGGTCAGAACAGTGGCAAAAAGCAGCTTGCCCTATCCTTGTAACTGATTTGGGAATCTTGACGCATTTTAGGCTCGTGCAGTTGAAAAAGAGCTCTTCTTCTATTTCTGTCATGGAGTAGGACAACTCCATGTTGAGCAGGCTCACGCAATTGTAAAACGCTCTTTTTCCGATTGCTCTCACTGAGTTAGAAATTCCCACGGTGATTAGTCTCCTACAATTTCTGAACGCCTCTTCATCAATCCTTATGACGGAGTCGGGCAAAGTTAGTGATGTCAGTTTACTGCAGTTACAAAACGCACTTTTGCCAATTTCTCTCACGGAACTTGAAATCTCCGCAGAAACCAGTTCCCAACAATCTTCAAAAGTATTGTCCTCAATCTTTGCCACATTGTTGGGAATCGTTACTGATGTCAGCCCGCTGCAGTTCCTGAATGCATTTTTCTCTATAACATTCACCGAACCAGGAATGTCTATGGCTGTCATGCCGTAGCATCCCTCAAATGCGGCATTTCGTATTTTGGTCACAGTGCTTGGAATGACAACGGATGTCAGGCGGTGGCAGCCTTTGAAAGCCTCTTTTCCGATTATGGTCACGCGATGGCCGTCAATAGCCGCTGGAATCTCGAGGATTCCACTGACGGACTTGTCCGTACAGAACACAACTCCGTTGGAGATTCTCAAGGGGAGTCTCTGGGGTTGGGATGCCGTTACCTCAAGATTCATACATTCGGGATCTATTCCGGTATGCCCATTAGAGGGGCTTGGAGCATTCACTGCTGGTGTATCAAACAATCGATTTATCAAATCGTCGGAGAGATAGCATTTCCTTCCTAACATGTTTGTCGCCATCCGACATGCTTCGGACTTAGAGGATTTCCATTCCTCCATCATATCAAGGAATTCGGTGAGGTGGGTCTCAAAAGACTCATAATCAATTCCTTCCGCCTCGCTGAAGCGGCGGAGATACTTCTTGTGCTTTTCAAGTGGTTTGCCCTCGAGGACGACCTCTGTGACTATCGCTTCGATGTACTGGCGCAGTTCATCGGAGACTCCAATTGATGATTGGTCCTGCATGATAATAGGTGTCATTTTCTATTCAATTTTCATGATTTGAAACGTCTTATTCTGCATTCAGCTGCAAATGTATATGTTTTTCTCATAAAAGCAATGGATAGGAATTGGAAAATGTGTTTCCATCATGTGCATATGTCTAAACTCCTAAACTCCCAAACTCCCTCAAAATATTAATTATCACCATTTATGTCGCTTTTTTGTCAGCAAATGATTACTTTTGCACCAATAAAAACAGCAAGAGATGAACCTATAAAATAACCAACAAAACAAGCTACATGAAATTGAAAGCACTATTCACACTTTTGGCAGTCATGCTGCTGATTGTTCCCGGAAAAGCCCAGACATTCCGGAAACTCGACATGGGCAAGAGTCTGATTGTCCAGCATTCCAACAAGCGGCCCATGCCGCAACCCACTTCCCAAAAGGCAAGGAAAGTCAGGGGCGATGACGCTTCCACCCACGGCATCATCACCACTGCACCCGTCGGCGAGCGCCAATATTATGCCCGCGCAGGAGCGACCTACTACACACGCGACGAGCAAATCTATATCGGCGAACAGTCGGGCACGGTGGAGACCATCGACTGCGGCGACGGCACCATCTACATCAAAGACATCATCTCATCCTATGCACCTGGCTCATGGGTGAAAGGCACGAAGAACGGCAACACCATCACCGTGGCTACACGCCAGCCCGTCGCCTATAGCGAGGAATACGGCGCCACACTCAGCGTCCGCTGGGGACTCATCGACCTTGAAGGCAACTTCAAGGCCGCCGACAGCATAGCCGATATCTTCACCTTCGAGATAGAGGATGGCGTAATCAGCCTTCAAGGCACGAAAGCTGATGAAGAAGGAATGGAAACCACTTTCATAGGTATTTTCTGGGACGACGACAATTCCGCCACGGGATATGGCGATGCCGAGACGGTGTGGACACCGATTGAGGTCGTCGACCATGTCGACCAACTGCCTTACCAAAACACTTTCGAGACGGTGGAAGAGCAGGCCGCTTTCAGCATCATCGACGCCAACAACGACGGCTCAACCTGGAGCTATATCATGAACACCGATGATGAGCACTATGCCCGATACACCTACAGCGACGTCAACGACGCCGACGACTGGCTGGTGTCGCCCGCCATCCGCCTCGAAGCCGGCAAGACCTACCTCATGGCATTCGACACACGCATCGCCGACAGCGACGAGAGCATCGAGGTGAAAATGGGCAAAGAGGCCACCGCTGAGGCGATGACCACCCAGGTCATCAATCCCACCGAGGTGACCTGGGATGCCAACAGGACACTCAGCAACGACAATGTCACTGTCGAAGAGACAGGCTACTACTACTTCGGCATCCACGCCATCTCCGAAAAAGACAAATACCGGCTCTATGCCGACAACTTCCTCGTCGACGAGATTGAGATGGAAGCTCCTGCCGCTGTGACCGACCTCAAGGCGATTGCCACCCCCGACAAACTCGAGGCCACCGTCACTTTCACCGCACCCTCCACCAAGCGCAACGGCAGCAGTCTGACCCAACAATTGTCTATCGAATTGCTACGTGACGGGGTGACGATTCACACGTTCGAAAACGTGGAGCCTGGCACCGCGCTGAACTATGTCGACAATGCCGACGACCTGACCATCGGCTATCACACCTATCAGGTGGTGGCCTCCAACGAGAAAGGCGCTGGCCAGAAGAGCGACGAGGTGACCGTCTATCTCGATGCCATCCTCGAAATACCCTTCACTACCGACCTCACCCAGGAGAACGCCATCGAAGCCTTCAAAGTCATCGACAACAACAACGACGGTTCCACATGGCAGTGGGAGGACGGCTATGCCACGTCCTACGTCTACAACTCCGACAACCAGGGCGACGACTACCTCATCAGCCCGCGCATCCATCTGCAAGGGGGAAAGAACTACTACATGATTGTCAATGCCGTGACCTCTGGCTATCCTGAGCGTTTCGAGGTGCTACTGGGCAAGGAGCCCACTGTGGAGGCTCTCACCACACAGTTGATGGAACCCACCGAAGTGACCAACTTCGAGGATCCGGGTGATATCTTTGAGCAGATATTCTCCGTGCCCGAGGATGGTGTCTACCATGTGGCGCTACATGCCATCAGCGATGCCGACAAGGACCACCTCACCATCAACTTCATCTCCATCGAGGACGGACCGACACCTTCCTCTCCTGCCGCTCCCACCTTCGAAGTCATCCCCGATACGAAGGGTGAGCTCACCGCCGAGGTGAAGATGACCGTCCCTGCACTGGCCTTCGACGGCACGCCACTCGACAAGACATTCAATGGAGGAATGGAAGTTTACCGTGATGGCGAATTGGTGGGCAGCGTCGACGGTGCCATGACGGTTGGCGAGACGCAGAGTTATATTGACACGCCCGACACTCATGGATACCATGTCTACCAAGTCATCCCCTACAACGAAAGCGGCAAAGGCATGAAGAGTGCCAAGGACACCGTCTATGTGGGCGTCGACATCGCCACACCGGTAGAAAACTTCACTGCCACCGACAAAATCGACCATGTCACTCTCAATTGGGATAAAGTGACCGACGAAGGCATCAATGGCCTCTACGTCAACCCGGAGAAGGTGAACTACAACATCTGGTCGACCCGATGGGAAGAGGGATGGTTCGGCATGGAACTCATCTACGACCAGCAACTCGCCTCACTGACCGACAACAACACCTTCGACATCGCAGGCAGCACCGTGGAAGGCAGACAGCAATGGACATACTGGGTGGTGGAGCCTGAGACAGGAGCCGGCGTAGGAGAAAACTCCGTGACAGGCCTCGTGATGGGTGCACCTTACGAACTACCGGTCACCGAGGGATTTGCCGACAATACCATGCACTATTTCTGGGATTCCGACGCCGAGCTCCTCGTATCGTCGGATGCCAGCGACGGCGATAACTCCGCATTGGTGCTGCTGAGCCAAAATGTGGGTGAGAGCTACTTCCTCTCAGGCAAAATCAATGTTAAGGACGCCACCTATCCTGTGCTGCTTTTCGACATGAAGGGACTGGGCATCACTCAGCTCAACATAACGGGCAGCATCGACGGACCGGTTAACGAGACTATCATTCAGAGCGGCGTTCCCGTCACCGACGAGTACACCACGGTATGCATCCCCCTGACAGCTCTGAAAAACAGCCATTATGCTCATGTGGGCTTCACCGCAGAATTCGTCAATCCCACGGAGTTCGACTGGTCTGGTGAGGTGGAGACCTTAGGCGACGTGTTGATTATCGACAACATCCGCATCGTCGACGACCAGTCTCTGGCCATCGGCGGCGTGAAGACAGCCACACAACCACTGCTCGACGTCTACACGACCGATGGAAAACTCGTGCGCCGACAAGCCAAGAGCCTGGCTGGCCTTAAAGGCACCTTCGTCGTCCGCCAGGAAGGCAAGGGCAAGACCATCGTGGTGAGGTAAAATTTTAGGTTTGAGATTTGAGGTTTGAGGTTTATGATTAGTTTTCTAAACCTCAAACCTCAAATCCCCAAACCTCAAACCTCAAATCTCAAATCTCAAACCTCAAGCCTCAAATCTCAAGCCTCAAATCTCAAACCTCATTTTTTTCTTGCATGTCCCGCGATTTGGGACAGGGTCAAAGTAATTTTGCAGAAGTAAAGGAGTTATCCTGACAAAATTTCATCACTCACTATTGATTTTGATTAAAATATCTATAAAACACACCTAAAACAAAAAGTAATATGAAAGCAAAAAAAACAAATCTATTTGGGACGAGAAACGGTTCATTCAGGAATATGTCAAGATGGGAGAACTCATCTAGTCAACTGCCAACCAACCATTCGAGAGATTGAATTGGGCCAACCAGATACGTGTCAAGAAATTGACGGTTGCCCTGTGGGCATTATTTGGAATTAAGAATGAGAAAGAAGAACCTCACCGACTGATTCATTCTATCTTTGGGAATTATGTTTTTTATAGGCCCCTATTCGAGAATTCAACTCTTTCAGAAGACAATAAGGCGAGACTGATGGCATTGTTGAAAGAAGCGATAAACGATGATAAGACAATCAAGTATCTCACGCACATGGATAGACACAATGACGAAGGCGATGACAAAACCGATGACCAACCAATAGATCCGTGGAATTCCATTACCAACCAGAGGCAACTGTTCTATATGTTAATGGGATTTCGTTTGGCTACCGAAAAATTGTTGGAATATTTCAGTGGCATGATGGAAGCAAGCATTGGTGGCATCTTTGGCTATCATGCGAAAAGAGAGCTGTATTTCGCCGACATAGAAGAAAAAAACGACAAGATAGAAGAAATGATGGCTATTCTGCTAAGTGGCAAGATTAAAAAATCTTTTACAGAGGAAGAACTGAAAAAAGATTATGGATTTCCCCACGAGACGGAAGACGAGCTTACTGATTGGGAATTAGACAACTATTAAACTGGTTTGGAAATCATCTTGAAACACAACGAAGTTAGCAAGTAGAGCCATGATAAAAGATGCCATACACCAACAACAGGTATTCGGGCATCAAACCATCATGGCTCCATTTGATTTCTACACCCAGCATGTCTTTTGCCGTCTTTCCCACATCAAAGCCGAAGGCCTCAAGCGAAGGTCTCACCTTGTCGGGATGGCGGCACGGTTTGTTTTCCAATCTGGCGCATGGTGACTTGCCACAATATGGACAGGTGCCCACGAAACCAAGACCGAAACCATCCAATGCCTTTTCCTCCTCCAGCAGTTCTTTGTTCAGCAGAGCAATCACAGGCTCCATCAGTTGGTTTGCCGCTTCCAAAGGGAGGTTCTTGTCCTCTGGTATGATTTTCACCCCGAAGACACGAACTTGCGTGTATTTGGCGATGCTGGCAAGAGTATCGTCATCGAAAGGAGGGCATCCGTAGCGGTGCCCATAGTTCTTGCATTGCCGGCAGAGTTCGACAAAATACTCCACCCTACGAAAGCCCTCGATATAGGCTTTCGCATCCATTTCAGCCATATATTTCTCTGTGGTATAGCCTATTTGCAGGGCCTTTCCGTTTTTGTCGCTTATAGTGCTATGATAAGTTTTTCCCATCGTCCATGCAGTGAGGGTAAGACCTAAGCAACCGCAATCAAAGCGGTTGCCACATCAAAAATCTATGCAAAGATAGTGAAAGACGAATGGAAAGCAAAATAAAATCTGCTTTGTTATTCCATATTTTTTTGTAATTTTGCAAGCAGAAGATGCTTTGCTGCCATGAGGGCAGCTCCCAAAGCACTCAGTAAGACAACTATTCACATCTAAATCACTATCTAACATGAAAATAATCAGACTATTGGTGATGCTCCTGTCGTTGTTGGGCTTCCAGAAGGCAGAAGCACAATGGGATAACAACCGCAACAAGGCCAGACAAAACAAGAAAAACATCAACACGAACCTTCAAAACAGTAACGGAATGACTTTTAAGTATGGACAACACATCTATACCATGCGTGGGACGCTGAGTATAGAAAACTATGACCAACAGGCCACCGGCGAGGTCACTTTCTCAAATGTACCTGCCGATTATGATGAGTTTGAGGCTGTCTACACACAGTTTCTTGGAAAGACACCGCATGGCACGGCGGCCATGATGCCTATGGCCATGGAGCTGTATGGACGCGACCGAGAATTGGGACTGCAATGCTTGAAACTGATCTGCTACCCCTCCAACGTCTACTCCGTCACGTCTATTCTCGACACGAAATATGGTGCTTCGCGCTTTTCGCCCGACAACGACCCCTACATTCAGCGCTACCTGCCTGCAGCCGTACTGAAAGGGGCAGCACCCGACAACAGCTATTGTCCGCAGGAACCCTACACCGTGGAGATGAGGGCAAGCGTGAACAAACACCAAAAGTTGCAAATCTCGGGCAGCGGAACGGTGATGTATATCTATGTCATGGGCAAGGGATGGGACACCGAAAAACGACAAGTGGAGATTGTACGCCAGCCAGACAGCGAACTGCACCAGGTGTTCAACTGCCCCTCACTCTATACACAATGCAAAACCATAAGAGGCAAGTGGAACGGACTGAAATAGGTAAAACAAAGCAACAACTATTAATATGCAAGGAAACTTTTCTTACCACAATCCCACCAAACTGTATTTTGGTGATGAGTCTTTGAATTTCCTCAAGGACGAACTGAAGAACTACGGCCCCGTCGTGCTCTTGAACTACGGCAGCGGCAGCGTGAAGCGCAACGGCATCTACGACCAAGTGGTGGCCATCCTCCACGAGGCGGGAAAAACCATCGTCGAGAACCCTGGCGTGATGAACAACCCGACGCTGGAGAAACTGCACGAGGGCATTCAGATAGCACGCGACAACAATGTCGACCTCATCCTCGCCTTAGGTGGCGGCAGCGTATGCGACTACTCGAAGGCGGTGGCTGCTTCTGTGTTCTACGAAGGCGACTACTGGCAAAAGTTCTGGCTGAAACAGGAACAGCCTGATGCCGGCCAAAAGCTGTTGCCCGTGGGCTGCATCTTGACGATGGCGGGAACAGGGTCGGAGATGAACGCGGGCACGGTAATTACCGACGCTGAGCATACCTTCAAGGTGGGACACGTCTTCGACGACCGACTGATGCCGAAATTCTCCATCCTCAACCCGAAGTTCACAATGACCGTGCCCGACAACCAGATGAAAGCGGGTATCTACGACATCATGAACCATATCATGGAGCAGTATTTCTCCGACTTCGACGACAACACAAGCGACTATCTGGCAGAGGGCCTGATGCGAAGCCTCATCGTCTCGTCAAGAACGGCTGTGAAAAACCCGCAGGACTACGAAGCCCGCTCCAACATCATGTGGACGGCGACATGGGCGCTCAACACGCTCATCGGTCTCGGCAAGCGCGAAGACTGGATGGTGCACATGATAGGCCACTCGGTAGGTGCATGGACTCACGCCCCCCACGGTTTCTGTCTCGCTGCCGTATCGATGGCTTACTACCGCCGCGCTATGCAGCCGGGAATGCCCAAATTCGTGCGCTTCGCCAAGAATGTGTGGGACGTGTGCACCGAGGGAAAGACCGACGAGCAGGTGGCTGAAGAAGGACTCGCTGCCCTCAAAAACTGGATGCTGGAAATCGGACTGCCTCTGACCATCAGCGAGATTGGAGCCACAGCCGACATGATACCCGGCATCACCCAAGGCACCATCTGCTATCCCGCCGGCTATCTCGACTTGAAACCTGAAGATATCACCGAAATATTGAAGGAGAGCTTGTGACATGCATTTCAAGGAAACAGCCAAATAGTGCTTAAACACCACTATCTTGGCTCTTTTCCTTACTGCAACAACACCATTCACCGAGGCGAAAACCGAGGTTCGAAAACCGTAGTCCTCTATGTTTTCTACCTCTCACAGGAAGGATTGACCCTCGCCGTCCAGCACCCAGAAATAGAATTGAAAGTTGAGAAATGAAAACGAAAGCCATTATACTTATGATAGCAATAGCGACAGTCGCTCTGACAGGCTGTAACACCAAAGAGTCTGCACCCCAAGCAGAAGAGTTTGTGGACGACGTAAAGGTGGCGCTCGCCGACAGTGGGCGCATCGACCTGAGCAAACTCCAATGGACAAGAGAACCTGCTGCCTTCGAGGTGAAAGAAGACACCATCGCTATCACCACCGCCCAGCACACCGACCTCTGGCAGCGCACCTACTACCATTTCCAAAACGACAACGCTCCCGTGCTGCAAATGAAAACCCGGGAAAAATTCTTCAGTTTTGTGGTGAAAACCGACTTCACACAGAGCCATCATCGCTTCGACCAATGCGGCATCGTGATGTATCTTGATAGCGAGAACTGGCTGAAGGGCTCTGTGGAATACGAGAACGAAGAGTTTCAGCATCTGGGCAGTGTGGTTACCAATAAAGGGTATTCCGACTGGGCCACAACAGCCATTGCCGCCGACGTGAAGACCATGTGGTATCGTTTCTCTCGTCGCGAAGACGACTATTGCATCGAGTGCTCTGCCAATGGCACAGACTTCAGTCAAATGCGTATCTGCCACATGGCTGCAGCTGCCGAGGAAATCAGTTTCGGCATATATGCCTGCTCGCCCGAAGAGTCCTCGTTCACCGCTGTCTTTTCGGATATGAAGATTACAGAGTGCGCATGGAAGGCACACGATGGGCAGCAGCCCGACAAACAGGCTGACAAATAGAATAACATCAACGAGTTATACTTCAAAAATAATACAAATGAAAAGAATAATGATTATCGATGGTGGCCCGAGAAAGAATTTCAATACGGCCATGATGCTGCAGAAATTTGCTGAGGGCGCAAGTTCCGTAAGCGACCAAATCGAAGTGAAAACCATACGCCTATATGGCATCGACTACAAAGGCTGCATGTCGTGCATGGCATGTAAGGTCAAGGGCAAGGCTTCGAATGTATGCAAATTCAAGGATGAACTGACGCCTGTTCTGGAGGAGATAGCACAGGCCGACGGATTGGTTTTGGGCTCACCGATATACTTTGGCGACGTGACCGGACAGATGCGGACATTCCTGGAGCGCCTGGCATTCCCATGGCTCTCCTACAACGACTACAGCATGACCGCCCCGAAACGGATGCCCGTGGTACTGGCGGAAACCATGAACGGGACACCCGAGCGGAACAACAGCCAGGGCTATGGTTCGATGGAATATTGCATCACCGCTGCCCTTGGCGAACCAGAACGGCTGATTGCCTACAACACCTATCAAGTGAAGAACTACGACCGCTTCGAACTTGCCGGATTCTCAGAGGAAGCCAAGCGGAAATATCGCGAAGAGCACTGGGAGCAAGACTTGCAAAAGGCCTTCGATGCCGGGAAACGAATGGCTGAGAAAATTCTGTGAGATTAGACGTTAGACTTTAGGCGTTAGACGTTAGACTTTAGGCGTTAGACTTTAGACTTTAGGCGTTAGACTTTAGACTTTAGGCGTTAGACTTTAGACTTTAGGCGTTAGACTTTAGACTTTAGACTTTAGACGAAACCATCGGTCCGAATCCAACGAACATTTGTCTAAACTCCCAAACTCCTAAACTCCTAAACTCCCTCAAAAAACTCCCAAACTCCCCCAAAAACTCCCAAACTCCCCAAAAAAACTCCTAAACTCCCTCAAAAAACTCCCAAAAAATGATGAAGAAGTTAATAATCATTGTGTTATCCTTTATTTGTATGGGCTGGACTGTTGCAGAAACGCCACTTCCTCCTAAAAAAGTATCAAAGGCTTGGCGGTATCACGCTGCCGGAGGTTTCAATTATCCCAGCTTATACAAACATTCTGAGACCTTCGTAGATGATGTCCCAGCAAGCGTTGAGGTCTTTTCGAATGGTGACATACAGCTATGCTACTGGTCATTGCTTGGCACGTGGTCCACTTTTGGCGAATTTCCAGAAGAAGGTGTATGGCTCAGTCCTACGGAGAGAGTGAAAAATGTAACGTATAGGGCACAGTCGAAAGGAGTGGTATCTGGATATACGCAGAATGGGAAGATTTACTATTTGCAGCAGAAAATCATATTCGGAGGGGAAGTGAAGCACAGCAAAGTCCTGGTGCTAATATACCCAAAGTCAGCGAAGAGTAGGGTTTCATCGCTAATTAACATCGTCAAAGACTGGTAACATATATCAGAAATTTGTCGTGCCCGGAGATCCCGACCTCTTACAGTTAGTTTTGCTTCTTTCGAAACCAATAAAAATTTCACTTGCTTGTCAAATGTCGAAAGACGAAATCCATCCCTCGACAATTATGTCCGAACTCATCGGTCAATCAAGGGGACAGGTTTTTGATGGAATTTGAGAATTCCGTCAAGAACCTGTCCCCTTGATTGACCCTTGATTGGCCCTTGATTGACTGGAATGTTGACCCTCTGATTACACCCCGCTGATTGAAAAAAACGAGCCAAACACCTCCACACTATTTTTCAACCCATCCTTTTTCGTCACACAACCTTTGCCGTGCTCGGAGACCCGACCTCCCACGATTGCTCCGACAATTCCTCCTACATCCTACGATTATCACATTATTACTTATTCCTTCCTCCGAATCCAACTAATTTTCGAAAACAATCCCGCCGTAGCGACGGCGCCCCAACGGGGCAGCCTGCTCTCAGCCCAGGGCAACGCCCTGGGTTTAATAAATGCGCAAATCAATCGCCCTGACAGGGCATAAGCATTTGATTATAAGGCTTTTGTCCCGTCGTGGCGGAATAATGTGGCCCTGTACTATTTTTACTTTTTCATTTTTCAATTTTCAATCGGCGCAGCCAAAACCAATTTTCAATCTTCAATCTTCAATCGGCGAAGCCGAAACCAATCTTCAATCGGCGAAGCCGAAACCAATCTTCAATCGGCGAAGCCGAAATCAATTTTCAATCTTATCTCGTTTTTTCTCAATAAAAATTTGGCGGTTTGAAATAAAAACCCTAATTTTGCGTAAAAATCACACAAGAAGTAAAAAAGAGAAAAATAATAGTTGTCATGGGTGGCCGTTTCAACCCTCCCACATCGGCACACATAAGGCTCCCATTCCAACCACTTTAATCGACTGAATTCATCATAAAATCAGATAATTATATGTACAACAGAGATTTTACACCCGAGAGAATAACCGCACTGAAGGAGAATGAAATCTTCGTTTTCGGCAGCAATCTCGCCGGCGCCCATGCCGGCGGTGCGGCACGACTGGCCTGCGACCGTTTCGGAGCAATATGGGGACAAGGTGTGGGACTACAAGGACAGAGCTATGCCATCCCTACCATGCAGGGCGGTGTGGAAACCATCAAACCCTATGTGGACGAGTTCATCATGTTCGCTAAACAACACCCCGAACTCAAGTTCTTCGTGACTCGCATCGGCTGTGGGATAGCCGCATTCACGCCCAAGCAAATAGCACCGCTATTCATAAATGCCATCGACCAGACAAACGTCATCCTGCCCAGAGACTTCGTGGCCATTCTGTCGCTTATGCAAAAGAGCACGACGGCATCGGCCATCACCTGGGATGCAGAGAAAGACTTCCTATCGACCTATCGCTCCTTAATGGAAGAGGTCAAACATGGCAATAAGATGGCTTACTATCAGGTGAAGGAGCTGCGCGCCAGGGAGTTCCGAAACACGGTGGAAATCGTCGGCCAGCGCCATTACACGACGGAGACCGGAAAGGAATACCACTTCCCCGCCGACGATGAGATGATGCGGAAAACGGAGTTCTACAAGCAGGAAATTCACTTGGCAGAAGGACCACAGAACGGCGAACCGACCATCGTCGAAATACAGAACATCGACTGCCTGTATGCTGGGGTGCAACTGAAAGAACAGGGGTACAACCCCGCCGTGCTGAACATGGCCAGCCGGCAGAACCCTGGCGGGGGCGTGACAAAGGGAGCCGGTGCACAGGAGGAGACGCTGTTCCGCAGGACCAACCTCTTCCGCTCCCTCTACCAGTTCGCTCCTTATGCGACGGAATACGGCATTTCGCCATCACAGCACCACTACCCCTTGGACAGGAATTTCGGTGGCATCTACACCCCCGACGCCATCTACTTCCGGGAGAGCGAGCAGAAAGGGTATGCCTTGCTCGATGAGCCTGTCGAACTCTCGTTCATCACGGTGGCGGGGATGAACCGCCCCGACCTGACAGCGGACAATATGATAGCCGACCACCATGTGGAACCCTTAAAAAACAAGATACGCACCATCTTCCGCATCGGACTGGCAAATGGGCACGATGCGCTGGTGCTCGGTGCCCTGGGATGCGGCGCCTACCGCAACCCTCCCCGCCACGTGGCACGCCTGTTCCATGAGGTGATGGACGAGCCGGAGTTCAAAAACAGGTACAAGAAAATCGTGTTCGCCATCCTCGACGACCACAACGCCCATAAGAAGCACAATCCCGAAGGCAATTTCCAACCATTTGCCGAGGAGTTCGCCGGAATGGACGTCCCCCACCCCACCGCCGAAGAATCGGATGCAATCAAGATGTGGACCAGTGGCGCCGGCAACTCCGCCATGCGGTTCAATGGAGAGAATCCCATACCCCCAAAAACCAAGGTGGCGACAAAAGACAGTTGGAAAACCATGCCCATGCCCGACAAGCATGTGGTCTTCCCTGCGAATGTCACCATCCCAAAGGAGAAGATGGCCATTATCAAGTACGGCCACATTCCCGAAGCCATGGAAGACCACTGGTTCATGTACTGCGACGAAGACACCATCCATTATCACCGCAGTTGGACAGGCCTATGCATCTTCGAAGCCAAATACGAGGCATGCGCCGAAGGTTACAAAATAACCGAATTAGCCATTAACCGCGACCCAGAACAATTCAGCAACACCGACGACGAAAAATGCGCCTACCTCTTCATGGCTCTCCTCGCCAACGAATGTGGTGCCGATTCCAACGACTACTGGGACAAGTATCTGCATTAACCACCATTGCTTAAATTATCAATTTTCACATTGTGATGCCAATCAAGGGGACAAACTTTTTATTTGTCCCCTTGATTGCCCCGAACTCAGCGTGTAGAGACACGATGTTTAAACTAAAAATTGAAAATTGAAAATTAAAAATTTTAAAGCCCACTACAAAACAAATCCTTTCGGACTCAGCGCGTAGAGACACCATGTTTAAATTGAAAATTGAAAATTAATAATTGAATATTTTAAAGCCCACTACAAAACAAATCCTTTCGAACTCTGCGTGTAGAGACACCATGTTTAAATTATAATTGAAAATTGAAAATTGAAAATTGAAAATTTTAAAGCCCATTACGAAACAAATCATTTCGGACTCAGCGTGTAGATACACCATGTTTAAATTGAAAATTAAAAATTGAAAATTGAAAATTTTAAAGCCCACCCCAAAATCCGCAACAATATTTTTGTGGCGTAAATTTTGACAAACAAAGCAATGCAGTAGCCAAAGGAAGCCAAGAAACAATAATATTTTACAATATTGTACATTTTGGAATACAATCCCCCTTACCCCAAATCTCTTTGGCGGTGTTTTCCACCCTCGAAGGTGTTTTTCCTATCCGTAAGCCCAGATAAGGTCGTAGGGCTTTTTGGAATAGATGTTGAGCACGTTCTGCCTTGCCGTCCTGACCCACTTGGCCGGCACTGCGATGAAACGGAAGAGGAAGCTCTTGACCCTGTCCGTGGCCTCCACCCCGAACATGCACATGAGCGGCAGCGAAACAATGTACTGGTAGAAGTTCGCCGCCATGGCCGAGAGCAGC
>CAMHEL010000060.1 GCA_946184125.1 uncultured Prevotellaceae bacterium
GACAAGGTAAATGCCCTACAGACGTCGTGGGGGAATGGCTTTCGCCTGCGGCATTCGACAAGCAAGATGCCCTACAGACGCCGTGGGGGAATGGCTTTCGCCTGCGGCATTCGACGAGCAAGATGACCACCCCTCCGTTCCTCCAATTTCAAATCTCAAACCTCAAATCTCAAACCTCTCAAACCGTATGGAAATTCGTCATTGAGCATACATCAATCAATTATGACGGAAAACCGTATCATCCATGACAGATTTCTGTCGCTCCTACTTCATTATTTCTCTATAATTTTGTGACCGACAAACTACTAACCATATATTGTAATCAATTTATGTTGATTTTTTTTGGTTTTTTATACATGCATAATTGGTAATTAGTTATTAAGAGCTGGTATTGGTTTCCTAAAGGTAAAAAAGATTGTTTTTCGGGAATAACGGGAATGACGAGATGGAATGAAAGACAAACGACTATAATTATAATTAATGAATTAAAACTAATTGAAATGAAAGAACATGTAAAAGCTAAACTGAAGACCTATTGCACGATGTGGCAACGCCTTCTGTTCCTTGCTCTGATGGTCGTCACCTCGACGTCAGTTTTCGCGCAAGGAAAAGTGTCGGGAACAGTTGTCGACGCCTCAGGCGAGACCATCATCGGTGCCAGTGTCGTGGTGAAAGGAACCAGCAATGGTGTGATAACCGACTTCGATGGTAACTACACCATCCAGAATGTTCCTCAGGGTGCTACCCTCGTTTTCTCCTATGTGGGCTACCGCACACAGAACATCGCCGTGGACGGCAGGAGCCAAATCAATGTCACGCTTGAAGAAGACAAGCAGCTGCTCGACGAGGTTGTCGTGGTGGGTTATGGCGTTCAGCGCAAGAGCGATGTGACGGGAGCGCTTACCCGCGTCGGCGAGAAAGAGCTGAATGCGAAACCCGTCAGCAACGCTTTCGAGGCCCTTCAGGGCAAGGCCGCCGGTGTTGACATCACCAGCAGCGAGCGTCCGGGCACCGTGGGCAACATCATGATTCGAGGCACGCGTTCCATCACAGCCTCAAGCGCACCGCTTTATGTGGTCGACGGTGTGCCCCTTCAGGCAGGCGGTATAGAGACGCTGAATCCTCGCGACATTGAGAGCATTGACATTCTGAAGGATGCCTCATCGACCGCCATTTATGGTTCGCGAGGCGCCAATGGTGTGGTCCTCGTCACCACCAAGCGCGGTCAGGAGGGCAAGACCCAACTGAGCTATTCGGGTTCGATGACTTTCGAGAAAATCATCGACAAGAGCCCTGCCATGAGTGCCAGCGACTACATCACCTGGCGCCGATGGGCCTACCACAACCTGAACCCCGACAAATACACGCCTGGCGACCAACCCAACCAGGAGCAGGACAAGACCTTCTTCGAAGGGGATGAGACCGCCCTCGCCAACGTGATGAAAGGCTGGAGCGGTGGCACATGGGATGGTTCGAAGGTGACAGACACCGACTGGACCGACTTCGTCACCCAGACCGGTATCACCCAGGAACACACCGTCAGCGTGCGTGGCGGTTCGAAGACCGTCAGCGGGTTCGCCTCTTTCGGCTACCTGAAGAACAAAGGCACGCAGAAAGGTCAGGACTACGAGCGCTACAACCTCACCACTTCGGCCGACGTACAGGGCACACCCTGGTTCAAGGCCGGAGGCTCAGTCAACCTTTCCTACGGCGTCCAGAAGTATGGCTTCTCGCGCACGGGACAGTCGTCCAGTTCCGGTCCTACCGATATCTACAGCGCTGCCAAGGCCATCCTACGCTATACGCTGCCCTATGACGACAAGGGCGAGATGATATCCATGCCCGGCGGTTCCACAACGAACACCTATACCGTCATCGATGAATGGAACAAGTCGAACGACAACCGCGAGACCTTCCGTGCCTTAGGCAGTTTCTATGCTCAGATCGACTTCGGCAAGATTTTCAACCCCCTGCAGGGATTGATGTGGAAAACCCAGTTCGGTCCCGACTTCCGTTACTATCGCCTGGGCAACTTCCTCGACAGCAGTTCTGCCACCCGTGCCGGAAGCAAGAACTATGCCCGCCGCAACGATGAGCGCCATTTCGCATGGACACTCGACAACATGTTGCTCTACAACAAGAGTTTCGATGAGCACACTGTCGGCGTCACATTGCTGCAGAGCGCATCGAAGAGCAACACCGAGAGCAGTTCGATGAACGAAATCGGTGTCACCATACCATCGTTCCTTTGGAACAACATGGGAGCCATCGACATCACCGACTCGCAGTACCAGGCCGGAATGGGAACGGGACTTTCGGAGAACGCCATCTCGTCCTATATGGCCCGCGTGAACTACTCGTTTATGGACCGTTATCTGCTGACAGCATCAGCACGCTGGGATGGTGCCTCGGTGCTCGCCGAAGGCAACAAGTGGGATTTCTTCCCCTCCATGGCCCTCGGATGGCGCATGGAACAGGAAAGTTGGCTGAAGGACGTGCGATGGATTGAGCAGTTGAAACTCCGCCTGGGTGTGGGTGTGACCGGCAATGCCGCCGTGTCGCCTTACGGCACCCTCGGAGTCATCAGTTCCTACTGGATGCCGTTCAGCACCGGCAACTCCCAGATATTTGTCACCAATGAGCCCTACTATACCAGTGGCTCGAATGCCATGCCTAACAAGAACCTTGGCTGGGAGAAAACCACCCAGTGGAACTTCGGTATCGACTTCAGTTTCCTCAGGGGTCGCGTCGGCGGTACTATCGACGTCTATATGTCGAAGACCAAGGACCTGCTGCTCTCCATGAGCGTGCCCTCACTCTCGGGATATCCCTCCATGCTGGCCAACATCGGCCAGACCAAGAACAAAGGTATCGAGGTGACGCTGAACACCATCCCCATCCTGACCAAGGAATTCATGTGGAACTCCAACCTGAACTTCGCATGGCAGAAGGATGAAATCGTGGAACTGGCCAACGGCAAGGAAGACGATATCAACAACGCCTGGTTCATCGGCGAATCGATAGCCGTACATTATGGCTACCAGAACGACGGGCTCTGGCAGGAGAGCGATGCAGAGGAAATGGCCAAGTTCAACCAAAACGGCCATAAGTTCACTGCCGGTAGCGTGAAGCCTGTCGACCAGAATGGTGACTACAAGATAAATGCCGACGACCGTATCATACTCGGCAACAGGAACCCCCGCTTGACCGCAGGCTGGACCAACATCCTGTCGTGGAAGGGCATAGAGCTGGCGCTCGAACTCCAGGGACGGTTCAAATACATGATAAGCACCGGTGGTGAGGGTCAGCTTGGTATGTATCAGCAGCGTGAGATTGACTACTGGACAACCTCGAACACCGGGGCAGAGTGGCAGAAGCCAGTCTATAGCCAGGCAGGAGGTGACTCCTATTCCGGCCTGCTTGGATTCAAAGATGCCTCGTACATCAAAATCCGCAATCTCTCGTTAGGCTATAACTTCGACCGCAAATTGCTTGAGAAGGTTGGTATCGGCCTGAGCAATGTGAAACTCTATGTGCAGGGCAAAAACCTTGGTATGCTGTATTCGTCGGTTGACTTCATGGATCTCGACACGGGTTGGACTTACTACAACCGGGGAGTCACTATCGGTTTGCAGGTTGACTTCTAAGTCGGATAAAGGTTAAGAGATAAGAAATAAGAATTAAGAACAAAAGATTATGACTACCAAGATATTCAAGAAGAGCGTCATGCTGTTAGGTGCAGCACTTTTCATTTCCCACTTTTCACTTCTCACTTCATGCAGCGACGACTTCCTGACGGAAAATGCCGGTCACAAGGTGACCGATGCACTGCTCGAAGACGAGACGGGAGCCCTGAAGATGGCCGCCGGTCTCTATGGCAACATCCGCTGGCACTTCGGCTATGAGTGGGCCTACGGCATCACCCTCTACGGATGCGATGAGTTCACCAATGGTGCCGACCTCACCTCTGAGTGCTGGAACACATACGACAATCGTCTGAACCCACTTGACCTGACCCCGGCCCTCGGTGCCGCCAACAAGAACTGTCCTGCCGTCTCGGCTCTGTGGGACGAGATGTACTATGGCATCGCGACGGCCAACCTGGTGATATCCAAGGCCGCCAATGTGGCCAACGAGGATGCGCGCAACAAAGCCATGGGCGAGGCCTATTTCCTGCGTGGATACAACTATTACCGTTTGTTTGCGCAGTATGGCGCCCTGGTCATCCAGACCGAGCCCGCCAATGGCGTCATCAAGAAGGACTACACACGAGCCACAGAGGATGAGACCCTCACGCAGATTATCTCCGACCTTGAGAAAGCCTATCAGATGCTGCCGAAGGACAAATGGCGCGGTAACGGCACCTGGACCAAGTACACCGCCGCCCACTTCCTGGCCAAGGCACTCCTCTATCGCCAGTCGGAGCGCTGCGCCTCATGGGCATCCAAATACGACAAGGCGACAGACCTCAACCGCGTCATCGCCCTCTGCGACGAGGTCATCGCCGCCTGTCCGCTGGCAGCCGACTACTGGGACCTCTATGGCAAATGGACCGGTGTGGACTGCAAGAATGAAGGCCTCAGCGAAATCCTGATGGCAGCCGAGCACAATGAGGATGCCACCACCCAGGGCCGCTTCGGCAACCGCACCTACAACTACTTCGACCCGCAGTTCTCCAACTTCTCAGGCGCATGGGTGCAGCGCGGGCAGTATATCGGTGGCATGGACTTCCAGCGCTGCCGTCCCACGGAGTACACTTACTCAGTGTTCGACAACGTGAACGACGCCCGTATGTGGAAGACCTTCAAGACCGTCTATGGCCTGAACAACGCAGCCAAGAGCATTGAAGACACCAAAGACAAGGACGGCAACGTGGTAAAGGGCCTGAAGTCACTGTATGGCCTGACCGACGACCAGGTTCCCGCCATCGGCGACGAGGGTATCATCTTCATCCTCAACAAGAAGAGCGACAGGCGTTTTGACGGCAATCCTTACGGTACGTTCGGCCGTGGCGGTGTCGACCATACTTTCGTCAACCCCCGAACGGGCAAATGGGTGCCCAATGCCTTCGTCGCTTTCCAGGACGGCCAGTACAAGATGAACACCTACAATGGTGACCCCTCGAAGACCAACGTGTTCTGCGGCATCAACAAGACCGCCGACGGTTCGCGCACCGGCGAGAAAGGCGATGCCCACCGCGATGTCATCATGGCACGCTCGGGCGAGACCTATCTCGTCAAGGCAGAGGCACAGGTGCGCCTGGGCAAGTACCAGGACGCCATCAACACGGTGAACGTGCTCCGCGCCCGCGGCCAGTGGAAGAAGGGTGAGGACCGCAGCTACTACACCGACGGTTCCATGGCTTTCCTGAAAGCCGACGGTGGCGACAAAGACAACTCCACAGCCACGGCTACGACCGTGAAGAAGAACAAGGACTTCGCCGGCAAGACCCTGAACAACACCGAGGCCTATTATGCATCGATGACCCATACCAACACCTATTACCTGTCGACAGGTATAGAGGAGACCACCGATGCCAGCAACCTGCAGATAGCCAGCTACACGCAGTTGCCTGCCGAGGATGAGGCCGTGTTGGCAGCCATTGGAGCCACTGGCGACTACGACCGCATGCTGAACTTCATCTTCAATGAGCGCACACGCGAGCTGTTGGGCGAGTGGAACCGCTGGGATGAGTTGGCACGCACCAACCTGCTTGTGAAACGTGCCAAGGCATTCAACCCCGAGGCAGCCCCCAACATCCAGGACCGCCATAACTACCGCCCCATTCCGCAGAAATTCATCGACACCCTGCAGAATCCTGACGGCACCAACCTGAGCGATGCCGACAAGAAGGCATGGCAGAACAATGGCTATTAACCAACACATTTTTAGTTAAAATTATATTTATACTTAGTGGTTTATTGATGTTAACGAATAAAGGCTGCATCGGGAGATGTGGCCTTTATTTAAAAAATCTTATCTTTGCAAACGAAACTGGTGCTTTCGTTCACCATATTCACAGACCACATCTTGGGAAAACAAAGGAATCAACAATGAGGAAAAGAATATATCTTGCACTCGGCCTGATAGTGACGGCCATGTGTGGAGCCCTGGCGCAGGAGGTGGATACCAGTCTCGCAAGGCACGACTTCTTCTATGCAGGGCAGAGCAAGCAGCGGCGTATGTTCATCGTGAAGGACGGACAGGTAGGCTGGAGTTATGACGACCGGTTGAAACGTGGTGAGATAAGCGATGCCATACTGATGTCCGACGGTCATGTGCTGGTGGCACATCAGTATGGCGTGGCAGAAGTCACGCAAGACAGTGAGACCCTGTGGAGCTATGAGGCGCCAGAGGGCACAGAGATACACACCATCCAGCCCATCGGCAGAAACCATGTGGTGTTCGTTCAGAATGGCAAACCGGCAAAAGTGGTGGTCATGGAAATACCCGCTTGCCGCATCGTCAGGGAATTTGTGCTGCCCATCAACGAAAAAGGCTCCGTTCACGGGCAGTTCCGCAATGCCCGGCTCTCCAGTCGCGGCACACTGCTGGTAGCCAACATGGGTATGGGCTGCATCCATGAGTTCACAAGCGACGGGAAGGAGGTGGACCGATGGGGCGACATGCTGCCCTGGAGTGTGCAGGAGATGCCGAAGACCGGCAACCTGCTTATCACCGGGCGTAAGGGAAAGATACAGGAAATCAACCGCCGCGGGCAGACCGTGTGGGAACTGAACACCACCGACTATGGCGTGACCCAACCCCAAAAGACCGTGCGCCTGAAGGATGGCGGGCACATCATCAACAACTGGTATAACGAGTGGAACAAGGTGCCGATGGACACGGCCAACGCACCTGTTCAGGCCATCGAGGTGGACAAGGACGGAAAACTGGTGTGGCAGCTGAAGGCATGGCGCCAGCCCGACCTCGGCCCCTCCACCACCATCCAGCTGCTTGGCGACCCCGTCAACCGCGACCGCCTGTTCTTCGGCGATTTCAATCCCAAGTCGCCAAGGCTCTTCTTAGGTCCCAACGAGCCGATAGGCACCGGTCTCGGCATACACCCCGGCCGTGTGGCATGGATTCACAGTCCGGGTGTGGCGAAATGGGACGGCAGGACCGGACTGTGGGTGGAAGACCGCTGGAACGACCAGCAGAAGGCCGATGCCATGGTGCGTGAAGCCGTGGTGCAACTGACGGGCGAGCCCACACCGCAAAAGGCATGGAAGGCACTCTTCAGGCATTTCAACAAACAGCACCATCGGGGCAACCGTGGCTATAAGAAAGGTGAGAAGATAGCCGTGAAACTGAACATCAACAATGCCATCACCCATCGTGACACGGTGGAACTGAACTCCTCGCCCTTCGTCACATTGGCATTGGTGCGCTCGATGGTTCGCGACGCAGGCGTACGTCAGGAGGATATCGTGCTCTGCGAGCCAAGCCGTGCCATCACCGACTCCATCTACGACAAAGTGCACAGGGAGTTCCCAAAGGTCGTGCTCATCGACAACATCGGGGGCGATGGCCGTCAGAAATGCGAGTACTATCCCGACCAGATTGTCTATTCGACAGACAATGGCAAGATGGCACGAGGACTGGCGAAGTGCATCGTGGATGCCGACTACCTCATCAACAGCGCACTGCTGAAGACACACACCGGACCCGGCGTCACCCTGACCTCAAAGAATTGGTATGGGGCAACAGACATCAACCTGCTGTGGCGCCAGAATGCCCACAACAACATCAGTCAGGACAAACGCCACGGAAAGCCGGGCTACAAGACCTTCGTGGACTGGATGGCACATAAGGACATGGGGCAGAAGACGTTGCTCTTCCTCATCGACGGCACCTACGGTTCGCGCGACGTGAATGGGCCACCAGCACCCAAATGGCAGAAAGAGCCGTTCAATGGCGACTGGGCCTGCTCGCTCATCGTCTCTCAGGACGAAGTGGCTTGCGATGCCGTGGGCATGGACATCCTGATAGGTGAATGGCCGGAGTTCGGAAGCCTTGACTATTGCGACGAATACCTCAGGGAGGCTGCATCAATACCCCATGCTCCCAGTGGCACGACTTACAAGCAAGACGGGAAACCGCTGGAGCAACCCCTCGGACTGATGGAGCACTGGAACAATCAGAAAGAGCGCAAATACACAAAAATCGACCTCAAATACAAGAAACTATGACGAGAAGAGCATGCTGCCTGTCGTGGCTCCTCGCGCTTGCCATGACCCTGTCGGCACAGGTGCCTGATGCTTTTCATGGTATCCTCCCCGTCACCGACCCAGCCATGAAGAAGAGCCTGAACGGGGAGTGGGATATCAAAGTGATTGGAGAAATCGTGGCCTGTGCCGAGGGGAGTCTCCATCAGGCCATTCCTGCCTTGGACGACAGCTGGAGCAAAATCCCCGTGCCGGGATGCTGGGAAGCCTATGGACTCTGCCTGCCGAAATACGACAGTGCGGGTTCGCTGACAGGCTACTATCGCACCACATTCACCGTACCCGAAGCGTGGAAAGGGCAGCGCATCGTGCTGCGTCTGGATGGCGTGCTCTATGGCTACGACCTGTGGATTAACGACCACTATGTCGACTCCTGGTACTCGGGTTACAACACCGCCCTTTTCGACATCACCGACTATCTCGTCCCCACGAAACACAAAGGCAAGGGATGGAAAGCACAACAGCAGTTGGCCATGCGGGTCATCACCAGTTTTTCGGGCAGCGATTTCGACTACAACGACGACTGGGCACCCAGCGGTATTTTCCGCGACGTGACCCTGATGGCCGTTCCCGACACCCATCTGAGCGACCTCACCATCACCACCAAAAACAACGGCGAGGTGAATGTCGACACGGAAGTCGCCCGTGCCACCAAGAACACGACAGTGACCCATGAGATACTCGATGCCCAAGGACGCTTGGTGGGAACGACTAAGGTAGACCAACCACATCTGTGGACCGCAGAGACTCCCTACCTCTATACCCTCCGCACCACCTTGACAGAAAAAGGGAAAACGCTGCAGACTTTCGAACACAAGTTCGGCTTCCGTGAACTGACCATCGATGGCAACATCCTGAAACTTAACGGCCAGCCCATCAAGTTGCGCGGCGTGACCAGCCATTCCACCGACCCCAGCACCGTCAAGGTGATTGACGAGGCCAGCATCCTCCGCGATATGAAGCTGATGAAAGAAGCCTCGGTCAACTACATCCGCACCTCACACTATCCTCGCGAGCCCCGGTTTTATGAGTTGGCCGACTCGTTAGGCTTCTACATCATCGACGAGGTGCCCTTCGGCTTTGGCGACAAGCATCTTTCCGACCCTGTCTTTTATCCGGTGCTCCAACAGCGTGCCCAAGCCACCATACGCCGCGACAAGAACCACCCCTCGGTGCTGATATGGAGCCTGGGTAACGAGAATCCCCTCACCGACATCTGTGTGACGTTGGGCAACTATGTGAAGGAAAAACTCGACCCCACCCGTCCTTATTGCTATCCGCAGGTGGGCAGCTATTTCCGAAAATTCTTCGAGGGTGAGAAGGCCAAGGGCTTCCCTGCGCCGGTCTCCATCTATACGCCCCATTATCCCACCACAGGTCAGATAGCCGGTTTCTACCAGCATCTCGACCGCCCCGTCATCTTCACCGAGTATTGCCACACCCTCGGCATCTCATTTGAGGACCACGACCGGCAGTGGGAAATCATCGAGCGCACGCCTGGCATAGCCGGTGGCAGCGTGTGGGAATGGGTAGACCAGGGCATGCCCTTCCACGCGAAAATGACCGACCGCTATGGTTATGAGGAGCGCGTCTTCACCTCGAAGGAAGGCGGCTTTGAGATGTGGGGCAACAAGGGCACCGACGGCCTGCTCTATGCCGACCGCACCCCGCTCCCCAACTATTATGAGCTTCAGCGCAATTATGCCCGTGCCTTCGTGGCCGACAGCATGTTGGTCGCCACAGGAACGTCGCTGCGCCTCGACATACACAACCGTTATGACTTCGTCGACCTGAAAGACGAGGTGCGCTTCCAATGGACCTATACCGAAGACCGTGACACCATCGCACGGGGAATGTTCTCCGCAGCGTGCCCGCCCCATCAGTCTACCGTATATGATTTATCGCTGCCTTCATCTCCGGACGGTCGGAAAACCTGTCTGCTCCATTGCAGGCTGATGGATGCCCATGGACTTGTTTTCCTTCAGCAGTCGATACCCGTGCGCCCTTCTGCTGATGGGGGTTGTCTCTCGGCCTATGATAGGATCACCGCCTCCCTTGACGAACCAAGTGGCGACCCCATGGCCATGGTGCAGGACGGACCACTGATACGCGCAGGCCGAAAAGCCACGATGGCAGAGCGACTGAAAGTGGGCGACAAACGACTGGAGCGATATCTGCTTCACCCCACACCTAAAGGAACGGGAAAAATCGACTCCGACATCCGTATGGTGCCTGTCGGCAATGCCATGCGTTGCACGTTCTCGCTCACACCCGACACCACGGATACATTCCTGTCAGAACTTGGTGTGGCCTTCCTCCTCCAGTCGGCTATCGACCGTGTGCAGTGGATGGGCTATGGACCGATGCCAAGTTATCCTGGCCGGTGCCGTGCCAATCACTATGGCTTCTGGGCGATGCAACAAGGCGACCTCTATTTTGAGGGAAACCGCAGGGGCGTGGATGCCGCATTGTTGACCGACGCGGACGGCAATGGATTGCTCCTCGTCTGTCGTCAGGGTGACGTGAGTTTCGAGCAAACCGACCGTGGCATCGTTGTCACCGTGAATGCGGCAGTGTCGGGGCAGGGTCCCAAATTCGCACGCACCGCTTTCCCCGTCATCGCAAAAGACTTGGGAACAGTCCAGGGCGAATTCATGCTCTACCGAGTCAAGAAGGATTCTCTCCCAAAACTGCTGCAAGACTTATTCGTCACGCCATCCGCCGTTCCTTCGCCATACCATCCTTTTGAAACCCAATATGACACTTACCTGATGCGCTACGAGGATATTGTTGAAGATTAAAGATTGAGCCCACTTCAAAAGTCCGAATTTTTTGCCGAGAGCCGTTAGGCACTCCCCTCCCATCAAGGGTAGGAGTAGGGTTTGTAACTTATTGATTTTTAGGACTATTTAATCTATCTATCATTATCTCTCATTAAATGGTATGGGTGCGTGAGCTTCAATCAGCGGTGCTAACTAAGGAGGTCGTGATCTCCGAGCATGACAAAGGTTATCCTTTCGAACTCATCGTGTAGAGACACCATGCATGGTGTTTCCGAAAGTAAGTGGGGCATTTTGGTCGTGAGGGCGCACTCCACTCATTTCGACACGGCCTCTACACGAAGAGTTCGAAAGTGTTCATCAGAAGAGCCATCCAAACACGGTTTCCAGGATGCCGCCAAGCCACTCGGGGAATACCCAGAAGAAAAGGATGATGAAGATTAAACCTATCCAACTGCAAACCGTGGTGAACCCCGACGATGGCTTCTTGCCCGTTATCATCTCGTACAGCGCGAAGACGATTGCACCACCATCGAGCGGATAGATGGGCAGAATGTTCAGTAGTGCCAATATGAGAGACAATGACATCAACGGCCACAATAAGTCGTATAATTCATCCGACATATACGGCATCGCCAGATAAATGATGAGGAATGTGGCGAGATTGAACAACACCCCTGCAGCAGAGATGAGCATACGCTGCCACGCTGCCTTGTCTTCAATGTAGGGTGACGAAGCCAAGTCGTTCTCGCCGTCTGATGATGAGAACGTATTTTGCTCACTGCCTGACGAGGCCAAGTCGCTCTCGCCGTCTGATGATAAGGCCACATTGTCCTTACCACTTGATGCCCGTGATTTGAATATGGTGACACCCCCCAATGGAAGAACCCCCAAGCTCCATGTGATGTTCCGCCATGAGTTGCCTTCTTCGGCATTCTTTGGCTTGTAGCTGATAAATGAGAGGAAGAACACCTGCATCTCTTTGATTATACATCCAAATGACTTGCCGATAATCACATGCCCCAATTCGTGAACAATTACCACGATGGCAAGATAGGGATAAATAGAGAAATCATCAGATAATATATTACCTGAATCAGACAACCAGAAAAAGATGGCCACGCCTAAAACCAGGTTGAACCAATTGAAGGAAAGTCCCTCTTTGGGCTTCTTTTCTTCGTCTTCTTCGTCGAGTTCTGGCGATGGTGGAACTTGTTCAGTATCAGTGCCTGGCAGTTGACTGTACTTTTCTTCCGTCGGTATAGGATTGCTCTCGGATGGCAGATGGTGGTTTTCGTTCTCGTTCATAAATACAAACAGTTTATGATAAGTAGGTAATCAAAATGATCTGTTACTATCGTTCTTGTAAGTGATTTATTGTTTTTTATGTGATAGGGTGTACTCAGGGATGGTGGGTATGACGTAGAATTTGCGGTTGGGCTTGAAGTCAATCATCCATTGGTCGAGGATGATATGGTCGTCAAGGGCTTTGATGCGGAGCGTATGTTTTCCCTTGCTCACTTTGACGTTCGTGGCCTTGAGAGCCTGTCCGCGCAGCACATTCAGTTTCCACGTGTCGGAGCGGAACTTCTCTTTCATCGAGATGACCACAGGTTCCTGGTCGTCGAGTGTCACTTGATAGCGCAGGTCGCCCCTGTCGCTGGGTTGTGTGGGTATCATGGCGGTGTAAAGCACGGCATCGCCCTCTTTGTCCTTGTTGAATGTGAAGACCACCTCGCCATCTTTGGGAATGGCGACCGCTTTCATGGAGTGGCCTAACATCTCTATGGTCTGCACACCCTCTGTCGCCGACTGATAGCGGCAGGCGTTGCGGGCGTAAGCATCGTCGGGCAGCGCGGGATGGGTGAGGTAGAAGCCATAGCCCGGTTGGGAATCGGCTGGCGGAAGGTAAGGCACAATGGGTGGGTTGAACACATTGAGGTCGCGTGGCATCATGCACATGAGGCCTTTCCACTTCCCGCCTGCCAGACTGTCGTTGTAGTAGGCTGTGAGTTGTTGGATTTCTCGGTAAGCCTGCACGGCACGTGCCGATGCCAGCATCATGGGCGCTTCGCGTCCCTCTGCCGAATGGCCTGCCTGTCCCTTGTATTTTGAGCGCGCCTGTTGCGACTCGAGCATTTTCACCGCCATGGCACGGGCTGCATAGACAGGATATTTGATGGCAGCGAAGAAGGCGTCTTTCAGTTCGGGGCGGATGAGGGCCTCGGCCTCCTTCACCACCAGGCATATATGCTCGTAGTCCATCAGGTATCGCTGCAGTTCACCGCCGAACTCCGTGGGTGAGAATTCGGTGTCGACCACCTGTGAGCGGCCTTGAGGATAGGCTTTCCGGTCGGACAATTCCACCTGTGTCCAACCCATGAACTCTGGCTTGCGGATGCTGCAGAGGCGGTAAAACCCCTGCATGGCAGGCAGGAGTTGCTTGCCAGCTTCTTCGCCAAACTGTGTGCTGAGCCAACGCCCGAGATGTTGGTTCAGCGTTGTGGGCCCTACTTGGTCGATGTCCCATGCCAGGTCCAGAAACAGCTCCAAGTCGTATGCCGCCACTTTCACGTCGTGCACGTTGACAATCCATACCTTGCGGCAGTTGTGGTCGTAGGCGGTTCTCATCTCGTGGCACAGCAGTCCGGGCTGTGTGGTGGTGAGCCACAGATAGTCGTGAGGACGGCCCCAGTAGCTCAGATGATAGTACACCCCACCGCCTCCGCTTCGTTTCTGCTGCTCGGCGTCGGGGAGACGTGTCATGTAGCCGTAGTTGTCGTCGCACCACATCAGCGTCACGTCATCGGGAACGCGCAGTCCGCTTTCCATGATTTCCAACACCTCCTTGTAGGGGATGAATACCTGCGGCACGCGCTCCACATGCTTGTCGTAATACTGTCGGATGAGTTCGCGCTGGTCGTCGATGACCTGTTGCAGTCCCTGCAGTTTCTCCTCCTTGGTGCTGACGCCCTCCATCGAACCGTCGTGGATGCCCCTCATGCCGATGGTGAACAGTTCGTCGCTGCCCTTCACCTGCTGGAGCCGTTCGGCCCAGTATTGCTGCACCTGCTCACGGTTGGTGATGTAGTTGTATGCGCCGCGCTGTTTTGCGTCCCACTCGTCCACGTTGTTCCTCAGCAGTGGTTCGCAGTGGCTGGAGCCGATGAGTATGCCGCATGAGTCGGCCATCTCCTTGTTGCCCTTGACGGTGAAGAAAGCGGGCGTCTCGGGATGCATCGCGGGCCAAATGGTGTTGGCGCGCAAGCGCAGGAGGAGTTGGAAGATGGCTTTGTAGGTTTTGGGTCCAATGGTGCCATATTGCTCGGTGGGTTCATGGTTTTTCCATGCCCAGTTGCGTGTGCTCCAGTCCTCGTCGTTGATGAAGATGCCCCTGTAGGCCACGCTGGGTGTGTGCTCCATGGCGAAGGCGCTGTCGATGGTGAGCCGTTGGCGTCGTCTGGGCACGACGTCGCCCCACCACACCCATGGCGAGACCCCCGCCATGCGGCTCAGTTCCAGGATGCCGTATGCTGTGCCCCTGCCGTTATGTCCCTGTATCACAATCTGTCCTTGGCGGTTGACGCTCAGCCGGAAGCCGTCGTCAGAGCCCTTGCCCTGCTCAATGCGGATGGTGGCATGCCTGCTGGCGATGGCTTTGTGGCCGGTCACCTGCCGCATGTCCTCACAAAACATCTGGAGGGCCATTCGCACCACAGGGTCTGTATGCCCTACGACCTGGTAGGTCACAGCATGTTGTCCGTCGAACCATACGACATCTGCTCCACGAAGTGGCGCAGAGAACAGTGTTGCCAATGAGAAAAGTAAGATAGCAGTTTGTTTCATTTTTTGGGAGATTGAAGTCAGTCTTAGGTTGTGTCTTTATGTCTTGTATTCTGGTTGCCGAGGCAAGGGTGTGCTTTGCTGTTGGTGTATGCATCTACAGTCCGTGTCTTTCGAGCAGCGACGGGTTGTGCAGCACTTCGCTGGGTGTGCCAGCGGCGGCTATCCCTTTGTCGGCGAGCAGGACGACACGTTGGCAAGTGTCTTCGACGAAGTTGAGGTCGTGGCTGGAGATGAGTTTGGCGCAGGGCAGGTCGTTGAGCACCTTGGTGAGTCGGCGGCGGTTGCGGGGGTCAAGGCCAACGGTAGGCTCGTCGAGGAGCATCAGTCTGCTCTGCATGGCAAGCACCGTGGCGATGCTGGCCAGTTTCTTCTCACCCCCCGACAGTTTGTAGACCTGTTTGTCGCGACTGTCCTCCAGTCCCACCTGGTGCAGGGCCGCCATCACCATCTTCTCCGTTTCCTCACGGCTGAAGCCGTAATTGCGGGGTGCGAAGGCCACGTCCTCGTAGATGGTGCTCATGAAGAGTTGGCTGTCGGAGTCCTGAAACACATAGCCCATCAGTTGACGGATGCTTTTGAGGTTGGCTTTGTTCAGTGGCAGTCCGGCCACGCTGATGCTTCCCTCCTTCAGTGGCAGCAGGCCACAGATGATTTTCAACAGTGTGCTTTTCCCCACACCGTTGGCACCCACCAGCCCCACGCTTTCACCTTCCTCAACGCTGAGGTTGATGTCGCGCAGCACCTGCAGTCCTGGCTTTCCCCGCTCATCGTCGTAGGCAAAGGAAAGATGCTCTATCTCCAACGCGTTCATAGACATCTGATAACGAAAAACAATACAATCCATGCGAGTGCATACAGATAGTCCGACCATCTTGGTGGCGTGTCGTGCCGCGGCTTGAACTCACCCTGGAAGCCACGGAGCTGCATGCTCGCATATACCACCTCCGCCCTGTCGATGCTGCGGAGCAGGAGTTGTCCCACCATGCTGCCCCACACCTTGAAATGTATGCCCCTCTGCCCGGGAGTCCTCATCGAGTAGGCTGCTCTGAGCCGGCTCGTCTCCTTGAGCAGCACGACAAGGTAGCGATAGACCAGCATCAGCACGGTCACCATGATGGCGGGCACACGAAGGCACCTGAGTGCGTGGCAGATGTCGTCCATGGTGGTGGTGACAATCAGCAGATAGGCGGCTGACATGGAAAACAGGCCTTTGAGCATGAGTGTGAGCATGGAGACCATGCCGCCTGTGACCGTCATCCCACCCACGCCGAACAGAGGCTGCCGGTCGAAAAAGGGGTTGGCCACGCCTATCATGCCTACCAGCAGGAGCATCGGCCACAGTCTGCGGCCCATGAGGCACAGCGACACGCCGCCCATCATCATGAGCACCACCAGATAAGTCCCCATCAGGAGCACTCCCGTCAAGTCGTATTTGCCGAACGAGAGCAGCACCACAAGATAGACCAGTGTGACGAGCAACTTGCCCACGGGGTGCAAGGCCTGCAGCCATCCGTCGGCGCTGGCCTCCCGGTCGATGGCATGAAGCTCTATTATCGCACGGTCTGTACTGTTCATTTATTTGCTTTTTTCTGTTGTGTTCATTTCCCAACTTTTTTCATGGCCTTGACGACGAAGCAGACGGCGAAGCAGACCAGCAGCACCAGTATGGCGCCCACTATGCCCGAGAAGGATGTGCCTATGCCATTGGTGCCAGCCGTGAAGTCATAGTCGGGCAACAGTGCCAGGCTCTCCTGAATGCGTGCTGCCCACAGGTGCAGTGGGGAAGCGCTTTCCAGTTCGGTGCTGCCTGTCACCTTCTCTATCGACCACTCCAGTCCATCGGGGTGCGAGGAGGCAAACAGCGAGAGAAAACCGCCTGTGACCGCCGCAGTAGCCGCCAGTATGGCAACCACAGCAGGTGTTTTCATTTGTCCCCCTTCGTTTTGCCCATAGCCATGGAGCAGTTGTGGACGGGTCTGGAAGACAAACAGCAGCACAGCAGCCGTTATCATCCCCTCGACGAGTCCGATGGCGAGGTGGACGGGCTGCATGAAGCCGAGGAACACCGCAAAGGGCAGTTCGGTGATGCCCGAGGCCAGTGTCTCCAGCGTGACGGAGAACGCCCCCAGTTGCAATGCCAGTACACATCCTGTCAGCGAGGCGGCGATGATGCGCCCACGGCTCATGCCACGGCGCATGAAGGCGGTCCAGATGAGATAGCCGACGAAACATCCATAGAAGCCCATGTTCCACATGTTGCAGCCCAGAGCCATCAGTCCGCCATCGGCAAACAGCAGGCACTGGATGGCAAGCACGGCGGTCATGGTGAGAAAACCCGCCTCTGGGCCGAGAAGGGCACTCAGCATCATGCCTCCGGTGAGATGTCCCGACGAGCCTGTGCCTGGTATGGAGAAGTTAATCATCTGGGTGGCAAAGACGAATGCACCCATCACCCCCATGAGCGGTACCTTGTGGTTGAGTTCATCGGTCTTCACCTTCCTGAGCGAATAGCCTGCGGCTATAGCCGAACAGGCATACATGGTTCCAGCCACTGCGGTGGAAACCAAAGCATCTGCCATGTGCATGTTTTTGGTGTGTTCTGTTAATTCTGATTTTTATGAGGTGACATTTCTTTCGTTACGTGATTTTTATGAAGTGGCATTTCCATTTGTTACATTTATGTGCACATCCATGCTGCCACTGCGGAAACCTTCCAAGTCGAGCGTGACATAGTCGAACCCCATGGCCTTCACCCGCTCCACCACGGTCTCCCTCATCGTGAGCAGGCGGCTCATGTCGTCGGCATCGATTTCCAGACGTGCCGTGTCGCCATGCACGCGGAGGCGCACATTATAGAATCCCTGGCCACGCAACCAGGTCTCCGCTTCGTCTACGCGGTTCATCTGTTCGTAGTCCAGGCGGGTGTTGTAGGGGAATCGGGTGGCCATGCATGGGGTGGAGGCCCTTTTTGCCACCGACAATCCCATCTCCTGAGCCATCCGCCGGACATCGTCCTTGGTGAAGCCCTGTTTGGCGAGCGGACTGAGTATGCCCAGTTGCGCCAATGCTCTGATGCCAGGGCGGTAAACCTGCAGGTCGTCGCTGTTGGTGCCCTCTATCACGCATGTGATACCCAGTTCTTTGGCTTTTTTCGTCAGTTCGCCGAAAATCAGGCGCTTGCAGCGATAGCAGCGGTCTTTGGGATTCATGCGGATGTCGGCGGCATCCAGCTCATCGAGCTGAATGACCACATGGCGGGCTCCTGCCTCTTCCGCCACACGTCGGGCAATGTCGGCATCGCCATGTGGGTGCAGGCGTGTCTGCACGGTGATGGCTGTCACCTTCGTGCCGTTCTCCTTGGCAGCCTCGCAGCAGAGCGAGAGCAACAGACTGCTGTCGACACCCCCCGAGAAAGCCACCATCACATTGTCCTGACAGAGCTCATGCAAGTAGGCCTTCAATGCCTGTTTTTTCTCTTCGTAGTCCATGGTGGGATTATCCGTTGGCTTCCTTGTACACGGTGTTGAAGACCTCCAGGAACGACTTTCCCGAAGCCTTGCTCATTGCCGCCACGTCGTCATATTCGGGATAGCAGCGCACCCCGCCGTCGGGCAGGTTGCACACCTTCACCCTCATCTCGCCCAGACTGGTACGCACCTTTCTCACCTCTCGGGTGAGCACGGCGCGTTCCATGCGCATGATTCGTATGCCGATGGTGGTGGTCTGTTCGAAGATGATGCGCTGGAGTACCTCCCGCTGTTCTTCCTTGCAGATGACATTCAACTGGTAGCCGGGTCGGTTCTTCTTCATGAACACGGGATGGTAATGCACGTCGCGTGCCCCGGCATCCAGCAGCCGCTGCATCACATATCCCATCATTTCGCCCGTGCAGTCGTCGATGTTGGTCTCCAGTTTCACGATTTCGTCGTCACGCCTTGTGACCGGCTGTTCCTTCAGCGATGGTGCGGCGTTCTGCTTTCCCGTGTCGGTAGCTGCCGATGTTGTGGTCTCCTCTATGAGCATGGCTCTTAGCATGCTTGGGCGGCCGTAGTTGCGCTTTCCTGCTCCGATGCCTGTCTTCGCTATCCTGAAGCTGGGGGGTAGCGTGGTGCTTGTGCGTATGGCAGCCACGATGGCGGCTCCCGTGGGTGTGACGAACTCCCCCTTGGATGATGTGATGGTGAGGTCGAGCCCGTGGGCGTCGGCGATGTTGACCACGGCGGGAACGGGTATGGGCAGCACGCCATGCTGGCAGCGCACGGTGCCCGTGCCCTCGTAGAGCACCGGTACAATCACCTCGGTGATGTTCAGGTTGTCGAGGCATACGGCAACGGCTGCGATGTCGACGATGGAGTCCACCGCGCCCACTTCATGGAAATGAACTTCATCGATGGGTAGTCCATGGGCCTTGCTCTCGGCCTCGGCGATGATTTGGAATATCCTGATGGCCAACTTTTTTGCCCTGTCGGTCAGTGCGCTCCCATTCAGTATCTCCACGATGTCGGTCAGTCCCCGGTGCTCATGGCCATGGCCATGCTCATGACTGTGGCCATGCGAGTGCAGATGCGTGTGCAGATGGGCGTGGTCGTGGTCGTGATGGTGGTGGTGAAACCAGTTGAGGAAAAACAGCTTATGATGGTGATGGTGACCGTCGCCATGCAGATATTCCATGTCGTGGTCGTGGTTGTCGTGCTCCAGGATGACGTTGAAGTCGCAAGCATCTATCCCAGCCTTGACGACACGGCTGATGCGTGTCTCAAACCCCGTGAGTGGCAGGCTTTTCAGTGCCTGGCCGAGCACATCGGCGTCGGCTCCAAGGTCGAGCAGGGCAGCGACGGTCATGTCGCCGCTGATGCCCGAATAGCATTCCAAATATAGTTTCTTATCCATGGTGGTCTCCTTTGCAAATGGCGAGGTTGATTTGCGAAGCCATGTAGCCGGCCCCGAAACCATTGTCGATATTCAGTGTGGCGATGCCGTTGGCACACGAGTTGAGCATGGTGAGCAGTGCCGACAGACCATGCATGCTGGCGCCGTAGCCCACAGAGGTGGGCACGGCGAGCACCGGTTTGCTCACCAGCCCGCCTATCACGCTGGCCAGTGCGCCTTCCATGCCTGCCACTGCTACGATGCAGTTGGCATCCTGTATCTCGTCCAGTTTTGCCAACAGTCGGTGCAGTCCGCTCACGCCCACGTCATAGACGCGATGCACCCTGCTGCCCAGAAACTCTGCCGTCAGTGCCGCTTCCTCGGCCACAGGCATGTCGGCCGAACCGGCAGTGCATACGCATACCATACCTTTTTGCTGTTTGTCTGCCTTCTCTATCTTCAGGATACGTGACAGCGGGTCATAGACAGCTTCAGGAAAGCGTGCCTTGACCAACTCTGCCTGCTGGGGGGTGGCACGGGTGCCCATGACTTCGCCCTCGTGGGCGAGAATCTGCTCAAACAGTCTTAGCAAATGGTCGTCGGCCTTGCCGGTGCAGAACACCACCTCGGCTGCTCCCGTGCGCAGTTTTCGGTGAACGTCCACCTTCCCGAAGCCCAAGTCCTCGAAAGGCTTTCGGCGGAAAAAAGCCTCGGCTTCTTCCACCGACATCGTCCCTTCTCTGACGGCTTTCAATACTTCTTGTGCATCCATTGAATGGTGTATATTAGATAACGTAAGAATTCAATAAAAATGTGAAATGGATTTGGCTTCCTCTATCCTCATCATGGTCCAAGTTATCGGTATACAGACCGTCAAGGTATGTTAGAGTGCAATTCTTCTGCAAAAATAGTCATTTTTTTTGATTTACGAACAACAGATGAGTTTTTTCTGATAAATCCAAGGCGATATATTCGTAAAATAAAAAACTTTTTACTAAATTTGCAACCATATTTTATCAGTCAGTATCCTTTCACCCCAGGCAAAATGCAGTAATCGTGGGGATTATGACGTATTTCGCCGCCATTTTCCTCGCTTGTTGCTTGTAGATTCAGTTGTGTCTCGTGGCATTATATGCTGGGCATTGTCAAATTTATTTATTGATAAGCGATGAAACACTATCTTAAAAAACTTGAGGAGACAATTCGTGAACATTGGAACCAGAAGGCGCTGTGCGACTACAAAGGCGACTCATTCACCTATGCAGATTTGGCTATGAACATCGAGCAGTTCCGGCTGTTCCTTGGCGAAGCTGGTATCACCAAGCGCAACAAAATAGCCATCTGCGCACGCAATTCAGCACGGTGGGCGATTGCTTTCTGGGACATCAATGTCAATGGATGTGTGGCAGTGCCGCTCCTGGCAGACTTCCACCCCAACAGCATCACCGCCCTGACGCACCACTCCGACAGTGTGCTGCTCTTCACCGACGAGGACATCTGGAGAAAGTTGAACCCCGAGCAGATGCCCCTGCTCAAGGCGGCCGTCAATATCAAGGACTGGAGTTTGCTGTGGCATAGGGAGGAGAAACTGGCAAAGGCATGGAACAACCGGGAGAAGGCCTTCGCACGCCGCTATCCACATGGCTTGGAGCCCGCGAATGTGTCTTTTGCCACCAACAATATGGATAAACTGGCCATCATCAACTACACGTCGGGGACGACGGGCAACCCCAAGGGGGTGATGCTCACCTATGGTGCATTGTCGGATACCGATGAATTCAGCAACAGCCATTTCCCCAACCGCCCGGGCGAAACCATCATCTCGATGCTCCCCATGGCGCACATGTACGGTCTGGCCATCGAGTTCATCCATCCCAATGTCGATGGTGTCACGGTCTACTTCCTTGGCAAGATGCCCACGCCAACCATCCTGCTTCAGGCAATGCAGGAAGTGAAGCCCTACATGGTGGTCACGGTGCCACTGGTGATGGAGAAGGTGTATGCCAAATCCATCAAGCCGGCGATGGAGAAACTGAAGTGGAGTTTCTCCATACCATTTGCCAGAAAACTGGTCGACACCATCGTGAAGAAAAAGATAATGTCGGCTTTCGGCGGCCGTGTGCGATGCTTCATCATGGGAGGCGCACCACTCAAACCCGAGGTGGAGCAATGTTTCTGCAGGATGCGCCTGCCATTTACCGTGGGATATGGCATGACGGAGGCTTGCCCATTGCTGGGATGGGAATGGTGGACGGATTTTGTGCCTGGCTCCTGCGGAAAACCTGTTCACGAATTAAGAATTGACTCCGATGACCCGAAGAGCGTTGCCGGAGAAATACAGGTAAGAGGTCAAAACCTCACGGTGGGATATTACAAAAACCCAGAAGCAAATGCCGTGGCATTCACCGACGACGGATGGTTCAGAACCGGAGACCTCGGTCTGATAGACGACGATAACAACATCTTCATCCGCGGGCGTATCAAATCGATGATCCTTAACTCTTCCGGACAGAACATCTATCCAGAGGAACTGGAAGCCGTGCTGACGGGATGCCCGTATGTGGTAGAAGCACTCGTCGTGGAGCGCAACAGGAAAATCGTGGCTTTGGTGTATCCCGATTTCCCCGAGGAGATGAACGAGGAAGAAAGAAAAGGCATCCCGGAACTGATTCGCTCCACAGCCAACAAGTCGCTTCCTGGGTACAGCCAGATACACAAAGTGGAACTGATGGATGTGCCTTTTGAAAAAACTCCGAAAATGAGCATCAAGCGCTTTTTGTACAAGTGAGAATTGAAGATAATTCATAATGCATAATGCATAATTCATAATTAAGCTTCGCTTGAATGTCGGCGGCACCTCAGCAATCGAAGCAAGCTTCATTGCGTTCGGTTTGCACGACATTTATAGCTTCGCTTGAATGTCGGCGGCACCTCAGCAATCGAAGCAAGCTTCATTGCGTT